>NZ_CP108143.1:6109936-6411713 GCF_036206005.1 Streptomyces sp. NBC_00178
GAGGTGGCGCCCTACGGTACGGAGGGCGGGCTCGGGTCCTGGCTCAAGCCGCACTACGCGGCCGTGCGCCCCTCCGACGGTGCGCTGCTCCTGCCGTTCGAGGGCGAGCGGCTCGCGGTGGTCGACCCGGACCGTGGCCGGATCCGCGTCGAGCGCATGTCCGCCGACACCCACCAGCACGGGGCCACGGTCACACCCGACGGCACCCTGTACGTCGTCGGGACGGGCCCGATCGACCCCGCCGAGGACGAAGGGCCTTCCCTCACCGTCCGTGCCCCCGGCGGCGGGGAGCGGGTGATCCCACTCGACGGGCCGCACGAGGACGTCGCCGTGTCGGCCGACGGGCGGACCGCGTACGTCTCGGGCGGCTTCACCCGGGACGGCTACTGGAACGGCATCAGCGTCGTCGACGTCCCCACGGGTGAGGTGAGGCGCCTGCCGGTCGGCGAGCGCCCGCTGGGCATCGCGGTGCTGCAGGCCGAGCGGCCTGCCCGTCACACAGCTGAGCAGGCCCGCCGCTGACGTCCCGCGGACGGGCTGACATGCTCCCGGCGCAGCCGCGCATCCCCCTGAGCCGGACCGGTCCCCGGCATCCTGGCGGTCCCTGTGGTGATTCCCGACGCGAGGAACGAGTACACGGATGACGACCGCACCGCTGAGCGCCGCCGAACTCCTGCATGTGGAACGGGCCGTGGACCTGGCGGGTGAAGCCCTCGCCGCCGGGGACGAACCCTTCGGTTCGGTTCTCGTGGACTCCGGAGGACAGGTGCTGCGCGAAGCGCGCAACCTGGTCCGCAGCACCGGGGACCACACCCGGCACCCCGAGTTCGAACTGGCCCGCTGGGCGGCGGGCGAGCTCGCCCCCGGGGAACGGGCGCGATGCGTGGTGTTCACGTCGGGCGAGCACTGCCCCATGTGCGCGGCGGCGCACGGCTGGGCGGGCCTTGGCAGGATCGTCTACGCCCATTCCTCCGCAGAACTCACGCGGTGGCTGGGTGAACTCGGCGTCCCGCCGTCCCCCGTGCGCCCCCTGGCCATCGGGGAGGTCGTGCCGGGGCTGGACGTCCACGGGCCCGTCGCCGCTTTCACCGACAGGCTGCGGTCGATGCACCGCGAACTCCACGCGCGGGGAGGCGGCCGGCCCTGACGGGGCTTTCGGTTCGTGCGCCCGTGGCGGCGGCAAGACCGCCCGGGGCGGAGCCCTACGCGATCCCCGGTCCGTTCGCGCCCCCGGTCGGTTGGTGCTCCGGTCGGTCCGGGTCTCGGGGCCGGTCGGTCCGGGCCAGGGGCCGTTCGCTCCCGCGGTCCCGTCCGGATCACGGTCCGGTCCTCGCCCCTGGCCGGTCAGAACGCGTAGCGGATCGGCATCCAGGGGGTGTGCGCGGCCACGAGGCCGCGGACCGTCTCCACCGCCTCCGCCTTGACGGTGCCGCGGTACCGGACGTTGAGGCTGCCGTTCTCCGAGCGTTTGGCCTGCTGGATCTCCGGGCGCCAGATCGCGTCCTCGGCACGCGGGTGCCACGCCATGTTGACCTCGTGGAGGTCCCGGTTGTGGGTCAGCATGATGACCTCGGCCGCGGCCTGCTCCTTCACCGACCGCGGCAGGACGTCGTCCATCTGCTGGAGCAGCTGTGCCCACGCCTGCTCCCACCCGGGCCTGATGACGACGGGGGAGAGGTTGAAGTGCACTTCGTAGCCCGCCTCGACGAAGTCCGCCGCGGCCTCGATGCGCCTGGCGACCGGGCTGGTCCGGATGTCCAGGAGGCGTGAGTCGTCCTGCGGCATCAACGAGAAGCGCACGCGGGTGCGCCCCCGGGGATCGAACGCCAGAAGATCGGGATTCACGAACTTGGTCGCGAACGAGGCCTTCGCCGTGGGCCAGCGCGTGAAGGCGTGCACCAGGTCGGCGGTGTTGTCACTGATCAGTGCGTCGACCGAGCAGTCGTTGTTCTCGCCGATGTCGTAGACCCACGCGGCCGGGTCGCACTGGTTCGGCTCCCGCTTCGGGCCCTGCGCGATGACATGGCGCCGCAGCCGGCCGATCAGCGCGTCGATGTTCGTGAACACGGTGACCGGGTTGGCGTAGCCCTTGCGGCGGGGGACGTAACAGTAGGAGCAGGCCATGGCGCAGCCGTTCGCCGCGCCCGGGGCGATCCAGTCCGCCGACCGGCCGTTGACCCGCACGGTCAGCGTCTTCTTCTCGCCGAGGACGAGGACCGTGCTCTTGATGCGCACCCAGCGGTCCGCGTTTCCCTTGTTGCCGTGCAGTTCCGGGATGCGCCAGTGCGAATCCGCCGGGATGACCTCGGCGTCCGGATACCGCGCGATGATCGCCCGGCCGCGAGGGGAGGCGGCGGCGGCCGCCTCCGCGTGGATCTCCTTGACCGCGAGCATCCTCCGGGCCTCGTCGGAGTCGCGGAAGAGCGGTCCCGAGGGCCCGGGCGCCCCGGGACCGGCAGCGAGGTCGTCGAGAGCGAACAGCCCGTCCTGCTGCACGTCCGGGCCGCCGGACGAGTGGGGGGTGTGCATGGCCGCTCCAGGCTCGGTGGCATCAGGACCCCACCGTACGAGGAGTGACGCGGCACCGCGTCACGCGCTCTCCGCGGGGGACCCGTCCGGGGCGGCTCCCCCGCAGGCCGCGCGGCCCCTCCGGGCCTTCGTCGTCCCCCGAAGGAGACCGCCCGCCGGAGCGGCCTCGCCCCGGCACTCGTCCGGGCCTGTCCGCGCCGCTTCGGAGCCGGCCCCGAAGCGGATGCGGGCGAGCGGTCCTCAGAGCTGGAACTCGGCCGGCGAGAGCCCCAGCGCCGCGCACGCCTCCTGGAGCACCATGTGCTCGGCCTGCGAGAAGTCGCCGTCCGCCCCGGCGACGACGATGCCCGTCTGGACGACGGCCCTGGCCTCGACCGGCTTCTTCGCCGCCTTGGCGATCTCCTGCATCGCCTCCGCCTTGCCCTGGTGGAAGTCCCGGCTCAGCTGGTCCACATGCTTGTTGAACCGCTGGCGCAGCTGCTCCGCGGGGAAGTTCTGCAGGACGTCGTTGCCGAGGATCAGCGACTCCACGTGCTGACGCTCCGCAGCGTCCACGTGTCCGTCGGCGGCGGCCACGAGGGCGCACATCGCCATGCTCGCGTCGCGGTAGGCGCCGCTCTTGAGCTCGGTCTTGAGCGAGGTGAGCTGATTCTTGAGGGCGCCGACCAACTGGGCGCGCGAGCCGCCGCCGGACCGGGACCCTCCACGTCCGCCTGCCTGGGCGCGTCCCTGCTGACCCTGCTGCAGAGTCCTTGCCTGGTCCTTGAGCCGATCCCACACTGCCATCCGACGTCACCTCGGTCATCGTCTGAACTGCCGGTCGCGAAACCTCGCGTGTACACATGACCCAACGGCCCGCTGCGGGTAAAGGTTCCGCAAAGTGCGCTCACCGCCGTCCCACCGTCCGCGGCTCACCGCCCGCCGCACGGTTCCCTCCCGCTCGTATCCTCGGCGCATGACGTCAGGCACCAAGGGCAGCGGACCGGACCACGTCACCCTCAGGCAGATCCTCGACCACGACGAGGAGGGCGTCCTGCGCCTGCTGCTCGCCCCCACGGGGCAGGACGTGACGGTCGTCGGCGTGGTCATCGGTGACGAGGAGCCGGCCCGCACGCACGCCGGGCGGATCGTGCTGGCGGCGGGCCTGCCGCCCGATCCCGCCACCGCCGGCACGGCGGTACGGGAAGCGGCGCGGCGTGGCGCCTCGGCGCTCGTGCTCCGGGAGCAGGAAGGTGCGCCGCTGCCGGCACAGGCCCTTGCCGCGGCCGAGGAGTGCGGCATCGCGCTGCTCGTCCGTGCCTCGTGGGCGGACTGGGGGGACGCCCTCGCCCTGCTCCGGTCGGCGACCGCCTTCGCCGCGGCCGGGCGCGACGACCTCATGGCTGATGCCACCACCGGGGGTCTGGCAGCCCTCGCCGCGGCCACCGCACGGCTCTGCCGGGGTTCGATCACCGTGGAGGACCCGCAGTTCCGGGTGCTCGCGCACTCCGCCACGGGGCCCGAGGCCGACGGGCTGCGCCGGTCCACGATCCTGGGCGGCCGCGTACCGGAGTGGCGGGTCGCCGAACTGCGCCGCAGCGGGCTGGTGCAGACCCTCAGGACATCGGGTGACGTCATCCACCGGGCCGCCGACGGCGACACCCCCGAACGCCTCGTCGTGGCGGTCCGCGGCGGCGGCGAGATGCTGGGCTCGCTGTGGGCCGCCGCCGACGGCCGGCGGCTCTCGCCCGACGCCGCCCAGGTGCTCCGGCGTGCCGCCGCACTCGCCGTCCCCCACCTCCTGCGCCACCGGATGCGCGAGAGCGGCACCCTGCGGAGAGAGGCGCACGCCCTGCGCGGCCTCCTCCACGGAAGCGGTGACCGGCGGGCCCATCTGTGGTCGCTCGGACTGACGCCCGATGTTCCCTGCGCGGTCGTCGTGGGCGTGCGCGCGTCCCCCGAGGAGCCCGGATCGGAGGACCGCACCCTGGAGGCGCTTGCGGTCCAGGCCACCGCCCTGCGGCCCGACGCCCGTGTCCTGCGCGAGGTGGACACGATCGCCGTGCTGCTGCCGGCGCACGACGGCGGACAACCGCGTCACGACGCGGGACAACCGGGTGACGCACTCGCGCTGGCCCGGGAACTGGACGCACTCGCGGCCCGGACGCCCGGTGCGCCGCCCGTGTGGACCGGCGCCGGAGGGACGGTGGGTTCCGGCCTCGACGCCTCGCTGTCGTACGAGGAGGCGCTGCTGGTCGTGCGCGCGCTCCGGGACCGTGAGGGGCGGGGCCGGGACGCGCACCCCGTGCGCAGTGCCGGGCCCGACCAGGTCGGAGCGACGATCGAGGCCCTGCGCATGCTCGACGCGGTGCGGCCCGTATGGGAGTCGGGCACCGGCCCCGTGCACGAGCTGATCCGCACGGACCTCGCGGCGGGCGGCGAACTGGTGCGGTCCCTCGCCGCCTACCTCGAGACCCCGGGGGACGTCGCCTCCGCCGCCCGGCGTCTGACGCTGCACCCCAACACGCTCAGGTACCGCCTCCGCCGCGTCCGTGAACGCTTCGGCGTCGACCTCGACGACCCCGACACCCGGCTTGTCGTCACGCTCGCCGTTCGCCTGAGCGGGATGCCGTGAGGCACACCCTCCACGGCATGTGTCCGGCCCGCCAAAGCACGGGCGCCGCTTTGTGCGTGCCGACGATGACGCACAGGGAGCATGCGGGCCAGTCTGGATCCGTCCCGCCACGCGCCCGCCGGTGTGTGGCACGGCCCCACCGAAAGCCCTGCCGTGACCTCCGTGAGCACGTTCCCGACCGGACCCGCCGTCCCGACCACCGCGCACCGCGTTCCCGTGGTGCTGCGCCGGGCCCTCGCCACCGGGCTGGTGGGGGAGGAGCAGCCCGTCGCCGGGTTCCTGGACACCGACGGCATCCGAGCCTCGGTCGCGAGCCTCCAGGAGGCGTTCGCCCACGCCCCCGACGTGCTCCACACGTTCGCCGTCAAAGCGGCGTCCCTGGTCCCCGTGCTCCGGCTGCTCGCCCGGCTCGGCATGGGGTGCGAAGCGGCCAGCCCGGGTGAGCTGCGCCTCGCGCTCGACGCCGGTGTCCCCCCGTCGCGGATCGTGCTCGACTCGCCCGCCAAGACCCGGCAGGAGATCAGGGAGGCGCTCGCCCTCGGGGTGGCGCTCAACGCCGACAACCTCGACGAGTTGCGCCGCATCGACGCGCTGCGCCCCGCCGACAGCGCCTCCGTCATCGGTCTGAGGGTCAACCCCCAGGTAGGCGGCGGTTCCATCGGGGCGATGAGCACCGCGACCGCGACCTCGAAATTCGGCGTGGCGCTGCGCGACCCGGGCGCACGCGACCAGGTCGTGGCGGCGTTCGCCGAGCGGCCCTGGCTGACCCGGCTGCACGCGCACGTCGGTTCCCAGGGGTGCCCGCTCGAACTCATCGCCGAGGGCGTCGCGGAGACGTACCGGCTGGCCGAGGAGATCAACACCGCGCTCGGCGCACGACGGATCACCAGCCTCGACATCGGTGGCGGGTTGCCCGTCAACTTCGAGGACGATGCGACGCGCCCGGCGTTCGCCGACCACGCGCGGGTCCTGGGCGAGGCCGTGCCGGGGCTCTTCGACGGCCGCTACGCGCTCGTCACGGAGTTCGGCCGGTCGCTGCTCGCCAAGAACGGGTTCATCGCCGCGCGCGTGGAGTACATCAAGGAAGCGGGCGGCCGGCGCATCGCCGTCACCCACGCGGGAGCACAGACCGCCACGCGGACCGTCCTCATGCCCGACGCCTGGCCGCTGAGGGTGGGCGCCTTCGACGCCCACGGCGATCCGCGGACCGGACCGCACCTGCGCCAGGACGTCGCCGGGCCGTGCTGCTTCGCCGGTGACGTCGTCGCCCACGGCCGCGAACTGCCGGAACTGGCGGAAGGCGACCACGTCGTCCTGCACGACACCGGGGCGTACTACTTCTCGACCCCCTGGGCGTACAACAGCCTGCCCCGTCCGGCCGTGTACGGCTTCACCACGGGACAGGCCGGCGACGTACGGCTGGTCACCGTGCGGGCGCCGCAGACGCTCGACGAGATCGCCGCGGAGAGCGGACTGGCCCACGCCGACGCGCTGGTCGGCCCGGACGCCCCGGACGGGTCCTGAGCCCCGGCCGCCACGGCTCTACGGCACGCGCGCCGTCCACTCCGGGCTGCTGAACTTCGTGGCGGCCAGTTCCTCGGCGCGCGCCAGTTCCGCGGCGGTGACCTGTCCGGCGGCGAGCCCGTAGCGGCCCCGGAAGGAATCGACCATGCGGTCGATCACCGTCTCCCGGGGCAGACCCGTCTGGCGGCGCAGCGGATCCACGCGCTTCTTCGCGGACGCCGTCCCCTTGTCGGACATCTTCTCCTTGCCGATGCGCAGGACCTCCAGCATCTTCCCGGTGTCGATGTCGTAGGACATGGTGACGTGATGAAGGATCGCTCCGGGCCCGCCGTCCGGCCCGACCATGCGCTTCTGCGCGGCACCCGCGATCTTCCCGACGTCCGTCGCGATGTCGTTCAGCGGCTGGTACCAGGCCTTGATGCCCATGTCTCCGAGCGCCTCGAGCACCCACTCGTCGAGGTAGGCGTACGAGTCGGCGAACGACAGCCCCGAGACCAGGGACGCGGGGACCGAGAGGGAGTACGTGATCGTGTTGCCGGCCTCGACGAACATGGCCCCGCCGCCCGAGATACGGCGCACCACCGTGACTCCGTGGCGTGCCGCCCCCTCCGGATCCACCTCGTTGCGCAGCGACTGGAAGCTGCCGATGATGACGGCCGGCGCGCCCCACTCCCACACGCGCAGCGTGGGGGGCCGCCGCCCCGCGGCGACCTCGGCGGTGATCACCTCGTCGAGGGCCATGTGCAGCGCGGGCGACTGCGCACCCTCGCGGATGAGCTGCCAGTCGTAGTCGGTCCAGTCGGTGGCCTGGGCGAGCGCGCGGCGCACCGCCACGGCGACGCCTTCCGCGGTGATCCCGTACATGACGGTGCCCTCGGGCAGCGTGGCCTCGATGCGGGCCGTCAGGCCGGCGGCGTCGGTGTCGGCGGGGGCGCCCTCCAGGGCCTCGTCGATCGCGGTGATCGCCTCGTCGGGCTCCAGGAAGAAGTCGCCCGCCACCCGGACGTTGCGCAGTACGCCCGCGTGGTTCTCCAGATCGACCACGACGAGCTTGCCGCCAGGAACCTTGTATTCGCCGTGCATCGCCGAGCCTCCGCTGAGTGGAATCACCTTCAGCCCAGCGCACGGGCGCCCCGATATCTTCCCGGCGCGCCGTCCCGCGCCTGTCCCGTGCTGTCCCGTACGACTGCACGGCGGACCGGTGGCGGGGCGGGGAGGCCCCGACAAGCTCCGGCGGACGGCGGCCGGCCGGGTCGGTACGGTCCGCGAACGGCCGCCGAAGCACCTGGACCCCCGGGCCTGGATCCCGGCCATCGACCGTGACCCCGAACCCCGTACCTGAACTCCGAACGCCCCGGCAAGGAGCAGCATCCGTGTTCACCACCCGCCCCACCCTTCAGGGCACCTTCGGCATGGTGTCCTCCACCCACTGGCTCGCCTCGCAGTCCGCGATGGCCGTCCTGGAGGACGGCGGCAACGCCTACGACGCGGCCGTGGCCGCCGGATTCGTCCTGCACGTCGTCGAGCCGCACCTCAACGGTCCGGCGGGTGAGGTCCCGATGATCCTGGCCCCGAGGGACGGCGAGGTGCGGGTGCTCTGCGGCCAGGGCCCCGCCCCCGCCGGTGCCTCGGCCGCGCACTACCGGTCGCTCGGTCTCGGCCTGGTCCCCGGTACCGGGCCGCTCGCCGCCGCCGTGCCGGGTGCCTTCGACGCCTGGATGCTCCTGCTCCGCGACCACGGGACGAAGACCGTCGCGGAGGTCCTGCGGTACGCCGTCGGGTACGCCGAGGACGGCCACCCGCCCGTCGAGCGCGTCGGCCTGACCGTGGAGAGCGTCCGTGAGCTCTTCGAGACGGAGTGGCAGAGCTCCGCCGACGTCTACCTCCCCGGCGGTAAGGCGCCCACGCCGGGTGAGCTCTTCCGCAACCCCGCGCTCGCCGCGACCTGGCGCCGCCTCATAGCCGAGGCGGAGAGGACGGGCGGCGACGACCGCGTCGCCCAGATCGAGGCCGCCCGCGCCGTGTGGCGCACGGGCTTCGTCGCCGAGGCGCTCGTCCGCCAGGCCGGCGTCCCCACCCTGGACACCAGCGGGATCCGCCACACCGGCACGCTCACGGCGGCGGACCTGGCCGGCTGGTCCGCATCGTACGAGGCCCCCGCCACGTACGAGTGGAACGGCTGGACGCTGGCCAAGGCCGCCGCCTGGAGCCAGGGCCCCGCCTTCCTCCAGCAGCTCGCCCTCCTCCCCGCCGAACTCCCGGCGTACGGCTCCGCCGCGTACGTCCACCTGCTCGTCGAGGGCTGCAAGCTCGCCATGGCCGACCGCGAGGCCTGGTACGGAGACGCGGCCGGAGTGCCGCTGGACACCCTGCTCTCCGAGGCGTACAACGACGAACGCCGGGCGCTGATCACCGGCAGCGCGTCCCTGGAACTGCGCCCCGGCAGTTCCGACGGCCGCACCCCGGTCCTCAGCGCGCACGCCCGGGCCGTCGCCTCCGGGGACGCCGGTCCCGGCGTCCTGGGTGCGCCGGCCGCCGGGGCGGGCGAACCGACGGTCGCCAAGGACGGCGCGACCCGCGGGGACACCTGCCACCTCGACATCGTCGACCGCTGGGGCAACATGGTCGCCGCGACCCCCAGCGGCGGTTGGCTCCAGTCCAACCCGGTCGTGCCCGAACTCGGCTTCCCCCTCGGGACCCGTCTTCAGATGGCCTGGCTCGACGAGGGCCTGCCGAACACGCTGACCCCCGGACGCCGCCCGCGCACCACCCTCACCCCCTCGCTCGCCCTCCGGGACGGGGTCCCCGTCATGGCGTTCGGGACGCCCGGCGGCGACCAGCAGGACCAGTGGCAGCTGCACTTCTTCCTCGCCGTGGCACTCCGCGGCACCGTACGCGGAGGCCTCGACCTCCAGGGGGCGATCGACGCCCCGAACTGGCACAACGACAGCTTCCCCGGCTCCTTCTTCCCGCGCGGGATGCGGCCGGGCAGCCTGACGGTCGAGGAGGGCACGGACCCCGGGGTCGTCGCGGAACTGCGCCGCCTCGGCCACGACGTGACGGTCGGCGAACCCTGGTCCGAGGGCCGCATGTGCGCCGTCGCCCGGGACCCGGAGACCGGCATCCTGTCCGCCGCGGCCAATCCGCGCGGCATGCAGGGCTACGCCGTGGGCCGCTGACCTCCTGGCGGGAGCCGTTCCGGCGGACCGTGCTTAGCTGGAGGCATGATCGATGACTTCCTGTACGGGACCGCCGGGACCTCCGGCCAGCTGACCGAGGTGGAAGCGGCGGTGCGGGCAGCGGTCGCCGCCGAGATCCTGCCGCGCTACCAGCAGCTCGCCGCGCACGAGATCGTCGAGAAGAGCGGCCCGCACGACCTGGTCACCGCCGCCGACCGCCTGGCCGAGGAGCACCTCACGGCCTCCCTGACCCGGCTGCTGCCCGGTTCGGTCGTCGTGGGCGAGGAGGCCGTCCACGCCGACCCCGCCGTCTACGACGCGCTCGGCGGCGACGCACCCGTCTGGATCGTCGACCCGGTCGACGGCACCCGGCAGTTCGTCCACGGCGAGCCCGGCTTCTGCACGCTGGTGGCCCTCGCCCTCCACGGGCAGGTGCACGCCTCCTGGACGTACGCCCCCGTCCTCGGAGAGATGGCCGTCGCCCTCAGGGGGCGCGGCGCCACGCTCAACGGCACCCGGCTGCACAGCGGTTCGCCCGCACCCGGCGCGGTGCTCAAGGTCGCCATGTCCCACCCGGACTACACGTCGGACGCCCAGAAGCGGGCCCTGCTCGGCCTGCGTACCGATGGCATCGACGCCCGCGCGTGCGGATCTGCGGGCCTGGAGTACCTCGCCGTCGCCATGGGCGCCCAGGATGCCGTGGCCTTCAACTGGGAGTTCGCCTGGGACCACGCGGCGGGGCTGCTGCTCGTCACCGAGTCGGGCGGTGCGCAGTCCACCCTGTCGGGTGCCCCCTACCGCCTCACCGGTGGCAACGACCTGCCGTTCACGGCGGCCAGGGACGCGGCCACGGCCGAGCGGATCCTGCACGCGCTGCGCACCGGCCGCCAGGGATCGGGCTCCACAGGTAACTGACGGGGCGTCACTCGTCGGAGTGGCCTCCCCGGCCGTCGGCTCGCAGGCTGCGGACACCTTCCGTGACGGAGGCGTCCGGGCGCCCCGGGCCGGCAGGGGGAGGGGCGGCGCGGTCCAGCACCGCGCGCACGTCCCGTACGACGCGGGCCGCCGTCTCCACCGCGGGCGCGTCCAGGCCGCGCAGGGCGGAGGAGACCGCGTCGGCGAAGCCCGCGGGGGTGTCCGGCAGGGCGGCGGCGGAGGCGAGCGCGCCCTTCTCGTTGAGGCACCACGCGCGGTGGTGGGCGTGCAGGGCCTGGGCGAGGACGCCGAAGGCCCTGGACAGGCACAGGGCGACGTGGAGCGTGTCGCCGGACGGGGCCGACTTGCGGGCCGAGGCCACCAGGAAGTCCGCCTCCCACGCTGCCTCGACGAGCGCGCGGCGCAACGGCTCCGGATAGGCGCGTACCGCGTCCTGAAGGGCCGTCAGTTCGCCCTGCGGGTCCTGGAGCACCCGGCCCAGCGCGACCTCGCCGACGTAGCACGGAGACCAGAAGCCCAGCGGGTGGCCGGGCTGCGTCCCCACCTCGAAGCGGCCTTCGCGGCAGTCCGACCGGACCGACTCCACCCGGTCCAGGTCGCGCAGGATCCAGTCGACCGCGACACCGTCCACCGTGAGCCAGGCGCCGCCGTTCACCCACGGGCCCCAGCCGCCGGGGCCCGCCACCTGGACCGGAGCCCCCTGGACCTCGGACGCCAGCGCGGTGAGAGCGGCCAGGTCGAGGGCGCCCCGGTAGTACACGCCCAGATCCCAGTCGGAGTCGGGGCGGTGGGTCCCCCGGGCGCGGCTGCCGCCCAGGACGACAGCCCTGACCCCCGGCACGCGGACGAGCCGCGGAGCCATGGCGGCGACGGCGGGAGTGGGTGCGTATGAGTCCTTCATCGGGCCGGAGGCTACCCGGAGGTCCGTCGCCGGTGCGCCCGAATATCCTGGGTGCCCTGGCCATCGGCTGACGAAGGAGTCCGAAGGTGCCATCGATGCTTGATGCCGTCGTCGTCGGGGCGGGCCCCAACGGCCTCACGGCCGCGGTCGAGCTGGCCCGCCGGGGCTTCTCCGTGGAGGTCTTCGAAGCGCGGGACACGATCGGGGGCGGCGCCCGGACCGAGGAGCTGACCCTCCCGGGGTTCCGCCACGACCCCTGTTCCGCCGTACACCCCCTCGGCATCGGCTCACCGGCATTCCGCGCCATGCCACTGGCCCGCCACGGCCTCGAATGGCTCCACGCGCCGCTCGCCCTGGCCCACCCCTTCCCGGACGGCTCCGCCGCCGTGCTCACCGGGTCGGTCGGCGAGAGCGCGATGTCGCTCGGACCGGCCGACGCGGGCGCGTACCGCCGTCTCGTCGCCCCCTACACGGGCCACTGGGACACTCTCGCCGCGGACATGCTGCGCACCCCCTGGGACGGGATGCCGAGTGACCCGTACCGCTGGGCGCGGTTCGGGCTGGACGCCGTGCAGCCGGCCTCGCTGCTCTCGCGCCGCTTCCGGGGGGAGAAGGCGCGCGGTCTCGTCGCCGGGCTCGCCGCCCACGCCATCGCCCCCGCGAGCGGCCTGGCGACGGGCGGGATCGCCCTGATGTTCGCGCTCGCCGCGCACGAGAACGGCTGGCCGATGCCCCGGGGCGGCTCGCAGGCCGTCTCCGACGCCCTGGCCTCCTACCTGCGCGAGCTGGGCGGTGCGATCCGTACGGGCACGGAGGTGAGGCGGCTCGACGAACTCCCGCCCGCCCGCGCCTACGTCTTCGACACCTCGCCGAGCGCGCTCGCACGGATCGCGGGCCTCGGCGGCGCCTACGACCACTACCGCTACGGCCCCTCCTGCTTCAAGATCGACTACGCGCTGTCGGGTCCCGTGCCCTGGACGGCCGAGGAGGCCCGGCGCGCCGGCACGGTCCACGTCGGTCCCACGGCCGCCGAGATCGACGCGTCCCTGCGCGCAGCGGGGGCCGGCCGCGACCCGGGCGTCCCCTTCCTGATCACCGCGCAGCCCAGCCTCGTCGACCCCGGCCGCGCCCCCGAGGGCCGCCACGTCTTCTGGGTGTACGGGCACGTCCCGGCCGGCTGGGAAGGCGACGCGACGGACGTGATCGAACGTCAACTGGAGCGATTCGCACCCGGGTTCCGCGATCTGGTGCTGGCCCGGGCCGTCGCCGGACCGCCGCAGCTCGCGGCGCGGAACGCCAACTACGTCGGCGGGGACATCGCCTGCGGAGCCTTCGCGGGGCTGCAGACGGTGATACGGCCCCGGCTCGCCCGGGTGCCGTACGCCACCGCCCACCCCGCCGTCTTCCTCTGCTCCTCGGCCACGCCCCCCGGCCCCGGTGTGCACGGCATGTCCGGTCACCACGCGGCCAAGGCGGTGTGGCGGCGCCTGCGGGCGGCGTGAGCGCGGTCCCGGCCGTGCGTGCTCAGCCGGTGGGCGCCAGCACCGCCGTCCGGCCGCCGAGCGCCGCCGAGAAGGTGTCCGTGACCTGGGCCAGGGCTTCGGCGGCAGCCGGAGCGACCCCCAGCCTGCCGTCCGTGCCGGTCGTGATGTCGGTGTCGAGGGTGAACCAGCCGGGGACGATGTGCGCGGCCCCCATCGAACTCAGCACGGGACGCAGTGCGTAGTCGATGGCGAGCACATGGGCCGTGCTCCCGCCGGTGGCCAGTGGCAGCACCGTCTTGCCCGCCAGCGCGAACTGGGGGAGCAGGTCCAGCAGGGACTTCAGCAGCCCCGAATAGGCGGCCTTGTAGACGGGGGTGCCTATCACCACCCCGTCCGCCCCGGCGAACAGCGCCGTGGCGGCCACGACGGCCGGATGCCCGAAATCGGCACCGAGCAGCGCATCGGCGGGCAGGGTGCGCACGTCCAGCGGGGTCACGTCGTGGCCCTGGTCCCGGAGCCGGTCGTCCAGGTGACGCAGGAGCCGTGCGGTGCGCGAGGTGGCGGAGGGACTTCCGGAGACGGACAGGATGGTCGCCATGGGGGCGGGCCCTTTCTCTTCGGGTCGGGTCAGGGGCAAGGGCGGTAGCAGGAGCGGCTCAGCGGCCGCGTCGACGGATGCGGGCCGGCCCGACGGACGCCGGGACGGCGCTCACCAGGCGCTCGAATCGACGGTCACCACCGGCACCAGCTCGTTGCGCACGGTCTCCAGGAAGGTGACGATCTCCGCGGCCACCGAGCGGTGCTGCAGGTCGTTCAGTACGTCGTGGTGCGCCCCGTGCACGACGGAGAGGCGGGCGCGCGGCAGCGAGGACGCCGTGCGGGCGAGCGCCTCGCGGTCGGCGAGCGGGTCGGCGTCCCCGACCAGGAACAGCGCGGGGACGCCCGTGCCACCGCCGTACGCCGCTGCCAGCAGGGACTCGCCGACCGGCTCGTCGAGTGCTCCGCGCCGGACCCCGCCGTCCTCGGACAGGGTCCCCCGGTGAGCCGGGCATGAGGTACGCACGTCGAGTTCGTCCTCCCAGGTGGCGGCGGACGCGGCGCCCCGGCCGGGGACGCCCGCGAGCACCAGGGCGTCGGGCCCCCAGGCGTCGGGCGCGCCGCCCTTGGCGGCGAGCGCCGCGACGGCGGCCGCCCCGCTGTCGGCGGCCACCACGACGAGGGGCCGGGCCACCCCGTCCGCCCCGGTGGCGGTGCCCTCGGCGGCGACGGCGAGACGCTCACCGAGCAGCGTCAACGACGTTCCGGGGTCCGCGGTGTCGAGGGCGGGCGCGTCGACGACCCGCACCCGGTAGGCGTCGGCGGCCAGCCGCCTGCCGAGCCGGGCATAGGTCGCGCGGGTCTCGCCCCGCCCGGGTACGACGAGGACGGTGCCGCGCGTACGGAGGCCCTGGGGGCCGAGGTGGTCGGTGTACTCGGTCATGTCGGCTCCTGCGTGTGCGGGTCTGCGGGTTGCGTGCCTGGCCGGGGGTGTACGGCCCGCTTCAGGCCCCCGCGGGCTCACGCCCGGCGGTGTGGCGGTTCGCGGGGACGGGCAGGCCGAGGTTGCCGCGGAGGGTGTCCGCCTCGTACTCGGTGCGGAACAGGCCGCGCTTCTGGAGGAGCGGTACCACCCCGTCCACGAAGCGGCCGAGGTCGTCGTTGTTCCGGAAGGCGAGGTTGATGCCGTCCAGCGTGCCGGCGTCGTACCACCGCTCGATGGTGTCGGCGACGGTCTCGGGGGCGCCGACGAAAGGGGACCGGCGGAACGCGTTCGCGGATTCCGCGACTTGACGCAAGGTCAGGTTTTCGGCCGCCGCCCGTTCGATGATCTTCGCCGCACCCGTCCGGCCCCCCTTCTCGGCGAGGTGGGCGACGTCCGGGAAGGGTGCGTCCAGGTCGTGGGCGCTGAAGTCGTAGGCGCCGAACGAGCGGCCCAGGAGCGCGAGGTTGCTCGCGAAGTCGTTGTCCTCCTCGAAGATCTCCCGCTCCCTGCGCCGGGCCTCCTCGTCGGTCGCGCCGACGACCGGACCGCCGTGGATGAAGACCTTGATGTGGTCGGGGTCGCGCCCGTGGGCCGCGGTGCGCTTCTTGATGTCGGCGTAGTACTCCCTCGCCTGTTCCAGCGTGCCGCCGGGCGCGTAGATGCCCTCGGCGACGCGCGCGGCGAGGTCCCGGCCCTCGGGGGAGACGCCTGCCTGGAAGATGACCGGCTGGCCCTGCGGCGAGCGCGAGAGGTTCAGCGGGCCGGCGACCTTGAAGTGCTCACCCTCGTGGTCCAGGGCGTGCAGCTTCGACGGGTCGAGGAAGACGTCGCGTTGCACGTCGGCGGGGAACGCGTCGTCCTCGTAGGAGTCCCACAGCCCCCGCGCCACCCGCACGAACTCCAGGGCCCGGCCGTAGCGGGTGGCGTAGTCGAGGTGTTCGTCGAGCCCGAAGTTCCTCGACGTCCCGGTGTCGAAGCTGGTGACGACGTTCCAGCCGGCGCGCCCGCCGCTGATGTGGTCGAGCGAGGCGAACCGGCGGGCCAGGTTGAAGGGCGAGTTGTACGTCGAGCTCGCCGTGCCGACCAGGCCGATGTTCCGGGTGTGGGTGGCGACCGCCGACAGCAGGGTCAGCGGCTCCAGCCGGTTGAGGTAGTGCGAGGGGTAGGTGGCGTTGATGAACTGGCTGTCCACGACGAACAGCGCGTCGAACAGGGCGTGTTCGGCCGCCTGGGCCTGCTGGATGTAGTAACCGATGTCGATGCTGGCGTTCTTCGCGACGGCCGGGTCCTTCCACAGGCCGTGCTGGCCGGGGCCGCCGACGCCGTACGGGTGCAGTGCGAGGTGGATCCTGCGGGACATGGTTGTTCCTCTCGGTGGTCTCGGGACGTGCTGCCGGGGCGCCGGCGGTCAGCCGCTCAGCTGCGCGCGGAGGGCCTCGCGCTCGGTCCGGTCGGCGGTGCGCGTGTGGAGCGTGGGGGCTGAACCGACGAGCAGCCGGGTGTACGGGTGCCGCGGGTGGTTGACGACGTCACGGGCCGTGCCCACCTCGACGAGCTCACCCCTGTAGAGCACGGCGATGCGGTCGGCGGTGCCGGCGACGGACCCGAGGTCGTGGGAGATGAGGACGAGGGCGGTCCCGGAGTCGCGCAGTTCCTTCAGGATCTCCAGGACCTGTACCCGGTTGGCGGAGTCCAGGGCGCTGACCGGCTCGTCGAGGAGGACCAGGGCGGGCCCGGTGACCAGCGCACGGGCCACCGCCACCCGTTGGCGCTGCCCGCCCGACAACTCCCCGGGCAGGCGCCGGAGCAGGTCGTCGGACAGCCGGACCCGGTCGAGGTACGCACGCGCCCGCCGCCCGGCCTCCTTGCCCGGGACGCCCTGGACGAGCAGCGGCTCGGTCAGGGAGTCCTCGACCGTCAGGTCGGGGTCGAGGCTGCGCAGGGGGTCCTGGAAGACGTACTGCACCACGCCCCGGCGCCGCAGCGCCCGCCACCGGCGGGCGCCGTAGCCGGTCACGTCCTCGCCGCCCACCCGGATCGAACCGGCGGACGCCTCCACCAGGCCGAGCACGGCGCGGGCCAGGGTGGACTTCCCGGAACCGGTCTCGCCGATCAGCCCGACGGTCTCGCCGGGTGTGACGCTCAGCGACACCCCCCGCAGCGCGTGCCGGCTCCGGCGGGCCCAGCCGTAACGGACGTCGAGGCCGTCGATCTCCAGGACGGGGGCTGCCGCCTCGTGGTCCCGCCGGGCCGTGTCCGCCCGGGGTGACAGGGCCGTCACGACGCCTCCTTCACGGTGAGGAACCTGTCCAGGCCGTACTGCTCGTGCTCGGCGATGAGCAGCCGCGTGTACGGGTGCCGGGGGTCGTGCAGCACCGACCGCGTCGGGCCCTGCTCCACCACCTCGCCCTGGCGCATGACGAGGACCTCGTCGCACAGCTGGGCGACGACGGCGAGGTCGTGCGAGACGACGACGAGTGCGAGGCCGGTGCGCTCCCTCAGCTCGGCCAGCAGGTCGAGGATCTCGGCCTGCACGGTGACGTCCAGGGCCGTGGTGGCCTCGTCGGCGATGAGCGCCCGGGGTTCGACCGCGATCGCCGCCGCGATGAGCACGCGCTGCAGCATGCCGCCCGAGAGCTCGTAGGTGTACTGGCCGTAGACCAGCTCCGGGTCCCTCAGCCGCACCGCCGCGAGCAGGTCGAGGGCGCGGCGCCGCGCCTCGCGCCGCTTGACGCCCTGCTTGACCCGGATCACCTCGGCGATCTGTGCGCCCACCCGGATCGAGGGGTTGAGGTAGGACGCGGGGTCCTGGAAGACCGCGCCGACCGTGGTGCCCCGCAGGGCCGTCCACTGCCGGGGTGTCAGGGTGGAGATGTCGGTGCCCTCGATCTCGACCGACCCCGCCGACACGCCGAAGTGCGCAGGCAGGATGCCGAGCACCGCCCGGCAGGTGAGCGTCTTGCCGCTGCCCGACTCACCGACGATCCCGATCGCCCGTCCCGGTGTGAGCTCGAAGCCGACGCCGTGGACGATCTCCCGGCCGGTGACGCCGTCGCTGATGCGGACGTCGCGCACCGCGATCACCGGCGGACCGGGCGGGGCGTCAGGTACGCCGCTCCCGGACACCCCGGCGGCGGCGTGCACCGGGTTCTTCGACAGCGTCCTCATCGGGAACCTCCTGCGGATACGGGTACGGATGTGCCGCTACGGGCCTCGCGGCTGCGGACCAGCGCCCGGCCGGCCTCGCCGGAGACGTCGCGGATGGCGTCGGCGAGCACGTTGCACGCCCAGACGGTGACCATGATCAGCAGGGCGGGTGCCACCGGAGCCCACGGCTGGTGGCTGAGATAGCCCAGGTCGGAGGCCAGCAGCCCGCCCCACGTGGGAGCGGGTGGCTGCACGCCGATGCCGAGGAAGGTGAGGCTGGAGACGATCACGAAGCCGACGCCGATGGTCTGGGCGAGTGCGACCGCGATCGGCGGCAGCACCTTGACCCACACGTGGCGGCGCACGATCCAGCCGACGGACGCGCCGGAGACGATGGCGGCCTCCACGTACGGCGAGCGCGCCACGGCCAGGGTGGCGGCGCGCGCCACCCGGTAGAACAGGGGCGAGACCAGGACTCCCGTGACGAGCATGGCCTGCGTGATGCCGTTGCCCAGGAGGGCGATCACCGCGATGGCGAACAGCATGAAGGGCAGTGCGACCAGGGTGTCGGCCAGACGGAGCGTCAGCCATTCGAAGACCCGGCCCGAGTACACCGACAGGATGCCAGGGACCGCGCCGGTGACCAGCGCGGTCAGCGCGACTTCGAGTGATCCGAGGACGCTGATCCGCGAACCGTCGAGGAGACGGCTGAACACGTCGCGGCCGAGGTAGTCCGTGCCCAGCCAGTGGGCGGCCGAAGCGGACGCGAGCGGGTTGTCACTGGTGGCCAGCGGGTCCTGCGGAGCGAGCCAGGGGCCGCAGACGGCGAGCACGGCGACCAGGAGGAGCACGGCCAGGGCGATCCGGCCGGAGGCGAGCGAGAGAACGCGGCGCACCATGTCAGACCCCCCGCTGGGATGCCGGCATGACGCGCGCCAGCACCAGGTTGATGACCAGGTTGAAGGAGACGACCAGCACGATCGACACCACGAGCACCCCCTGCACCGCGGGCACGTCGCCGGCCTGGGCGGAGTCGTTGGCGAACCGGCCGAAGCCCTGCAGGCCGAAGATCCACTCCGTGACCACGGAGGCACCGACGAGCGCCGGGAACTTCTGCCCGACGGTGGCGAGCGCCGGCCCGAGGCCGTTGCGCAGGACATGCCCGAAGAAGATCCGCCGGGGGCTCAGCCCCCGGACCACCGCGCCCGTCACGTAGTTCTCCCCGTACGCGGCGATGAGGCTGGACCGCAGCTGGCGTGCGACGTCGGCGACGACGTCGAAGCTCAGAGCGAGCGCGGGGAGCGTGATGTGGGCGAGCCACGGGCCGAATCCCTGCTCGGCCGGGATGTAGCCGGCCGAGGGGAAGAGGCCGAGTCCGACCGCGAGGACGGAGACCAGCACGATGCCCACGACGAAGGCCGGCATCACCGAGATCACGGTGACGAACCCGGTGATCGCCCGGTCCACGGCCGTGGTGCGGCGCAGGGCCGCCACCGTGCCCAGGACGAATCCGGCGACGACTCCGATGACCAGCGCGAGGGCCGCGACCGAGAGGCTCACCCCGAGGCCGAGCCCGATCAGCGTCGAGATGTCCGCGCCGTTGACCCAGCTGGTCCCGAGCTGTCCGCGCAGGACGTCCGCGAACCAGTCGCCGTACTGCGTGAGGAACGGCTTGTCGAGCCCCCACTGGGCCTCGACGCGCTGGATCGCCTCCGGGGTGGCGTCCTCGCCCAGCTGGATCCGCGCCGGGCTGAGGCCGCTCAGCGACCGGAGCGCGAAGGTCACGAAGGTCGCCACCAGGAACACCGGTACGAAGATCGCGACCGTCCGGCCGAGGGCGGCGGAGATCCGCCCCGCCGCGTGCCGCGTCCTGCTCCCGGCGGCCCGGCGACGGCGTTCGGCGGTGACCTGTGGTGGGGTCGTGGTCATGAGGCTGCCTCCTCTCTGCGGTGGACGGATCGTCAGGAGGTGCCGGCGATCTTCACGCCGGTCCAGTCGATGTGGGCGGGGTTCTTCGGCAGGCCGGAGACCGACGGGCTCTTGGCGAACAGGTTCGGCGAGGAGAAGGTGAAGATGAGGGCCCTGCTCCGCAGGCCCGCCCGCGTCGCCTCCTGGAGCGTCCGGGCGTACCCGGGCGCGTCCAGCGGTGTCCGGCGGACCTTCGCCACGGCCTCCTTGAAGCCGTCCGGCTCGTACGGGCTGCTGAGGTTCAGCGGGCCGTTCGGGCCGAAGTGGGCGGTGAGGGTCTGCACCGCGGAGTCCCGGCCCGTCGTCGAGTACAGGGAGAAGGCCAGGTCCTTCGCGAAGAACGGGGTGGCCCAGTTCTTGTCGATCTTGATCGTGACCTTGACGCCCACGGCTGCCAGCTGGGACTGGACGATCTCGGCCTGCGGATCCTCGGCGGGGATGACCAGGTCCAGCTTGATGTCACCGGGGGAGTGGCCCGCGTCGGCGAGCAGCTTCCTCGACTTCGCCGGATCGTAGGGGTAGGCCCCCTCGGACCGGCCGTCGTAGGCGACGTACCCCTTCGGGAAGGGCTGGTCGGTGGTCTCGCCGTGACCGAAGGTCAGCTTCTTGACGAACTCCTCGCGGTCGACGGCATGGCGGAGGGCGTCGACGACCCTGTCGTCGTCGAACGGGGCCTTGTTGACGTTGAGGCTGATGTTCGACGCGTTGAAGCCGGGCTGGGAGAAGACGTCCAGCCCCGCCTCCGAGGCGGCGTCGGCCTGGCTCGGGGCCAGGTCGGCGAAGTTGTAGACCCCGGTCCGCAGACCGGAGACGACGGTCGAGGCGTCGGGTGCCGAGACCAGCTCCACGTGGTCGATGTGGATGTTCGCGGCGTCCCAGTAGTCGGGGTTCCTGCGCAGGACGGCCTTGGTGCCGGGGACCAGCTGGTCGACGACGAACGGGCCCGCGCCGACCGGGTTGCGGTCCAGCTTCGCGGGATCCGCCGAAGCCTTGGGACTGGCGATCTGCAGGACGCGCTCGCCGAGCAACTGCGGTATCTGGTAGTCGACCTGAGTGAGGTTCAGTGTCGCGTCGAGGCCGTGCGCCTCCACCGAGCCGATCGACGTGAGGTCTCCGAAGAGCGCCGAGTTCTTCTGCTTCTGCGCCCGTTCGATGGCCGCCTTGACCGCTGTGGCGTCGACGGGCTCGCCGTCGCTGAATTTCAGGCCGGGACGTACGTGGAAGGTGATCCGGTCGCCCTCGGCGTTGTACTCCCAGCTCTCGGCCAGGTCGGGGACGGCCTTCCCCTCCTCGTCGGTGCGCGTCAACGACGCGTACACCAGAGCGAGTTCGCGGAACTGCGCGCCACTGCCCGATACCACCGGGTCCCAGTGCGCGGGGAAGTAGGAGGAGGCCCATTTCAGCCGCGCGTCACCGGAGGCGGACGCGGCGCCGCCGCAGGCGCTGAGCGCCGGGATGAGCAGGGCGACGAAGGCGGTTCCGAGGGCGGCGGCCCTCAGGCCGCCCGCCCGGCGGGCCGACCGGTCGTCCGGTCGGTGGCGGATCGTGTGTCGTGCGGACATCGCGTTCTCTCTCGTGGGTCCCGGCCCGGAACAGGGCAGGGAGAAGCGGGAGGGCCGCGGGGGAAGGCGCACGGCACTCTCACGGAGACGTCGTCACCCGTGCGGGCAGGGGCGCCGGAGGAAGCGGGCGCATGGCCGGGCAGGGCAGGGTCCGTCCGGGGCGTCGAAGACTCGCGAACCGGTACGGGGGTGCGACGACAGGGCGCGACGGGAAGCTGAGACCGGCGCGGAGGGCAGGCACGGATCGGTGGACCGGCTGGAGGCCGGTGCTGCCGACGGAGGTCGGGCAGTGCCTGCGGAACAGGACAGGTGCGGGGTCAGCGACAGAGTGCGCTGGAGGTGCGCCGCAGGTCCACGTAGCGGCACACCACACCGGGGTGCGTCGTGAGCATGGGCTCATCCTGGCGCCGGGATTCCGCGCCTGTCAATGGACACCCTTTGGTGTCTCATTGGGCGGGACGGCGCTCAACCGCAGCTCAGCGCCCTGCGTGAGGTGACGCGGCCGTCGCGGGGTGCACTGATGCCTCGTCAGGATGCAGCCAGAGGACACCGTTCGCACTTCCGGCCGGCACGGCTCCGGGGGGCGGCCAGGCGCCCGGTGCCAACTCCCGCCGCTCCGGCTCGGTCAGGCTCCTGTGATGCTCCAGCGCCCGGCCGGGAGAGAGCCGGGCCGCCGTCTCCAGCAGTCCGGGGACCAGTTCCTCGAACGCCGCCGCGTACGCCTCGTACGGCCGCCAGCCGGGGACCGCGCGGTACCCGGACGGGGCACGCACCAGGAGCGTCGGCAGCGCGTAGCGCAGATCCCCGTCGGGAGTCTCCCTGGCGGCTCCGGGATGCGGTGATCCGCCCCGTACGGACAGGACTTCGGGGACCGGTGTGCGTGCCTCCGCGCGGTCGGCGCGGACCCGTTCCAGGACCCCGGGCGAGGACGCGTCCGCCCGCAGCCGCTCCGCGTCGAGCCCGGGGACGCCCCGTACGGCCGCCGTCGCGCGTGCGGTCGTGTCGGCGGGATCACCCAGGACGAACACGCTCTCCCGCAGCCGGCGCAGTACATGCCGCGCCACCTCCTCCCCCTGGAGTTCGGCGGCGGCGGCCACCAGCGAGGAGGGCCAGGAGCTCGCCGCGACGCGCCTCAGCCGGGGCGCCCGCGGAGCGCCCGTATGGGAGCTGATCTCCTCGACGTGCCGCGCGTACCAGGCGGTCTCGGCCGCCGGGTCGGGCGCCGGGTCGTCCGTGTCGTCGAAGAGGATCGCGTACACCCGCCGCCATCCGGCCCGGTCCCCGAGTCCGGCACGCAGCCTGCGGAACACCGGCTCCGAGCCCCACGCCCAGGGGCACATCGGATCGGTGAACTCCACCACCTGCACGGGCGGTTCGCCCGGGTGGCCGGTCACGCGGCACCGGGTACGGGCTGTCGCGCGGCCGACCCGGCGGGCAGCAGGGAGGCCACCGTCAGCCCGCCGAGGACCGCCGCCGCGTCCGACTCGACCTGGCGCCAGACGCCCGGCAGGCCCGCGGCGGGCCCGGGGTAGTCGAGCCCCGCCAGCGACTCACCCCGGAGGGTGATCAGTTCACCGTCCACGGCACGCACGACGTCCAGCAGCGGGATCTCGTCGGCCGGCCTGCCGAGCCAGTAACCGCCCTCGCAGCCGCGCTGACTGCGCACCAGCCCGGCCTTGCGCAGCTCGCCCACCACGGACTTGAGGAATCTGAACGGAATGTCCTGCGAAGAGGCGATGGCTTCGCAGGAGAGCGGACGGCCGGGATCACTCGCGAGCTCCAGAAGGGCGCGCGTGGCGTAGTCCGCCTTCGCGGAGATATGCATGCGCCCATCATGCCCCGGAGCGGGACGCCGGGCGAGGCTCGCCCGGCGGGCGGGCTCGATTCGTTGCGGGAACATTGCCGCAGGTGAAGCACAAAGGACACCTCTTGACATCCTTTTCGCCGCGCCTCTAGCGTCCCTGCCATGAGCGAGCCGTCGACCATCCCCGGCGAGGGGTTCCACCCTCACCTCCACGGCGCCCCCGGCAGCCCCGCGGTGCCCCTGCGCAGTCGTCTGCACCACATCCGTGCGGACGCCCTCGACGGCGACACGGCGCAGACGGGCGGTATGCGCAGATTCAGCGCCGTCAGCGGGAGGACCGTCGGCTCCGAGAAGCTGTGGATGGGGCAGACCCACGTCGCACCCTCGACCGCCTCCTCGGACCACCATCACGGCGAGTCCGAGACCGCCATCCATGTGGTCAGCGGTCACCCGGAGTTCGTCTTCGTCGACGACTCGGGGGGCGAGCCGGAGGAGATCCGGCTGCGCACCTCACCCGGCGACTACATCTTCGTCCCGCCGTTCGTGCCGCACCGCGAGGAGAACCCCGACCCGGCGGAAGAGGCCGTGGTGGTCATCGCGCGCAGCACCCAGGAGGCGATCGTGGTCAACCTGCCGGGCCTCTACGCGCTCCCGCCCGACGGGACGCGCTGACCCCCCGCTCCGCACCCCTCGGTCGGCTCCGGCGCGGGGGCGGTACTCCCAACCCGCCTGCCCGCGTCCGGAGTTCGCCGGCGCGGCCGGCGGCGGTCACAGTGCGTCGGGACCGCGCTCACCCGTGCGCACCCGCACCGCCGTCTCGACGGGCAGCGCCCACACCTTGCCGTCACCTATCCTGCCCGTCCGCGCGGCACGGACCACCGCGTCCATGACCGGTTCCGCGTCGGGGTCCTCGACGAGCACCTCTATACGGATCTTCGGCACCAGGTCCACGCGGTACTCGGCTCCGCGGTACACCTCGGTGTGACCGTGCTGGCGCCCGTAACCGCTGGCCTCGGTGACCGTCATGCCGTGTACTCCGAGATCCCGCAGGGCGGTCTTGACCTCGTCGAGGCGGTGCGGCTTCACGACCGCGGTGATGAGCTTCACGGGGCGGTGCTCCTGTTCCTGGAGAGGGGTGCGGAGTGGCCCGGAGCGAGCGACGCGGCATGCCCGGGACCGCCGTGATCGTAGGCGCTCTCCGCGTGCACCGTCTGGTCCAGGCCCGTGAGTTCGTCGTCCTCGGAGGCACGCACCCCCATGACCGCGTCGATCGCCCTGCCGATCCCGTACGTCACCAGGAACGTGTACGCGGCCACCGCCAGGACGGCCACGGCCTGCCGTGCGAGCTGGCCCGCCCCGCCGCCGTAGAACAGCCCCTCCGCGCCGCCGGTCATCGCGGCCGTCGCGAACAGGCCGACGAGGAGGGTGCCGACGACGCCTCCGACGAAGTGCACGCCGACGACGTCCAGCGAGTCGTCGTAGTCGTAACGGAACTTCCACGCCACCGCGTAGGAGCAGACCACACCGGCCACGAGACCCACGGCGGCGGCGCCGAGGACGCCGACGGTGCCGCAGGCGGGTGTGATGGCCACCAGCCCGGCGACGACCCCGGACGCCGCACCGAAGGTGGTCGGATGGCCGTCGCGCCGCTGCTCGACGAAGAGCCAGCCGAGCAGGCCGGTGCACCCGGCGACCAGGGTGTTGAGGACCGACGCGGCCGCCAGCCCGTTGGCGCCGAGGGCCGAGCCCCCGTTGAAGCCGAGCCAGCCGAACCACAGCAGGCCGGCGCCGAGCATCACCATCGGCAGGTTGTGCGGCCGCATGGCGTCCTTCTTGAAACCGATGCGCGGTCCGATCACCAGGGCGAGGGCGAGGCCGGACGCCCCGCAGGCGATCTCGACGACGAGGCCGCCGGCGAAGTCCAGGGCGCCGAGCGAGTCCCTGATCCATCCGCCCGTCCCCCACACCCAGTGGGCCACGGGAACGTATACGAGGAGCGTCCACACCGGCACGAACACCAGCCACGCCCCGAACCTCATGCGGTCCGCGACCGCCCCGCTGATCAACGCCGCCGTGAGGATCGCGAAGGTGAGCTGGAAGGTGGTGAACAGCAGGGTGGGTACGCTGCCGGTCACGTCGTCGGGGCCGATGCCGGCCAGGCCCACCTGCCCGAGACCGCCGATGAGCCCGCCGAACACGTCGTCGCCGAAGGCCAGTGAATAGCCGGCGACCAGCCAGACGACGGTGACCAGCGCGATCGACACGAAGCTCATCATCAGCATGTTGAGGACGCTCTTCGTGCGGACCATCCCGCCGTAGAACAGGGCGAGGCCCGGTGTCATCAGCAGGACGAGAGCGGTGGCGGCGAGCAGCCAGGCGGTGTCGCCTGTGTCGAGGCCCGCCGAGGCCAGGGGCACGGCATTCAAGAGGGTTCCCTCCTCGGGGAGGCGTGGGGGACGGCCCTGAGAGGGTCGCGGGCGCTCGTTTCACCGAGGACGCCGTCAGGTTTCCGGCGTGTTTCATTGCGGCGAGGTGACCGAATCCTCACGGTGGACACACCCCAGGGCTCAGGTGCCGTACGGGAGGGGCGATCGAGGCCGGCCGGACCTGCGCGCACCGGTCGCGGCGTGAGGCTCATGTCGCATTTCCGCCAGCCGCGGCGTCCGCCGTGCCCGATCCTGGATACATGCACACCGACACCGAGCGCTGCGTGCGAGCCGTGCAGTCGAAGGACTCCCGATTCGACGGCTGGTTCTTCACCGCCGTCCTGACCACCCGCATCTACTGCCGGCCCAGCTGCCCGGTCGTGCCGCCCAAGGTCCGGAACATGACCTTCTACCCCAGCGCCGCCGCCTGCCAGCAGGCCGGCTTCCGGGCCTGCAAGCGCTGCCGCCCCGACACCAGTCCCGGTTCCCCGGAGTGGAACGCCCGCGCCGACTCCGTGGCCCGTGCCATGCGGCTCATCCAGGACGGGGTCGTCGACCGGGAGGGCGTCACCGGGCTCGCCTCACGGCTCGGCTACTCCACCCGGCAGGTCGAGCGCCAGCTCCTCGCCGAACTCGGCGCGGGCCCGCTGGCGCTGGCCAGGTCGCAGCGTGCCCAGACCGCCAGGGTGCTCATCGAGACGACCGCGCTGCCGATGGCCGAGGTCGCCTTCGCCGCCGGGTTCTCATCCATCCGTACGTTCAACGACACCGTCCGCGAGGTCTTCGCGCTGGCCCCGGGCGAACTGCGCGCCCGGGCCGGACGCGGGGTGAGCGAGCCCCGGACCCCAGGCGTCATCGCCCTCCGGCTGCCGTACCGCGCCCCGCTCAACCCCAGCAACCTCTTCGGCCACCTGGCCGCGACCGCCGTGCCCGGGGTCGAGGAATGGCGCGACGGTGCCTACCGCCGCACGCTCACGCTCCCGCACGGGCACGGCATCGTGGCGCTCACCCCGCGCTCCGGGCACATCGAGTGCAGGCTTTCCCTCACCGACCCCCGCGATCTCGCCCAGGCCATCAGCCGGTGCCGCCGCCTCCTCGACCTGGACGCCGATCCCGTGGCCGTGGACGACCAGCTGCGTGCCGATCCGCTGCTCGCCCCACTGGTGGACGCGGCTCCCGGCCGCCGGGTGCCGCGCACCGTCGACGCGGCGGAGTTCGCCGTACGCGCGGTGCTCGGCCAGCAGGTCTCCACGGCCGCGGCCCGGACCCACGCGGCCAGACTGGTCCGCGCCCACGGGGTGCCGGTCGACGACCCCGAAGGCGGGCTGACCCACCTCTTCCCGGCCGCCGACGCGCTCGCCGGACTCGACCCCGAGGCGCTCGCCCTGCCGCGCAGCCGCCGCACCACGCTCACCACCCTCGTGCGGGCGCTCGCGGACGGGTCACTGCACCTGGGGGAGGGCACCGACTGGGACAGGGCCAGGGCGGAGCTGACCGCGCTCCCGGGGTTCGGTCCCTGGACGGTCGAGGTGATCGCCATGCGTGCCCTCGGGGACCCGGACGCCTTCCTCCCCACCGACCTCGGCATCCGCAGGTCCGCCGCCCGCCTCGGCCTGCCCTCGACCCCGGCGGCCCTCACCGCCCGCGCCGCCCGGTGGCGCCCCTGGCGCGCGTACGCCGTGCAGTACCTGTGGACCGTCGACGACCACCCGATCAACCACCTGCCCGCCCGGGAGCGGGAGGAGCGACCCGTGACCGCCGCGCGGGCGGAACCTGTGACCGGCGCAAGGACGAACTCGTGACCGCCGTGAGGACGAACCCATGACCACCGTGAGGACGAACCCATGATCACCGCATCCACGACGACACGGGCGCACACCGTCGTCGACAGCCCCTACGGGGCGCTCACCCTGGTCGCCACGGACGGGACGCTCTGCGGCCTCTACATGACCGGACAGCGGCACCGCCCGTCCGAGGAGACCTTCGGCCTGCCGGACCCCCGGTCCTTCGGGGAGGCGATCGCCCAGCTGGAGGCCTATTTCGCGGGCGAACTGACGGAGTTCGACCTGCCGCTCCGACTGGAGGGAACCCCGTTCCAGCGCAGCGTGTGGGCCGAGCTCGCACGGATTCCGTACGGCGAGACCCGCTCGTACGGCGAACTGGCCGACATCCTGGGCAAGCCCGGCGCGTCCCGCGCGGTGGGCCTGGCCAACGGGAAGAACCCGGTCGGGATCATCGTCCCCTGCCACCGGGTCATCGGCGCCTCGGGGAGCCTCACGGGGTACGGCGGCGGGCTGGAACGCAAGCAGCGGCTGCTGGCCTTCGAGAGGGGCGCGGAGACCGAGGCACCGGTGCTCTTCTGAGCCCGCAGGCGGGCCGGGCGGGCGGGCGGCCGGCGTGACGCGCGGCCCCCGCACCGCCGCTCCCGCCAGGCCTCCCGCGCCGCCGGGCCGCTCCCGCCGGGCCTCCCGCTCGGTGCGGCCCACCCGCCCCGGTCCTCGCAGCCGCTCAGCCGGTGAAGATCTCGACCACCGACCAGATCGCCAGCCCGAGCATGCACACACCGCCGATGCGCTGCACCGTCTTCAGCGGGACCCGCTTGGCGATGAAGCGGCCGGCCAGCAGCGCCAGCGCCGACACCGACATGAGGGCGGCGGCCGAGCCGATGGCCGTGGACCAGGCCCCGTTGCTCGCGGCCAGGTTCGCCGTCGTGATCTGCGTCAGGTCGCCCCACTCACTGATGAACACCGCCATGAACGCCGTCGAGTAGACGGGCCAGAAGCCGGTGACCGTCTTGATCTCCTCGTCCTCCTCGTCGCCACCGCTGCCGCGCAGCAGCATGAAGGCGCCGAAGGCGAAGAGGACCGCCGAGACCAGCCTGACGACCCAGTCGGGGAGCAGGCCGATCAGCCCGCCCGCGCCCACCGCGATGGCGACGTGCACGATGAAGGCGGACGAGGTGCCGAACCAGACGTAGAGGGGACGCATGCGTGTGCCCATGGCCAGCGACGCGAACATCGTCTTGTCGGGGAGCTCCGCGAGGAAGATCAGCCCGAAGGCGGTGACGATCGCCAGGAGGTCGAGATGCATTCCGGGTGGCTTTCTGTGAGAGCCGGGCCCGGGTCTTCCGCGAAGTGCCGTACGGGCTTTTCGGAGGACCACTCGGCCCGGCATGACCGCAGCGCCCGCAGGGCGCGGGCGTGTCATACCTGACCGAAGGTCTCGCCCACCCGTAAGCATCTACGAGCCCGGCCACCGGGAACCCGAAGGCTCCAGTGTGTCGACGACCGGTTTGCGGGGCTACTCCCCTTCGCAGCCGTCAACACTACCCCATCCGAGCTGCGGGAACGCGGGCCGGTACAGTCCTGCGGTGATCATCGCCGAAGACATCCGGAGCGTCCCCGCATGACCCGCCGCCCCCGCAAGCCGGCCGGTACGGGCCCGTCGAAGCCCACCGTCAGCGTGTGCCGGGGCTGCTGCTGCGGCACGGCGAAGATCCCCGGCGTGGACCACGCCGGTCAGCTCGCGCGCCTGCGCGAGGGCGTCGGCGGCGCGGCCACCGTGCGTGCCGTGAAGTGCCTGGACGCCTGCGAGCACGGCAACGTCATCGTGGTGCAGCCCTCGGCCGAGGGCCGGCTGGCGGGTGGCCGTCCGGTCTGGTTCGGGCTCGTCAACGACCCCCGGGCCGTTGACGACATCGCCGTCTGGGCGGGCGCCGGCGGACCCGGCGTCGCGGAGGCGCCGGAGATCCTCGACCTGTACGCCTTCAGCCCGTCGCGCCGGGTCCGGGCGGGCCTGGACGACTGAGCGGAGCGCAGGCACCGTACGGACGGGCCCGGGCGGCTGACCGGGTCGCAGCGCGCCCGGACCGCAGGGGCGGCGCCGCGCCCGCCCGCCTCAGCCCGCTCCGTGCTCCGCCGACAGCCGTTCGAGCAGGGCGGGCAGGGCGGTCCCGATGGGCTCGCGCACGATCTCCTCGGCCAGTTCGTCGTACGGCGTCGGTTCCGCGTTCACCACGACGAGCCGCGCCCCGTGCTCCACCGCGATCCCCGCCAGCGAGGCCGCGGGCTGCACCTGGAGTGACGTGCCCACCGCGATGAACACCTGGCTCGCCTTGGTGATCGCCATGGCGTCCGAGAGCACCTGGGGATCGAGGCGTTCACCGAACATCACCGTCGCCGGCTTCAGGATCCCGCCGCAGACCGTGCACGGCGGATCGGCCTCGCCCGCCTCGACCCGGCTCAGGGCGTCCGCCATGGGCGACCCGGCGTGACACCGCGTGCACACCACCCGGTGCACCGTGCCGTGGAGTTCGACGACCTTGCGGGCGGACAGACCGGCCCGCTGGTGCAGGCCGTCGATGTTCTGGGTGATCACCCGGACCGGCGTGCCCGAGCGTTCGAGCGCGGCCACGGCGCGGTGTGCGGCGTTCGGTTCGGCGCCCACGGCCGCACCCGCGCGGCGCATCTGCCAGGAGCGGCGGCGGATCTCCGGGTCGGACATGTAGGGGGCGTAGGTGACGAGCTTCTCCGCCTCCGGGTCCTTCCGCCAAAGGCCCTGCGGCCCGCGGTAGTCGGGAATGCCGGAGTCCGTGGAGATGCCGGCGCCGCTGAGGATCGCGACGAGAGTCATGGGGCCCGAGCGTACGCACCGCCCCGGATACCCGCGATCACATTATTCCGGTGCCGAGGCGCTGCTAGATTGCCGCCCATGGCCAAGGTGACCGTACATCTCGACGCGGAACTCGTCGTGGAGGCGATGGTGCTCGCCGGAGTCGGCAGCGCGCAGGACGCGGTCGAACTCGTCGTGCGGGACTACATCGCGCGCGGACACCGGACCGAGGCCCGGATCGCCGCCCGCGACGACGCGCTGCGCGAGACCGTGCAGCGGCCGCAGGAGCCGCAGGGCTGACCGCGCGGCTCACCGCACGGTGGTGACCACCCTCTCCGGCCGCGCGCCGGTGCGGCACAGGGTCGGGCTCGTCCGAGCGCGCCGCTCTCAGGACGGGACCCGTACGCCGTCCTCCAGTTCCGCCGTCCCGGCGCCGTCGTCGAGCACCTCCAGGGCGACGAGGACACGCTGCAGGAGCCGGTCGGGCAGGAAGCGGGGAAGTTCGCCGCGGTCCACGAGCCGCCAGGACAGCAGTTCGGCCTCCTGGAGCTCGATCGCGTCGAACCGCTCCCTGCCCAGGACGCCGCCGTCGTACAGGTAGGCGACGATCGGCGGACGGCCCCCGGCGCGTGCCCAGTCGACCGCCAGGAGCCTCCCCGGCGCGATGTCGAGCCCGATCTCCTCCGCCGTCTCCCGCCGCGCCGCCTGCCGGGGCGTCTCGCCCTCGTCGGACTCGACCGTGCCGCCCGGCAGCGTCCAGCCCTCCCGGTAGTTCGGCTCGACGATCAGGAGCCGTCCCTCCTCGTCCCTGAGGAGGGCCGCGGCTCCCGCGAGCACGCGAGGCAGGCCGGCGATGTACGTGGCGTAGTCGGAGAGAGTCACAGGGGCAGCGTAGGTGCCCGGACGGTGGTTTTGGACGGGCATGGGCAGATCAGGGGTGGTGCGGATAAGGTCGGAGCGGCGCGACTGCCTGTTCGAATGCAAAGGGATACATGGTGACGGACGGAGCAGCGATGGAGACCGCCCACGTGCTCGTGGCGGCGGACAAGTTCAAGGGCTCGCTCACGGCGGTGCAGGTCGCCGAGCGGGTGACGGCCGGACTGCGGCGCGTCGTTCCCGGCGTGCGGGTGGAGACCCTGCCCGTCGCGGACGGCGGCGACGGTACGGTCGCGGCGGCCGTGGCCGCCGGTTTCGAGCGCCGCGAGGCGCGGGTCACGGGGCCGCTGGGGACCCCGGTCACCGCGGCGTACGCGGTGCGCGGCAGCACCGCCGTGGTGGAGATGGCCGAGGCCTCGGGCCTCCAGCACCTCCCCGAGGGGGAGTTCGCCCCGCTCACGGCGACGACGTACGGCTCGGGCGAACTCCTCGCCGCCGCGCTCGACGCGGGCGCCAGGACGATCGTGTTCGGCGTCGGGGGAAGCGCCACGACCGACGGCGGCGCGGGCATGCTCGCCGCGCTCGGCGCGCGCTTCCTGGACAAGGAGGGCGAGCCCGTCGGCCCGGGTGGCGGTGGACTCGCGGGACTCGCCGAGGCCGACCTGTCGGGGCTCGATCCCCGGCTCGCCGGTGTCGACCTGATCCTGGCCAGCGACGTGGACAACCCGCTGACCGGACCGAAGGGCGCCCCCGAGGTCTACGGGCGGCAGAAGGGCGCCACCGAGGACGACATCGCGGTCCTCGACGCGGCGCTGGCCCATTACGCGTCCGTCCTGGGACCCGAGCACGCCGGACTGCCCGGAGCGGGCGCGGCGGGAGGCATCGGCTACGGCGCGCTCGTCGCGCTCGGCGCCCGCTTCCGCCCCGGCATCGAGGTCATGCTCGACGTCCTCGGCTTCGCCCCCGCGCTGGCCGAGGCCACGCTCGTCGTCACCGGGGAGGGTTCGCTGGACGAGCAGACCCTCCACGGCAAGGCTCCGGCGGGCGTCGCCGCCGCGGCACGCGAGGCCGGCGTGGAGGTCGTCGCCGTGTGCGGACGGCTCGCCCTGCCGCAGGAAGCGCTCGACGGGGCCGGTATCCGGCGGGCCTACGCGCTGACGGACCTGGAGCCCGACCCGGCCGTCTGCATGGCGCAGGCCGGCCCGCTGCTGGAACGCGCGGCCGAGGCGATCGCCCGCGACTTCCTGTCCTGACGCGGCACCGTGAGGGGATCCCCTTCCCGGGCTCCCCTCACGGCCGCGCCGGCATGAAACATCTGGTCACGGCCGCGTCAGGGCCAACGCGTCGAGTCACCGCCGCTTCGGTGTGAAGCACCGGGTCACGGCCGCGTCGGTGTGACGCGTCTCGTCACCGCCGCGTCAGGGTGAACGCGTCGAGCGCGAGCGTCACCTCGGTCAGTTCGCGCGGGCGCGACAGCGACCGGGAGGTCAGGCGCTCCAGCCTGCGCAGGCGGTTGAGCACGGTGTTGCGGTGGCAGTACAGGCGCCCGGCCGCCCGCCCCGCGGAACCCCCGCACTCCAGCCACGCCTCCAAGGTCCCGACCAGCACGGCCCGGTCCGCCGGGTCCAGCGCCAGCAGCGGACCGAAGACGCCGGTGAGCAGCCGGTCGGACAGCTCCGGCTGGCTCACCACCAGCGCCGCGGGCAGCCGTTCCTCCAGCCGTACGATTCCGGTCGTGCCCGGCGGACACGTCGTCAGAGCCACCTCGGCCAGCCGGCGTGAGGCGCCCAGTCCGGCCAGACCCTCCGCCACCGGCCCGATCCCCCCGGGCCCCGGGCACCACCGCCCCAGAAGCGCGGCGAGCCCGGCCGTGTCCCCGTCGCCCAGGGCGACGACGGCGATCTCGCGTTCCTCACGCCTCCGCCGCAGGACCCGCAGGCCGTGTACGTCCGGCCGGGTGCCCGGAGCCGTGCCACCGCCCGCCGGCCACACGGCCACGGCGTAACGCCCCAGTTCCGGCAGGCCGAGCGCGGTCGCCGCCCGCGCCGCGAGGCCGGGTTCGGCCCGGTCCTCCAGCAGGGCGTCGAGCAGCGCCCGGCCCCGCTCGTCGCCGCGCAGCCCCATGTCCCCGCTCCGTCCCGCGGCCGAGCCGCCCATGGCTGGTGAGGATGCCACCGGCCGCGCGGCGGGCGGCACTCCCGCGCCCTGCCTCTGTGCGCGTGCACAACGGGGCCGTTCCCTCACTGGTCGGGCGCAGCGGAAGCGCCCCGCAATGTGGACGCCCGGCTCGCCCGCTGCTGGTCTGTGGCACCACGACGACCAGTCGGAAGGAGGAGGACGCATGGCAACGCTCGAGATCCGCGGACTGTCCGTGGGCTACGGCCCGGTACGGGCACTGCGCGACGTCTCCGTCGACGTGCCGGCCGGCGCGATCACCGCGGTACTCGGCGGCAACGGCGCCGGGAAGACCACACTGCTGCGGGCCGTATCGCGGACCCTCGGCTTCCACCGCGGCACGGGCACGGGCACCATCCGCTTCGACGGCCGCCCCCTGGAAGGGCTCCGCCCCGCCCAGGTGGTGGCGGCGGGAGTGGTCCAGGTCCCGGAGGGCCGGCAGGTGTTCGCCCGGATGACGGTGGCCGACAACCTGCGGGCGGGCGCACTCGGGGCGAAGGGCGGGCGGCGCACGACGGCCGCGGCCCTGAAGCGCGTACACGAACTGTTCCCCGTGCTCGCCGACCGCGCGCACCAGCGCGCCGGGCTGCTGTCCGGTGGGGAGCAGCAGATGCTGGCGATGGGCCGCGCCCTGATGGCCGGGCCGCGCCTGCTGCTGCTCGACGAACCGTCCCTCGGCCTCGCCCCGCTGATGGCGGCGAGGATCGCCGAGACGGTCCAGGAGATCAACGCGGCCGGTACCTCCGTCATGCTCGTCGAGCAGAACGCGGCCATCGCCCTGCGCCTGGCCTCCACCGCCTACGTCCTGGACGTCGGCGAGGTCGCGCTGAGCGGCCCGGCCGGCGAACTCGCCGCCTCCGACGAGGTGCGCCGCCGCTACCTCGGCGTCGTCGACGAGACGGCCGCCGAGGACGCCGCACAGGCCGCCGACACCGCCCGCACCCTGAGCAGGTGGTCCGCGTGACGACCGCTCCGGCCCCGCTCACCGTGCGGGACGTGACCGTGCGCTTCGCCGGGCTCACCGCCCTCGACGCGGTGTCCTTCACCGTCGAACCGGGCAGCGTGCACGCCGTGATCGGACCCAACGGTGCGGGCAAGTCCACCACCTTCAACGTGCTGTCGGGCGTCTACCGCGCCACCTCGGGCAGTGTGCACCTGGGCTCCACCGAACTCACCGGCCTCGCACCGCACACGATCGCCGGACTCGGCGTCGCCCGCACCTTCCAGAACATCGCCCTGCCCCCGCACGCCACCGTCGCCGACAGCCTCATGCTCGGCCGCCACCGGCTGACCCGGGCCGGCTTCCTGGCGACCGGGCTGCGGCTGCCCTCCGCGACCCGTGAGGCGCACCGGCACCTCGAACGGGTGCGGGAGATCGCCGGGTTCATCGGCCTGGAGAAGGAACTCGACCGCCCCGCCGGGGCGCTCCCGTACGGCAAGCAGAAGCTCGTCGAGCTCGGCCGCGCCCTGTGCATGGAACCCGAGGTCCTGCTCCTGGACGAGCCGATCGCCGGCATGACCGCGGACGAGCGGCGGCGCACCGCGGCCGTCGTCGCGGGCGTACGCGACAGCCTCGGCATCTCGATCGTCATGGTCGAACACGACATGGGGGTGGTGATGCGGCTCGCGGACGCGGTGACCGTACTCGACTTCGGACGCAGGATCGCGGGGGGCACGCCCGCCGAGGTGCAGAACGACCCGGCCGTCGTGCAGGCCTACCTGGGGGCACAGGAATGACCACCTTCATCGAACTCCTCCTCGGCGGCCTGTCCATCGGCTCGGTGTACGCGCTGATCGCCCTGGGCTTCGTCGTCATCTTCAAGGCGACCGAGGTCGTCAACTTCGCCCACGCCTCGCTGCTGCTGGCGGGCGGCTACGTCACCGCGGTCCTCCACGACGACATCGGGTTCTGGCCCGCGCTCGGCGTCGGCATCGCGGGCGCGGCCGTCGTCGGGTCGGCCGTCGAGTTCCTCGTGATGCGCCGCTACCGGGGGAGCGACCAGAGCGTCCTGGCGATCGTCACCATCGGCGTCGACATCCTCCTGACCACGGAACTCACCCGGCGCATGGGGACGGACGTGATGGCGCTGGGCGACCCCTGGGGCGACGACGTCGTCACCATCGGCGGCGTCACCCTGGCCGAGACCCGCATCGCGGCCTTCCTCGTCGCCGGACTGCTCATCACGGTGTTCCTGCTGGCCTTCCGCTTCACCACCTGGGGCGTCTCCATGCGGGCCGCGGCCGAGAACCCGCAGACGGCCGCGCTGATGGGCATCCGGCTCGGCCGGGTCTCCCTCTCCGCGTGGGCGGTTGCGGGCGCCCTCGCCGCCGTCGCCGCGCTGTTCCTCACGGTGTTCCCGACACCCGGCCTCGAACGGGCCACCTCGCTCGCCGCGCTCAAGGCGTTCCCCGCCGCGATCCTCGGGGGCCTCGACTCGACGACCGGCGCCCTCGTGGGAGGGCTCGTCGTCGGAGTCACCGAATCACTCGCCACCGGCTACCAGAGCGACCTGTCCTTCCTCGGCCGCGGCATCGGCGATCTCGCGCCGTACCTGGTGATGGTGGTCGTCCTGCTCGTCCGGCCGGCGGGACTCTTCGGCACGAAGGAGCTGTCCCGTGTCTGATGCCACCAAGGACGCCACCGCACCCGCACCCTCGGGCGTCGCACCGCCCGTCGCCGGCACCCCGCTCGCGGGGCGGCTGCGCCGGCCCGCCCCCTACCTGTGGCTCGCCGGCTCGGTCGTGCTCCTCCTGGTCCCGTTCTACCTGGACCGGTTCTGGCTCCAGGCCGGACTGTTCGCCATGGCCGCCGCGATCGGGGCCATCGGCCTCAACCTGCTCACCGGCTCGACCGGACAACTCTCCATGGGACACGCCTTCTTCCTCGCGGTGGGCGCCTACGGCTACTGCGTCCTCGCGGGGGAGAGCAGTACGGAGAACGGTCACGTCCTCACCGGACTCGGGCTGCCCACCTGGCTCGCGGCGATCCTCGCCGTGCTCCTGGCGGGCGCCGCGGGAGGACTGTTCAGCCCCATCGCGGGACGCCTCAGCGGCGCGTACCTCGGTATCGCCACGCTGGCGCTGATCTTCATAGGCCAGCACGTGCTGTTCAACGCGGACTCGCTCACCGGGGGCTTCAACGGACGCCCCGTGCCGCCGCTCTCGCTGTTCGGGTTCACCTTCGACGACGCCGAGGTCGTCGTCGCGGCGGTGCCCTTCCAGTCGTCGGAGAAGCTCTGGTACCTCGGTCTGGCCGCACTGCTCGCCGGCGGGCTCTTCGCCCGCGGGGTGCTCCGCGGCCGGCCCGGCCGGGCGCTCAACGCCATCAGGGACCACCGGATCGCCGCCGGTGTGATGGGTGTCCCGGTGGCGCGCTACCGGGCCGGCGTGTTCGTCCTGTCCTCCATGTACGCGGGCCTCGCGGGCGTCCTGCTCGCGCTGGTCTTCCAGCGGACCGTGCCGGAGTACTTCGGCATGATCCTGTCCCTCGAATACCTCGCCATGATCGTCATCGGCGGGCTGGGCAGCGTCGCGGGAGCCGTCATCGGCGCCGCGTTCGTGTCGCTGCTCCCTCAGGTGCTCACCCACTACAGCGACTCCCTGCCCCTGGTGTCCGCCCCGGGTACGGGCGGAATCGCACCGGGTGAGGCGTCCCGCTATCTCTACGGCGCCGCGGTCGTCGCGGTCGTCCTGTTCCTGCCCGGCGGCATTGCGCGTCTGAAGAATCCAGGGGAGAAGAAGAAATGAAGCCACGTGTCACCGGAGCCGTCGTCGCGGCTCTCACCCTCACCCTCGCCCTCGCGGGATGCAGCGGGAAGGCGAAGCCGTCGGACGACGGAGCCGCGGACAAGGGCGGTGTGAAGACCGGGGAAGGGGTCACCGACTCCAAGATCACCCTCGGCGCCCTCACCGACATGACCGGGGTGTACGCCTCGCTCGGCAAGAGCGTCACCCAGGCCCAGCAGCTCTGGGTGAAGGAGACCAACAAGGCAGGCGGCATCTGCGAGCGGCAGATCGAACTGACCGTGCGCGACCACGGGTACGACCCGCAGAAGGCGATCGGTGCCTACACCGAGCTGGAACCGGAGGTGCTGGGCTTCACCCAGTTCATCGGCTCCCCGTTCGTCGCCGCCGTCGAGTCGCGGATCGACGGCCAGGACAAGGGCATCGTGCTGCCGCAGGCCTGGTCGGCGAGCCTGGTCGGATCCAAGTACGTCCGCGTCATCGGGGCGACGTACGACGTGGAGACGATCAACCTGGTCGACTTCCTGCTCGCCGAGAAGCGCATCGCCAAGGGCGACAAGATCGGCCACGTGTACTTCGAGGGCGACTACGGCGAGAACGCCCTGGCCGGCTCCAAGCACGCGGCGAAGGAGGCGGGCCTCACGGTCGTCGAGCAGAAGATCAAGCCGACCGACAACGACATGACCGCCCAGGTCTCCGCGCTCAAGCAGGCCGGTGTGAAGGCGGTCGTGATCAGTGCGGGACCGCGCCAGGCGGCCTCACTGGTCGGTGTCGCGGCGGCGACAGGGTTCGACGTCCCCGTCGTCGGCAACAACTCGGCGTACGCCCCGCAGCTCCTGGCGACCCAGGCGGGTGCCGCGCTGCAGAAGGACTACTACATCGGCGCCTCCACCCTGCCCATCGGCGACGCGGGCGCAGGCCCGGCGAAGCTCGCCGCGGCGTACGGCGCCGCGTACCCGAAGGACGGCCTCGACAACGGCGTCATCGCCGGCTACAACGCCGCGACCGTCTTCGGGGAGGCGCTGAAGAAGGCCTGCGCGTCCAAGGACCTGACCCGCGAGGGTGTCGACAAGGCCCTGCTCACCATCAAGGACTTCGGCGCGGACTTCGGCATCTCGCACGACTTCACCGACCCGTCGGCGCCGTCCACCCGCGAGACCGTCGTCATGAAGCCCGACGCCAAGACGCCCGGCGGTCTCAAGGTGGTCCGCCCGGCCGAGGTGTCGGCGGCGGCCGAGTCGTTCACACCCGCGTCCTGACCTCCCCGCACGGCGACGGGCCCGGCCTCCTCGGCCGGGCCCGTCCGTGTGCTGTGGGGAGGTGTGCGGTCAGGAGGTGTAGGCCTCCAGTTCCGAGAGCTGACCGGCGGGCCAGCCCGTGTTGGCGGTGAACGTCAGCCGCAGGTAACGGACCGGCGTGCCGGTGAGGCTCACCGTCGCCGTGTTGCCGCTCGCCGGGTTGAAGGTGTAACCCGTCGCCGCCTTCAATGAGTTGTACGTGGAGTTGTCTGTGCTGCCCGTGACCCCGATGGTCTGGGTGCGCGTCCCCCAGGCGGAGGCCGGGGGCAGCTTCAGGACCAGTCGCTTGACCGCCTTGGCGGCTCCGAGGTCCACGGTGACGGACTGCGGGAAGGCGTTGTTGCGGCTCTCCCAGTAGCTGTTGGTGTTGCCGTCGACCGCGTTGCCCGCGCCGTACACGTCGGCGTGGCTCGTCTCGGTGATCGGGCGGCCCTGGGCGAGGTTGCCCGTCTCCTCGGGCGGGTCCGTCGGGTCCGTGGGATCGGTCGGATCGGTCGGGTCCGTGGGGTTGCCGCCGCCGGGAACCCCGCCGTTGGTCCACACCGGGTCGGGCCAGACACCCGTGCAGGCGGGCGGGTTGGCGTACCAGCCCGAGTTGCCGGTGCCCTGGGTGATCTGGAAGCCGCTGCCGACACAGTTGTGGATCGGGTTGGACTGGGCGATGTGGGTGGCGACGACCTTGTTGAAGGACGCCGTGCCCGGAGCCTGGATCTGGAGGGCGTAGGTACCGGCGCCGTCGATCTTGATGTTGTCGAAGTGCAGCCCGTTGCTGGCGCCCTCGATCAGGTGGATCGCGGCGTAGGAGCTGTCCAGGACCTCGCTGTCGGTGATGTTGATGGTCGCGTTGTTGATCGGCTCGTTGAGTCCGCTGAACCAGATCGCGCCGACGCCGAAGCGCCAGTTGTAGTCGTTGTTCCCGGTGCGGATCAGGGTGTTGCGGGCCGCGGTGTGCGTGCCGGACACCGCCGTGCCCTGGCCCGAGTTGACGCCCGGGTACCGGTTGGCGATGTGCAGCCCGCCACCGTTGGTGATGGTGTCCGACATGACGTTGTCGGAGATCGTGATGTCCTTGCCGCCGTACGTGACGATGTTGTTCGCGAGGATCGGCAGGATCACGGTGTTGAACGTGAACTTGTTCTTCACGTTCGGGACGTTCTCCGCCCACATGGCCAGACCGTCGTCACCGGTGTTGCGGACGAAGGTGTTGGTCACCGTGGAGTTCGTGACGCCGTAGTGGAAGTTCACGCCGTCGGCGGTCTGGTCCAGGATCCGGCTGTTCCTGATGGTGAAGTTGTCCATCGGGCCGTCCATCCAGGCGCCGCACTTGGTGTGCTGCATCCAGACGTTGTCGACGACCGAGTTGGACATGGCCCCGCCGATGGCGTTGACCTGGTCGTTGTCCTCGCGCTCACGGATGTCGCCGATGATGGCGAAGTCCTTGAGGCTGACGTTGCTGCTGCCGCCCTGCGCCGCGTACTTGCCGTAGACGCCGACCGCCTTGCTGCGGTCCGTGGGGTGACGGCCGGTCAGCACGCTGTACCAGGGGCCCGCCCCGCGCAGGGTCACCTTGTCGACGACGATGTGGTCCTGCACCTTGAAGGTGCCCTGCGGGATGTACACCTCCTTGCCCTGGGTGCGGCCCGCGTCGACCGCAGCCTGGATCTTCGCGGTGGAGTCCGCGGCGCCCGACGGGTCGGCCCCGAAGTCGCTCACCACGTCCAGCGCCCCCGAAGGCTTGCCGATCGGTGCCGCGACCTGCTCGAAGTCCGCCAGGTCGATGGTGAACGTCGGCGACGCCGCGGTGGAGGTGACCTGGAGCCTGACCTTCGTGCCGGCGGCCAGGGTCGACCCGAACATGGTCCGTGTCTCGTCGTAGAAGTGGTGCGGGTTGGTGTCACCGGGGTTGTTGTTGAAGGGGTAACCCCCGTAGTACCAGCCGTACTTCGACGTCACCGGGACGCTCTTCAGCGAGGAGCCGTTGATCCGCAGGTCGAGGGAGGCGTCCCGGCCCGTCCCCGCCGCGTTGTCCGGCAGCGAATAGCGGAACGTCATCGCGTTCGCCGGTGCGGTGAGCGTGAACTCGACGTACTCGCCCGCGGCGTCGAGCGTGACGGCCTGGCGGCCCGACGCCTCGGACGGCAGCGTGCCGTACAGACGGTTCGGGCCGATCAGGGAGCCGTTGGTGGCGGCGTACTCGGCTTCCTGTTCCTTGAACGGGACGGTGGCGCCGCGACCGGATATCCCGACGGGCGACGGGGCGGGTACGGCTGCGGCCTGGGCGGGGGGAGCGCCGGCCAGCACGACCGCGGCGGCGGTGCCCGCGGCGGCGAGTGCGACGGAGAGGGAGGCGGACAGGGAGCGTCTGAACAGACGCGGTCCTGGGAGTGGTGGGGTCACGTGTGGGACGTCCTTGCGGCTCGACGGGCTCTTCGGACGCCCCACAGGCTAGGAGAGCCGCAGTAAAGAAGTCCACGGTGCTGCGCAAGATTTCGTCTTCATCGCTCAAATAAGTGACTCGCGTACGGGAATACTGAGCGGGGAGCACGGGCACACATGCTCGGGAAGGGAGGTTGTCATGTCCATCGACGGTCGTGCGGCGTCGTTCCGGGCGAGCGGCGGGAGCCGTCGTCAGCTCTCGTCCCGCAGTGCGTTGATGAGCAGCAGCGCGATGTCGTCGGTGCCCGGCGTGGCCCCGCGCGCGTAGCGCACGAGTGTGTCCGCGACGGAGTCCATGTCCTGGTCCAGGGCGAGGGCGAAGTGCTCGGCCAGGTCCGAGGTGGCGTCGTCGAGGTCCACTCCCGGGGCCTCCACGAGTCCGTCCGTGAACAGGGCGAGGGCCGCGCCCAGCGGCAGGGGCACCTCCGCCGTGGGATAGCGGGCCGCGGGGTCGATGCCCAGCAGGATGCCCGGCGGCAGACGCAGGGCCTCGGTCTGGCCGTCCGGCTGCCGCAGCAGCGGTGGCGGGTGGCCGGCGGTGGCCAGCACCGCGCGCCGCCCGGCCAGATCGAGGTGGACGTAGAGACAGCTGGTGAACAGCCCGGGGTCCAGGTCCATGACCAGCCGGTTCGTGCGCGCCAGTACCTCGTCGGGCGGCGCCCCCGCCGAGGCGTGCACGGCGGTGCGGACCTGCCCCATGAGCGCGGCGGCGTTCTCGTTGTGCCCCTGTACGTCGCCGATCGCGGCGGCGACGGTGTTCTCGTCGAGCCGGATCAGGTCGTAGAAGTCACCGCCGATCCCCATGCCGCGGGTGGACGGGAGGTAGCGGGCAGCGACGTCCAGTCCGGGGACGGCGGGGAGGGTCTGCGGCAGGAGGTGGGCCTGCAGACTGTGCGCCAGCCGGTCCTTGGCGTCGTAGAGGCGTGCCCGGTCGAGGGCCTGGGCCACCAGCCCGGCGATCGAGGTCAGCAGGGCGCGTTCCTCGTCCCCGAAGTGATGGGGCCGGTCGTACGCGAGGACCAGCGAGCCGATGGGCCGCCCGGAGACGACCAGCGGAAGGAAGGCGCAGGCCGCGACGGCGTGGCGCAGATCCGCGGACGGATAGGCGCGCCGCAGGTCGTCGAAGCTCGCGTAGAAGTCGGGGCTGCCCGTCGTCAGCACATGCGCGGCCGGTGTCCCCGAGGTGAGGGGTGCACCGTCGAAGCGGTCCATGAGCGCGGGCCGGCTGCCCAGGCTGCCCTCCACCCGCAGCCTGCCCTCCGCCGACGTCATCACCACGAGGGTCTGGATCCGGAAGGCGGGCATCAGCTGGTCGCCGGCCAGCTCGATCACGTCCTTGGTGGCGACCGCCTCGGTGAGGGTCGCTGCCAGATGCATCAGGTGGTACAGCGCACCGGCCCGGGTGGGGACGGTCGAGATCGGGGGCAGCGGGGGTGTCGGATCGTCCGTGGGCCCCGGCTCCGTGGTGGGGATGATGCGGACGCTGATGCCGGTGTTGTCCGGGAAGAGGTGAAAGGTCAGCCATCGGTCCGGGGGCCGCAGCACGGTGAAGGACGTCTGCTGACGGCCGATGACGGCAGCCCGGTAGTGGTCCTCGACGGCCGGATTGTTCAGCCAGGGGAGCGACACCCAGGGCAGGGTCCCCAGCACGTCCTCGGCCCTGGCCCCCAGCAGGGCGGAGGCGGCGTCGTTGAGGAAGGTGATCGAACCGTCCATGGCCAGCGCGCAGCTTCCTCCGGGGAGCCGCTGGACGAACTCCGCGGCGCCAAGGGCTTCGGCCGGCCCGGGCGGCACCGGTTCCGGTCGGGGCAGCACCCGCGGCTGGGCGCCGGGAAGAACCGGGGAGCCTCTGCTCTCGGCCTGCTGCAGGAGCATCCCGATGGAGTGGCAGCCCGCGAGGAAGGCCCGGCGCTCGTCGGACGACAGCTCCGGCGAGTGGGATCCGGGCCACAGCAGGACCACCCCGCCCCGGTCGGAGGCGCCGGTACGGACCGGGGCGGCGCAGAGGGCGAAGCGGTACGGCAGGACGAGAGCGGTACGCGGATAGCGTCGGGCCAGCTCCTCCTGGCTGCCCAGCCAGATCGGACAACGCAGGCGTACGGCGTCGGCCACCGGCATGGGCGCGGACAGCGGGACCCTGGTCCACAGGGCGGCGAGCTGAGCCGGCGCCCCGGCCAGGACCGTCAGGTGCAGCGTCGTGCCGTTCCTCGGCAGCAGGTACAGCATGGCCACCGAGGCGCCGGACTCGCGCACGACACGGGCCACGGCGCCGTCCAGCAGCTCCGTACCCGGATCGGTGGCGGCGACAGGTGCCGCGTGGTCGTGCACGTTCTCCAGCGTCCCCCGGGAGAAGCGGCCCCGCACCCGCTGCCGCTCACGGTGTGCGCGGACGGTGAGCCGGCGGGCACGCGGGCGGCCCGGGCACGCGAAAGGGCCCGGATGCCGGGGAGCATCCGGGCCCTCTCACACGGGCACAGGAGGTTACGGGAGCTGGGCCGCCCGCGCCTCACGCCTGTTGTCACGGAAGGTGTTCACCCGCCGCGCCGTGGCGAAGAGCGGGATCACCGCCCCCAGGACGACCTGGAGCGCACAGCCGGTCTGCAGGAGCAGCTGGCCACCCGGGGCGTCGAACGCCCAGGCGGCGAGGAGCCCCATCGCGGAGACGATCCAGCTCAGCATGGCCACCGCGAGGACACCCCGCGGCTTGGGGTACTCGACCCTGCTGACCATCAGCCACGCCACGCCGACGATGGCGAGCAGCGTCGGCACGAAGGGCAGCTCCAGGAGCACGATCGAGACGACCGTCAGCGCTCCGAAGGGGCTCGGCATGCCCTGGAACATGCCGTCCTTCAAGGTCACGCAGGAGAATCTGGCGAGCCTGAGCACCACGGCCAGCAGCACCACGATCGCCGCGAGCGCCGACACGCGCTGGTGCGCGTCGTCGGCGACCATGCCGTACACCAGCACGAAGTACGCCGGTGCGAGGCCGAAGCTGATCAGGTCGGAGAGGTTGTCCAGCTCCGCGCCCATCGGCGAGGACCGCAGCTTGCGTGCCACGAGCCCGTCGAAGAGGTCGAACACCGCCGCCATGAGCATGAGGATCACGGCGGTGGCTGCGGAGTGCCGGGCCATGCCCGACTCGTCACTGCCGGTGAGGTGCGGGATGAGGATTCCCGTGGTGGTGAAGTACACCGCCATGAACCCGCACGTGGCGTTACCGAGCGTGAGGGTGTCCGCTATCGACAGCCGCATCGAGAGCGGCATGTCCTCGGCGTCCTCCTCCTCGGCCTCCGGAACCCAGCCGGCCTGCGTCTCAGGATCAACTACGGTCAATTCGAGTCACCCCCGCGGTCGTGGCCTGGCCGACCTCGACCGCGACCTCGACACCTTCCGGAAGGTAGATGTCGACGCGCGAGCCGAAGCGGATCAGACCGATGCGTTCGCCCTGCTCCACCTTCGTACCCTGCGGGATGTAGGGGACGATGCGACGGGCGACCGCTCCCGCGATCTGCACCATCTCGATGTCGCCGAGCTCGGTGTCGAAGTGCCAGACAACGCGTTCGTTGTTCTCGCTCTCCTTGTTGAACGCCGGAACGAACCCGCCAGGGATGTGTTCGACCGAGGTCACGGTGCCGGCCAGGGGGGCCCGGTTCACGTGGACGTTCAGCGGGCTCATGAAGATCGCGACGCGGGTGCGCCCGTCCTTCCACGGCATGATGCTCTGCACCACGCCGTCGGCCGGCGAGATGACGCGGCCCTGGGTGATCTCGCGCTCGGGGTCGCGGAAGAACCACAGCATGCCCGCCGCGAGCGCGGTGGTGGGCACGGCCACGGCCGCCCAGCGCCCGGACCGGCGGGCCCGGGCGAGGCTGAGCGCCGCGGTTGCGACGGTCGGGAGGAGCCACGGCGATGCTCCGCGGGCGAGGCGGACCCCGCCGCGGGATGCAGAGTTCTGACTGTCGGGCATGGATGACCTTCGTAGCGGATGATGCCGCGCTGGCAACGGGGGGACGGCGGCTTTCCGGCGATGCTATCGGGTGCGAGCGGCAACTGGGCAAGCCAGCAGCCGAGTCGGACAGCTGAAAGGCTCCGGACGAGGTTGACAGGGTGTGATGTTCTTCGCCACCAAATCATCTCGAAGGGGACAATCAGCCCTGGAGTCGGTACTCCTCGAGCAGCCGGCGACCGATGATCATTTTCTGGATCTCGGCGGTACCTTCACCGATCAGCAGCATCGGGGCCTCACGGTAGAGGCGCTCGATCTCGTACTCCTTGGAGAAGCCGTAGCCGCCGTGGATACGGAAGGCGTCCTCGACGACTTCCTTGCAGTACTCGGAGGCGAGGTACTTCGCCATCCCTGCCTCCAGGTCGTTCCGCTCCCCGGAGTCCTTTTTGCGTGCTGCGTTGACCATCATCGCATGGGCCGCTTCGACCTTGGTGGCCATTTCGGCCAGTTTGAACTGGATCGCCTGGTGCTGGGCGATGGGTTTTCCGAAGGTCTCACGCTGCTGGGCGTACGAAACACCCAGTTCGAATGCACGTTGCGCGACACCGCAGCCACGTGCGGCGACATTCACCCGTCCTACCTCGACACCGTCCATCATTTGGTAAAAACCTCGGCCGGTGGTGCCGCCCAGAACACGATTGGCCGGAATGCGCAGTCCGTCCATGATGAGTTCGGTCGTGTCGACGCCCTTGTAGCCCATCTTGTCGATCTTCCCGGGGATCGTGAGTCCGGGACGGACCTCGCCGAAACCCGACTCCTTCTCGACGAGGAAGGTCGTCATCGACCTGTGCGGCGCGGCGGCCGCCTCGTCAGGGAAGTGTCCTTCGTCACTCCTGCACAGGACGGCCACGAGCGTGGAGGATCCGCCGTTCGTCAGCCACATCTTCTGGCCGTCCAGGACGTACTCGTCGCCGTCGCGGACGCCCTTCGAGGAGATCGCCGCCACGTCGGACCCCAGCGCCGGCTCGGACATCGAGAACGCGCCGCGCACCTCGCCCAGCGCCATGCGCGGGAGGAAGGTGTCCTTCTGCTCCTGCGTGCCGTGCTGCTTGAGCATGTACGCCACGATGAAGTGCGTGTTGATGATGCCCGACACGCTCATCCAGCCGCGGGCGATCTCCTCGACGCACAGCGCGTAGGTGAGCAGCGACTCGCCCAGACCGCCGTACTCCTCGGGAATCATCAGCCCGAACAGGCCGAGTTCCTTGAGTCCTTCGACGATTTCCGTCGGGTACTCGTCGCGGTGCTCCAGCGCGGTCGCGACGGGAATGATCTCCTTGTCGACGAAATCACGGACCGTGGAGAGGATTTCCTGCTGGACGTCCGTCAGGCCGGCGGTCTGCGCGAGTCGGCTCATGGCTACTTCTCCACGTTCTTCTGCGGCGGCTGGATCGGCTCCGGGCGGCCGGGCTGTTCGCCGCCCCGCTCCTTGATGTACGTCTCGGTGGGGACCATCACCTTGCGGCGGAACACGCAGACGAGCGTGCCGTCCTGCTTGTACCCCTTCGTCTCGACGTGGACGACGCCGCGGTCGCTCCTGGACCTCGACGGGGTCTTGTCGAGCACGGTCGTCTCGCCGTAGATCGTGTCGCCGTGGAAGGTGGGTGCGACGTGCTTCAGCGATTCCACCTCCAGGTTGGCGATCGCCTTGCCGGAGACGTCCGGCACCGACATCCCGAGCAGCAACGAGTAGATGTAGTTGCCCACGACGACGTTCTTGCCGAAATCGGTCGTCCGCTCGGCGTAATTGCTGTCCATGTGCAGCGGATGGTGATTCATGGTCAGCAGGCAGAAGAGGTGGTCGTCGTATTCCGTGACCGTTTTCCCGGGCCAGTGCTTGTAGAGAGCACCGACCTCGAACTCCTCAAAAGTGCGGCCGAACTGCATGTCAGGCCTCCGGAGCTTCGAACTTGGAGGTGCGCTGCATGCCGGCTGCACGGCCCTTGCCGGCGATGACCAGGGCCATCTTGCGGCTGGCCTCGTCGATCATCTCGTCGCCGAGCATCGCGGAGCCCTTCTTCCCGCCCTCCTCCGACGTGCACCAGTCGTAGGCGTCCAGGATGAGCTCGGCGTGGTCGTAGTCCTCCTGCGACGGCGAGAACACCTCGTTCGCCGCGTCCACCTGTCCGGGGTGCAGCACCCACTTGCCGTCGAAGCCCAGGGCCGCGGCACGGCCGGCCACCTCGCGGTAGGCGTCCACGTCGCGGATCTGGAGGAAGGGGCCGTCGATCGCCTGGAGGTCGTGCGTCCGGGCCGCCATCAGGATGCGCATCAGGATGTAGTGGTAGGCGTCGGCCGGGTAGCCGGGCGGCTGCTGGCCGACGACCAGGGTCTTCATGTTGATCGAGGCCATGAAGTCGGCGGGGCCGAAGATCAGGGTCTCCAGGCGCGGCGAGGCGGCGGCGATGTCGTCGATGTTCACCAGGCCCTTGGCGTTCTCGATCTGCGCCTCGATGCCGATCCGGCCGACCTCGAAGCCCATGGTCTTCTCGATCTGGGTCAGCAGCAGGTCCAACGCGATGACCTGCTGCGCGTCCTGGACCTTCGGAAGCATGATGCAGTCGAGGTTCGGGCCCGCGCCCTCGACGACCGTGATGACGTCACGGTAGGTCCAGTGGGTCGTCCAGTCGTTCACCCGGACGACCCGGGTCTTGCCGGTCCAGTCGCCGCCGTTGAGCGCGTCGACGATGTGGTGCCGGGCGCCCTCCTTGGCGAGCGGCGCGCACGCGTCCTCCAGGTCCAGGAACACCTGGTCGGCCGGGAGGCCCTGGGCCTTCTCCAGGAACCGCGGGTTCGACCCCGGAACGGCCAGACACGAACGGCGCGGACGCAGCCGGTTCACGGGGGCCGGGGTGGTGGCGGGCGACGGGCTGGGCGTGGTCATGCGGGGACCTCCAGAGGGTCGAGCTTGTTCGCTGTCCGGATCTCGTCGACGATACGGCCGATGATCTCCGTGATGCCGAAGTCCTTCGGGGTGAAGACGGCGGCGACACCGGCCTCGATGAGAGCCCGGGCGTCGGCCTGCGGGATGATGCCGCCGGCGATCACCGGGATGTCCGTGGCGCCCGCCTCGCGCAGCCGGTTCAGCACGTCCGGTACGAGCTCGGCGTGCGAGCCGGACAGGATGGACAGCCCGACGCAGTGCACGTCCTCGGCCAGCGCGGCGTCCGTGATCTGTTCCGGGGTCAGCCTGATGCCCTGGTAGACCACCTCGAAGCCGGCGTCCCTGGCACGTACGGCGATCTGCTCGGCGCCGTTGGAATGCCCGTCGAGGCCCGGCTTGCCGACCAGCAGGCGCAGCCGGCCCACCCCGAGGTCGTCCGCGGTGCGGGACACCTTCTCGCGTACCAGGGCGAGCGGGGTGCCGGGTTCCGCGGTGACCGCGACCGGCGCGGACGAGACGCCCGTGGGCGCCCGGAACTCGCCGAACACGTCGCGCAGGGCCCAGGCCCATTCGCCCGTGGTGACGCCCGCCCGGGCGCACTCGACCGTCGCCTCCATCAGGTTCCCGGTGCCCGCCGCGGTCTTCTTCAGGGCGGTCAGCGCCTCGGTGGCGCGGGCCTCGTCGCGGTTGTCGCGCCACTCGTGCAGCGCGGCCACGACCCTGGCCTCGTTCTCGGGATCCACCGTCATGATGGCGGCGTCGAGATCGGCGGTCAGGGGGTTGGGCTCGGTCGTCTCGTAGATGTTGACGCCGACGATCTTCTCGTCGCCGGCCTCGATCCGGGCACGCCGGGCGGCGTGCGAGGAGACCAGCTCCGACTTGAGGTACCCGGACTCGACGGCGGCCATCGCGCCGCCCATCTGCTGGATCCGGTCGATCTCGGCCAGTGACTCGGTGACCAGCTCGTCCACCTTGGCCTCGATGACGTGCGAACCGGCGAAGATGTCCTCGTACTCCAGCAGGTCGCTCTCGTGCGCGAGCACCTGCTGGATGCGCAGCGACCACTGCTGGTCCCACGGGCGGGGCAGTCCCAGCGCCTCGTTCCAGGCGGGAAGCTGCACAGCGCGGGCGCGGGCGTCCTTGGAGAGGGTGACGGCCAGCATCTCCAGCACGATGCGCTGGACGTTGTTCTCCGGCTGCGCCTCGGTCAGCCCCAGGGAGTTGACCTGCACCCCGTAACGGAAGCGGCGCTGCTTGGCGTTCGCGATGCCGTAGCGCTCGCGCGTGACCCGGTCCCAGATGCGGCCGAACGCGCGCATCTTGCACATCTCCTCGATGAAGCGGACGCCCGCGTTCACGAAGAAGGAGATGCGGGCGACGACATCGCCGAACCTCTCCTCGGGGATCTGGCCGGAGTCGCGCACCGCGTCGAGGACCGCGATGGCCGTCGACATGGCGTACGCGATCTCCTGGACCGGCGTGGCTCCGGCCTCCTGCAGGTGGTAGCTGCAGATGTTGATGGGGTTCCACTTGGGGATGCGGTTGACCGTGTACGTGATCATGTCCGTCGTCAGCCGCAGCGACGGGCCCGGAGGGAAGACGTGCGTTCCCCGGGACAGGTACTCCTTGACGATGTCGTTCTGGGTCGTGCCCTGGAGCCTGTCCGGGTCGGCGCCCTGCTCCTCGGCGACCACCTGGTAGAGCGCCAGCAGCCACATGGCGGTGGCGTTGATCGTCATCGAGGTGTTCATCTGCTCCAGGGGGATGTCCTGGAACAGCCGCCTCATGTCACCGAGGTGCGAGACGGGCACGCCGACCCGGCCCACCTCGCCGCGGGCGAGGACGTGGTCCGGGTCGTAGCCGGTCTGCGTGGGCAGATCGAAGGCGACCGAGAGACCCGTCTGCCCCTTGGCGAGGTTGCGCCGGTAGAGCTCGTTGGACGCTTCGGCGGTCGAGTGACCGGCGTAGGTCCGCATGAGCCACGGACGGTCCTTCTGACGTTCGGTCATGGTGGACCTCAGACGTTGCGGAAGCGGTTGATGGCGTCGACGTGCTGCTCGCGGAGCTCCGTGTCGCGCACACCGAGGCCCTCCCGGGGGGCGAGCGCGAGGACGCCGACCTTGCCCTGGTGGAGGTTGCGGTGCACGTCGTACGCGGCCTGGCCGGTGTCCTCCAGGGAGTAGACCTTGGAGAGCGTCGGGTGGATCCTGCCCTTGGCGATGAGGCGGTTGGCCTCCCACGCCTCGCGGTAGTTGGCGAAGTGCGAGCCGATGATCCGCTTCAGCGACATCCACAGGTAGCGGTTGTCGTACTCGTGCATGTAGCCCGAAGTGGACGCGCAGGTCGTGATGGTGCCGCCCTTGCGGGTGACGTAGACCGAGGCGCCGAAGGTCTCGCGACCCGGGTGCTCGAAGACGATGTCGATGTCCTCGCCGCCGGTGAACTCGCGGATGCGCTTGCCGAAGCGCTTCCACTCCTTCGGGTCCTGGGTGCGCTCGTCCTTCCAGAACTTGTAGCCCTCGGCGCTGCGGTCGATGATCGCGGTCGCGCCCATCTTCCGGCAGATCTCCGCCTTCTGGTCGCTGGAGACGACACAGATCGGGTTGGCGCCGCCGGCCAGCGCGAACTGCGTGGCGTAGGAGCCGAGTCCGCCGCTGGCGCCCCAGATCAGCACGTTGTCGCCCTGCTTCATGCCGGCGCCGTTGCGCGAGACGAGCTGGCGGTACGCGGTGGAGTTGACCAGGCCCGGGGAGGCGGCCTCCTCCCAGCTGAGGTGCTTCGGCTTCGGCATCAGCTGGTTGGACTTCACGAGCGCGATCTCGGCGAGGCCGCCGAAGTTGGTCTCGAAGCCCCAGATGCGCTGCTCGGGGTCGAGCATCGTGTCGTTGTGCCCGTCGGAGGACTCCAGCTCGACCGAGAGGCAGTGTGCGACGACCTCGTCACCCGGGTTCCAGGCGTTGACGCCGGGGCCGGTGCGCAGGACGACGCCCGCCAGGTCGGAACCGATGACGTGGTAGGGCAGGTCGTGGCGCTTGCTGAGGTCGCTGAGCTTGCCGTAGCGCTCCAGGAAGCCGAAGGTCGAGACCGGCTCGAAGATCGAGGTCCAGACGGAGTTGTAGTTCACCGAGCTGGCCATGACGGCGACCAGGGCCTCGCCCGGGCCGAGCTCGGGCACCGGCACGTCCTCGACGTGGAGGGACTTGCGCGGGTCCTTGTCGCGGCTGGCGACCCCGGCGAACATCTCCGCCTCGTCCTTGTGCACGGTCACCGCGCGGTACGACTCGGGGATGGACAGGGCGGCGAAGTCCGCGGCCGTGCTGTCCTGCGACTGGATCGCGTCCAGGATTTCCTTCACGGTGATGCCTCCGGCAGATCGGGTCTCCGGCGTCGAGGGAACGCCGGAGGGACCCCTATGGGCAGGGGAGCGTGCGGTGTGGAGGTGTGCCGTCGGTTCGGCGGGTGGTGCGTGGCCTGCTCGGTGGAGCAGAAGGGTTGCCTGTGACGCAGGCGCCCGGGCGCGCGGACACGTGGTCTGCGGGGACAGCCGGCGTACGAGAGATCTCTGCACGCCGGCCGCCCGGACTCCTTCAACGTATGGCACTCCGTGACAGGTGGCAAGGCACCCAGTGCCAACAATTTCTCTCAGTTGTCATCTCGTAGGCACGCATGAGCAACATCATGGCCGGTATGCCTGGTTGATCCCGTGGGCGACGGCCCTACGGCGTGGTGCGGTACACGTACGGCGTCGTCGTCCCGAGGGCGGTGAAGCCGAGCCGCCCGAGGATCGGGGCCGACAGCCCGGTCGCGTCGACCTGCAGGAAGCGGTACCCGAGGTCCGCCGCGATCCGGGCCCGGTGGGCGACCAGCGCGCGGTACACCCCCCGGCCCCGCCAGGGGGCCGACGTGCCCCCTCCCCAGAGCCCGGCGAAGCCCGTCCCCGGGTACAGCTCCATCCGGGCGGAACTCACCGGCTCGTCCCCGGCCGTCACCACCACCGCGACGAACGTGTCGGGGGCCTCCGCGAGCCGGGCCAGGCTCTGGTGCCGCAGCCGCGAACCGTCCGTGCCGAACGCCAGCTCATGGGCCCGCACCATCAGCTCCACCCCGGCGGCGTCCGTCACCGTCCGCAGCGTCAGCCCCTCGGGGAGCTCGGCGGGCGCGGCCAGATCCGCCGCCGGTGCGACCAGCAGCGTCTCCGGCGGCTCGGCCGCGAATCCGGCGGCCGACAGGAGCGCGCCGAGCCCGGGCGGGTCGTCGTGTGCGTACAGCTTCCACTCGAACTCGGGGATTCCCAGGGCGGTGTAGTACTCCACCTGCGCCGCGATCTCCGTCCGGGCGCGGCCGGGGGAGAGGCCGGGGGCTGTCCACACCACGCCGTTCCAGTCGTCGGCGCCGCCGGTCCGCCGCACGACGTCGCCCGCTCGCTCGACCCGTGTGCCGGGACCGTCGGGGCGGGCGTGTTCGCGCATCTCGCGGTCGAACACAGTCAGCATCTCATCGGTTTCCATGGGTGCATCCGAGCACGTCCGCACCCTGCCCGACCACCGGTTTCTCCCTCCGGCGGCGTCAACGCGCGGGTTCGGGGCAGGTGGAAGTGATCTTGATCGGGCACGGCGGACAGGGGCGGGCAGGACGATGGCGATACGGGTGCGCAGACACGGCCGCGAGGGGCGCGGCCATGCTTTCGACCTGCGGCGGACGGCGTTCGGGTTCACACTCCTCGCCGTCCTCGTCTGCGGCGCGGGCCTGACGGTGCGCGCGGTCCTCCGCAGTGCCGAACGGCACCCGGCCGTCGCCGTGGTCGTCGCCGCGCTGCTGGTGGCCGGGGCCGCCGCGCTCCTGCGCGGGCGCCGCAACCGGAGAGCGGCCGCCGACGCGGCTGCGGCGGCGCTGGAGGCCGCGTACGAGGTCGTGGACGCCGCCCTGGAGGAGCAGACCGCCGCGGAGACCGTGGCGGCCACCGAAGAACTGCGGCGCCCCGTACCGGTCGACTACGCGGCCCTGGACCCGTACGAGTTCGAGGAGGCCGTGGCCGGGCTCTGCCGACGCGACGGCTGCCGGGACGCCGAGGTCGTCGGGGGCGCCGGCGACCTCGGCGCGGACGTCGTCGCCACCCTGCCGGACGGCCGGCGCCTGGTCGTCCAGTGCAAGCGGTACACGGCCGACAACAAGGTGGGATCCCAGGACCTCCAGCGCTTCGGGGGCACCTGCTACGCGGTGCACGGCGCGGAGGCGGCCGTGGTCGTCACCACCGGCGCGTTCACCGGGCCCGCTCTGGAGTACGCCGAGCAGTGCGGGATCCTCTGCGTCGACCTCGACGGGCTCACCGCGTGGAGCGAGGGCAGTGCGGCCCCGCCCTGGCACGCCGGGGCGCCCGTGGAGCCCGGCGGCACGATGGCCGCGGAGCCCGTCACGGGGTGAAGGCGCCGCTCAGCGCTCCTCCAGCGCCTTCCGGATCGTGCGCATGACCTCGTCGAGCGGGGCGTCGACGCGGGCCACGGCCACCAGCACCTCGCCCTCCGCCGACACGGAGGCCGCGGGGGCGGCGGAGGTCCTCGCGGGGTCACCGCCCACGGTGCGCCCCGCTCCGATCCCGGTGCCGAAGGTCTCGCGCACGATCGCGAACGCGTGGTCGAGCTGCGCCTCCACGTCCCCCTGGCCGCCCGCCCGCAGCCAGCGCCGCAGCACATGGTTGTGCGCGGTCACCACGGCGGAGGCGGCGACCTCGGCCAGCAGGGGGTCGTCGTTGCCGACGTGGTGGTCCCGCTCGTCGAAATGGCCCAGGAGATAACGGGTGAACAGTCGCTCGTAGCGGGCCACCGAGGCGATCTCGGCCTCCCGGAGCGTGGGCACCTCGCGGGTCAGCTTGTAGCGCGCCACGGAGACCGCGGGCTTCGCCGCGTACATCCGCATGACCTCCTTGATGCCGCGGCACACGGTGTCGAGCGGGTGCTCGTGCGCGGGTGCGGCGTTCAGGACGGCCTCGGCCCTGACGAGGGTGTCGTCGTGGTCCGGGAAGATGGCCTCTTCCTTGGAGCGGAAGTGGCGGAAGAACGTCCGCCGTGCCACCCCGGCGGCCCCCGCGATCTCGTCGACCGTCGTCGCCTCGTACCCCTTCGTGGAGAAGAGTTCCATGGCCGCGGCGGCCAGTTCGCGGCGCATCTTCAGCCGTTGGGCGGCGGCGCGGGTGCCGGCGGCGCTCTCCGGGGCGTCCGTCGCGGCGGAGGAACGGGGGGACTTGGCGGGTTGGGACATGGTGTGAACGTAACCCATCGCCGCCGGGGAGTGCGCCCGCGGGGGCGGGTCGCCCGGGGGTCCGAGCAGCCCGCCCCACCTGGCCCCCGGCTCAGCGCCGGGCATATTCGCGGAAGCCGCGCCCCGTCTTGCGGCCGAGGCAGCCCGCGGCCACCAGGTGCTCCAGCAGCGGCGCCGGGGCGAGCCCCGGGTCGCGGAACTCGCTGTGCAGGACCTTCTCGATCGCGAGCGAGACGTCCAGGCCGACCACGTCGAGCAGTTCGAACGGGCCCATGGGGTAGCCGCCGCCCAGCTTCATGGCCGCGTCGATGTCGTCGAGCGTCGCGTAGTGCTCCTCGACCATCTTGATCGCGTTGTTGAGATAGGGGAACAGCAGCGCGTTCACGATGAAACCGGCCCGGTCGCCGCAGTCCACCGGGTGCTTGCGCACCTTCACGCAGACCTCGCGGACGGTGGCGTGCACGTCGTCGGCGGTCAGCACCGTGCGGACCACCTCGACCAGCTTCATCGCGGGCGCGGGGTTGAAGAAGTGCATCCCGACGACGTCCTCGGGCCGCGAGGTCACCCTGGCGACCGCCACCACCGGCAGCGACGACGTGGTCGTCGCCAGCACCGCACCCGGCTTGCAGACCTTGTCCAGGGTCTGGAACAGCTGACGCTTGACGTCCAGGTCCTCGGCGACCGCCTCGACCGCGAGGTCGACGTCGGCGAAGGAGTCCAGCGACCCCGACGCGGTCACCCGGGCGAGGGTCTCGTCCCTGGCCTCCTCCGACATCCGGCCCTTGGCCACCGAACGCCCCAGGGACTTGGCGATCCGCGCCTTGGCGCTGTCAGCCTTCTCCTGGCTCCGCCCGGCGAGGACCACGGAGTAACCGGCCTTCGCGAAGACCTCCGCGATGCCCGAGGCCATCGTGCCCGAACCGGCGACACCCACCGACGCGACCGGGCGCCCGGCGACCGTGCCGGTGTTCTCCGCCGGCGTCAGGGCGTCCGCCACCACGGTCTGGCTCCCGGGTGCGTCGTACGTGTAGAAACCGCGTCCCGCCTTGCGCCCGGTCAGACCCGCCTCGGTCAGCTGGCCCAGCACCGGGGCTGGGGCGTGCAGCCGGTCGTGCGACGCCGCGTACATGGCCTCCAGGACCGTCCTGGCCGTGTCGATGCCGATGAGGTCGAGCAGCGCCAGCGGGCCCATGGGCAGTCCGCAGCCCAGCTTCATGGCCGCGTCGATGTCCTCACGGGAGGCGTAGTTCGCCTCGTACATCGCGGCGGCCTGGTTCAGGTAGCCGAAGAGCAGGCCGTCGGCGACGAATCCCGGGCGGTCGCCGACCGCGACCGGCTCCTTGCCCAGTTCACGCGCGAGCCGGGTGACGCTCTCCACGGCGGGCGGGGCGGTCAGCACGGAGGAGACCACCTCGACGAGCTTCATCGCGGGCGCGGGGTTGAAGAAGTGCAGGCCGAGGACGCGTTCGGGGTGCTGCGACTCGGCGGCCAGCCGGGTCACCGACAGGGCGTTCGTGCCCGTCGCCAGGATCGCGGTGGGGGAGACCACCGCGTCCAGCTCGCGGAAGACCTGCTGCTTGATCTCGTACGTCTCCGGCACGACCTCGATCACCAGCTCCGCGTCCGCGGCGGCCTGCAGGTCGGAGAACGTGCGGAAGCGGGCCAGGATGTCGCGCCGCTCCTGCTCGGTGATCCGCTCACGGCTCACGGCGCGAGCGGTGGAGGCCTCCAGGGAGGCGACGGCCTGACGCGCGGCGGCTTCGCTGACGTCGATGCCGACGACCTCGCGGCCCGCCCGGGCCAGGACCTCGGCGATGCCGGTTCCCATGGTGCCGAGGCCGACGACGGCAATGGTGCTGAGGGGGATGTCCATCACGGGACTCCAGGGTGAGTGACGACTGTGAGGAGCACGGCGGCGCGTGCGGTCGGACCGACCGGCGCCCGGTGTGCGGAAATCGCGTGTCGTGGTGCACGGTCCCGGGCACTCGCGCGCACCGGGGGGAAAGGTGACGGGCTCTGTCCCGGAGCCACGTCTCACGAACTGCCGAACCGACAAGCACTCCAGGTGGCTGCGTCACCAGGCCACCGGAGCCTGCGGGTGTGTGTCCCGCTCACCTGAGCTTAACCGGCGAGTAACGAGCGCGCCAGCCCTGGCCGGATGTGCACTGGCACACAGTTCGCCGGACACGTTGGGTGTGCGGAGATAAACTCAGCGTCATGGATGAGGAGTTCCGCTCGCTGACGGACCGGATCGCGGGCGAGGCGGGCGAGTCGGAGGCCCTGCGCGCGCTGCTCGCCACTGAGGACCACGAGGAACTGGCCCAGGTCCTCGTGGAGCGTGAACACCCCCTGTGGGCACGCGAGATCGCGGCGTTCCGCCTCGGCTGCCGGGGCGACCGCCGGGCCTTCGAGGCGCTGGTCCTCCTCCTGAACCACCGCGATCCCGAGCGCTGCGTATCGGCCGCGCACGCGCTCCGGCTCCTCGGCGACCCCCGGACGCCCAGGGCGGCGGCCGCACTCGCCACCAACAGCATGCGGACCGCCTACGCCCTGTATCCGGTGCGGCTGCTGACCGCCCTGCGCGCGCCCGAGTCGGTGCCCGCCCTGGTCAGCACCCTGCAACGGCTGCTCACCCCCGACGAGCCGCACTGGCGCGTCGCGCTCGCCTGTGTCGAGGGGCTGGGGGACCTGGAGGACGGCAGGGCCCGCCCGGTCCTGGAGGCGGCGCTGCCCCACCCGCGCCTCGGCACGGCGGCGGCAGCGGCCCTCAGCCGGCTTCCACCGGACTGAGCGCGCGTACGTACCTGACCTCGGGGAGCAGGGCGCCGCCCGTCTCGACGGCCTCCTCCGCGCCGTCCGGCCGGAATCCCGCCCGTTCGTAGAAGCGCCGCGCCCGGGTGTTCTCCTTCAGCACCCAGAGCGCCATCTCGCGAAAGCCGTCCGCCCCGGCGCGGGCCGTCGCCCGCTCCAGGAGCGCGCGCCCGGTGCCCGTGCCGATGCTGTCCGGGTCCACGTAGAGCGCGTACAGCTCGGCGCGGGCGGGCCTGCCGGTGCCGTCGCGGCACGGACCGTGGCACGCCCAGCCCGTCACGGTGGTGTCCGCGGCCATGGCCACGAGGTTCACCGGGCCTCCCGCCGACAGGAGACCGGCCCGGCGCCGCTCGGCGTCCCGTGGGGCGTGCATCGCGTCGAGGTGGGCCTGCGGGACGAGACCGGCGTAGGCGTGCCGCCAGCCGCGGACCCGTATCTCCGCCACGGCGTCGCAGTCGGCGAGTGTCATGTCGCGTACGCGCACACCGGGGGCGTGCGCGGCGGTGGGGCGTGTGGTCACGCGGCCCATCCTGGCGCACGCCCCCGGCCCGGGGCACCGTGATTTCTCAGCCGCGGAAGCCGAGGAGGCCGTGCAGGGTGCTGCCCTTCGTGTTCGCCGCGGCCTTCGTGGACGCGACCGCCTTCGGCTCGGGCAGTGCGTCGCAGACCGCGTCCGCGCCGCTGCCGCCGCGCTTCGGCAGGGTGCCGTCGGCCAGATAGGCCGTCAGGTGCTTGTCCAGGCAGCTGTTTCCGCTGAGCGTGATGCCGTGGTTGCCGCCGCCCTGTTCCACGACGAGGCCGGAGCCCTTGAGCCGGCGGCTCATGGTGACACCGCCCTCGTACGGGGTGGCCGCGTCGTCCGTCGCCTGGAAGAGGAGGGCCGGCGGGATCCTGTCGTTGGTGACCCGCACGGGCTCCAGCGGCTCCACCGGCCAGGTCGCGCACGGGGCGTTGTACCAGGTGTTGTTCCACGACATGAACGGCGACTTGCGGTGGGCGTCCCAGGTGTCGTCGCGCCACGCGCTCCACGTCCGGGGCCAGCCCGCGTCGCGGCACTGCACGGCCGTGTAGACGGAGTAGCCGTTGTCGCCGCTCCGGTCCACGGCGCCGAAGTCCTCGTACGCGGTGGCGAGCGCGTCCTGGTCGCCGTCGTTCACGTACGCGGCGAACGCCTCGGCCAGGCGGGGCCAGTACCCGTCGTAGTAGCCGCCGGGCATGAAGGTGTCCTCCAGCTCGCCCGGGCCCACCTTGCCCGCCGCCGGGTGGTCCTTGACCTCGGCGCGCATCCAGTACCAGGCGCTCTCGACCTGGGCCGGGTCGCTGCCCAGCCCGTAGGTGGCGTCGTTCTTCGCGACCCACGCGGCGAAGGCCTTGTGGCGGGCGTCGAACGCGTGGTCCTGGCCCAGGTTGTCCTCGTACCAGACGCCGTCCGGATCGACGACCGAGTCCAGCACCAGGCGGCGCACGCGCTCGGGGAAGAGCTTGGCGTAGACCGCGCCGAGGTAGGTGCCGTACGAGTAGCCGAAGTAGTTGATCCGCTGGGCGCCGAGGGCCCCGCGGATGACGTCGAGGTCCTTCGCGGCGCTGACCGTGTCCATGTACGGCAGCAGGTCGCCGTGCTTCTCGCCGCACGCGGTGGCGAAGGAGGCGGCCCTGTTCCGTGCCGTCCGCTCGGCCTCGTCCGAGTCCGGGACGCTGTCGGGGCGCACCGGGGCGAAGTACTTCGGCAGACAGTCCAGGGCCGGGGTGCTCTTCCCGACCCCGCGCGGGTCGAACCCGATCACGTCGTACTGCGCGGCGACCGCCTTGGGCAGCGAGGCGGCGACGAAGCCCGCCATGGAGAGACCGCTGCCCCCGGGGCCGCCCGGGTTGACGAGGAGCGGGCCCTGGAAGGTCTTCGCCGTGTGCGGGATGCGCGAGAGCGCGAGGGTGATCCGCATGCCCGACGGGTTGTCATGGTCGAGCAGGGAGCGGACGGTCGCGCACTGCAGGGCCGGGTACGCCTTCGTCCCGCAGGCCTTCCACTTGAGGGGCGCGGCCGCACGCGGGACGGCGCCGTCCGTCCCCGCGGACCGCGCCGACGCGGTGGACGGGGCGGCGGTCACCAGGCCGGCGACCGTGGCACCCACCGCGACCAGAATTCCTGCACGTTTCGTCATACGGCCTCCCGGGATAAGGCGATGCGGCTGTGGGTGGCACAGCCCCCGCCGCATGCTTCCCGGATCCGGCACCGGCAGGACACCTGACGCCGCGAGTTGACCCGTTCGGGCAGGGAGACGGGTGAGGTCAGAGCAGGGTCAGCTGGGTGGGGCCGTCCGTGGCGGCGTCCGGCGTGTCCGGGGTGCCGGTCCGGGTGATCCGGCGGGCGCCTCCCCGGTCGGCGGGCCCGATGCCGAACTCGGCGGCCAGCTCGTGCACCCGGCGGGTGATGCCCCGCTGGTACCAGGTGGGGGCGTACGCCCCGTCGGCGTACATCCGCTCGTAGCGCGGTACGAGGTGGGGGTGGTGGCGCGCCAGCCACTGCATGAACCACTCGCGTGCGCCCGGCCGCAGATGCAGCACGAGCGGGGTCACCGAGGTCGCCCCGGCTTCGGCGATGGCGCGGACCGTGGCACGCAGCTGGTCGGGGTGGTCGCCGAGGAAGGGGATGACCGGTGCCATCAGCACCCCGCAGCCGATCCCGTTGCCGGCCAGGGCGCGGACGACGTCCAGGCGCCGCTCGGGGGCCGGCGTGCCCGGCTCGACCGTGCGCCAGAGCTCGCGGTCGGTGAAGCCCACGGAGACGCTGACGCCGACCTCGGTGACCTGGGCGGCCTGCCGCAGCAGGTCGAGGTCGCGCAGGATCAGCGTGCCCTTCGTGAGGATCGAGAAGGGGTTCGCGTGGTCGCGCAGCGCCGCGATGATGCCGGGCATCAGCCGGTAGCGGCCCTCCGCCCGCTGGTAGCAGTCGACGTTGGTGCCCATGGCGATGTGCTGGCCGTGCCACCGGTGCGAGGAGAGGTGGCGGTGCAGCAGTTCGGCGGCGTTGACCTTGACGACGATCTGGGAGTCGAAGCCGAGGCCGGTGTCGAGGTCGAGATAGCTGTGCGTCTTGCGTGCGAAGCAGTAGACGCAGGCGTGGGAGCAGCCCCGGTAGGGGTTCACCGTCCATTCGAACGGCATGCGGGAGGCGCCGGGCACCCGGTTCACGATCGAGCGGGCCCGGATCTCGTGGAAGGTGATGCCCCGGAATTCGGGTGTGTCGAAGGTGCGGGTGGTCACCGCGTCCGCAGCGAAGAGCGCGGCATTGCCCTGTTTCGCGGTGTTCTCTGTCAGATTGTCCCAGCGCATGGGCGCCTCCTCGGTAGTACTGCGCAGAGAATAGAACATGTGTTCCCTTGATCGTGCGCGGCGGAACGTGGGCAGTCGCACACGGGGCCTGTCCGCGGCCCTTCGCCGGGCGCCGCGGGCGCACGGGTTCCGGCACGTCCGTCACCGACCAGGAGGTCCTGCATGACCAGCAAGTTCACCGAGCTCGGCATCGACTGCGCCGACCCCGCAACGCTCGCCCGGTTCTGGTGCGCGGTCCTGGGCTACGGCGTACGGGACACGGGGGACGGGCTCGTCACCATCGGCCCGGCGGTGGCCGACGCGGGCGGGGGGCGCCCCGGCCCGGTACCGCCGGTGCTCACCTTCGCGCGGGTGCCCGAGGGCAAGACCGTCAAGAACCGGCTCCACCTCGACGTCAGCCCGGCCGACAGGGAGCAGGACGAGGAGGTGGCCCGCCTGCTCGCCCTGGGGGCCCGGCGGTCCGACGTGGGCCAGGGGGACGAGAGCTGGGTCGTGCTCGCCGACCCGGAGGGGAACGAGTTCTGCGTCCTCGCGGCGCGACGCCCCTGAGCACCGGCCGCCCGCACGGCCGCTCGCTCCGTGCCCGGGCCCTTCGCGTGCCCCGGCCCTTCGTGTGCCCCGGCCCTTCGTGTGCCGGGGCCACCGCGGGCGAACAGGGCCCGCGGGGCGCCGACTTCGCGCGGTTCCCCGCCCATGCACACCCGGCCCCGCCCCGGGCCCGATTTTGAGGGGTCGTGCCCGAGGTGGTTGGCTCATCAGCACCCCGAACACCCGAGTGCTGGAGGAACAGGCATGGCGCAGGTCGAGGCCACCACAGAGCGGATCATCGCGGCGGACGCAGAGACGGTGTTCGACGCGCTCGCCGACTACAAGGAGGTCCGGGGCAAGGTCCTGACCGGGCACTTCAGCGAGTACGAGGTGCGCGAGGGCGGGGACGGCGAGGGCACGCTCGTCCACTGGAAGCTCCAGGCGACGAGCAAGCGGGTCCGCGACTGCCTGCTCGAGGTGACCGAGCCCACCGACGGACAGCTGGTCGAGAAGGACCGCAACTCCTCGATGGTGACGACCTGGACGGTGACCCCGGCCGGTGAGGGCCGCTCCAAGGCCGTCGTGTCGACGGTGTGGAACGGCGCCGGCGGCATCGGCGGGTTCTTCGAGAAGACCTTCGCACCCAAGGGGCTCGGCCGGATCTACGACGAGGTGCTGCAGAACCTCGCCGCCGAGGTCGAGAAGTAGGCCTGTCCCCCCTGCTGTTGGCGTCGCACCGGCCTCACCGGAACGAGTGGTTTTCCGGAGAGGCCGGTTGTGCGCCGTAGTGCCTCCCACCGGCGCATAAGCCCTCTGCGCGCGCCGTGAATGCGCCCGGTCGCGTTTGCCCCGCCTTGCCGCCTGATGCGAGAAATGGGCGGCGCAGCTGCGACGAGGGGAGCGTCACGTGGTGGGTGGGATCACTCTGGTGAAAGACGAGCCGGGAGGCACCGATTGGGGGCCGCCCGGCGCCGTGGCGGACACCGTGCCGCTCGCCGCGGCGACAAAACCCCCGTCCCCGCCGCCGCCCTCCGCCGGGGCGGCCCTGACGGCCGGTGAGATCAGTCCCCGCCGGATCCGCATGGTCTTCCTCGGACTGATGCTCACCCTGCTGCTCGCGGCGCTCGACCAGATGATCGTCGCCACGGCCCTGCCGAAGATCGTCGGCGAACTGCACGGCCTGGACAAGATGTCCTGGGCGGTCACCGCCTATCTGCTCGCCTCCACGATCGGCCTGCCGATCTACGGGAAGCTCGGGGACCTCTTCGGGCGCAAGGGCGTCTTCCAGTTCGCGATCGTCGTCTTCGTCATCGGCTCCGCCCTCGCCGGCTGGTCCCGCACGATAAACGAACTCATCGCCTTCCGCGCCGTCCAGGGCATCGGCGGCGGCGGCCTCATGATCGGTGTCCAGGCGATCATCGCCGACATCGTGCCGCCCCGTGAACGCGGCCGCTACATGGGGCTCATCGGCGCGGTGTTCGGCCTCGCGTCCGTCGCGGGCCCCCTCCTCGGCGGCTTCTTCACCGACCACGCCTCCTGGCGCTGGTGCTTCTACGTCAACGTGCCGTTCGGGCTGGTCACCCTCGCCGTCATCGCCCTGGTCCTGAAGCTTCCCAAGCCGTCCGTACGCCCCCGGCTCGACGTCCTCGGCGCCCTGCTGCTCGCCGCCGGATCGACCTGCCTGGTGCTGCTCACCAGCTGGGGCGGCACCGAGTACGCCTGGGGCTCGCGCACCGTGACCGGGCTCGCCGCCGGGGCCGTCGCATCGGCGGTGCTCTTCGTCGCCGTCGAGCACCGCGCCGCCGAACCCGTCATCCCCCTGCGGCTGTTCCGCGACTCGGTCTTCAACGTCACGGCGCTGGTGGGCGCGGTCGTCGGCGTCGCCCTCTTCGGTGCCGCCAGCTACCTGCCGACGTACCTGCAGATGGTCGAGGGCGCGAGCGCCACCGAGTCCGGCCTGCTGATGCTCCCCATGATGGGCGGCATCGTGGGCGCCTCCATCGTCTCCGGCCAGCTGATCTCCAGGACCGGCCGCTACCGGATCTTCCCGCTGCTCGGCAGCGCCGTCTCGGCCGTGGGCATGTGGCTGCTGTCCCGGCTCGACACGGGGACGTCCGCGACCGAGTACGGCATCTGGCAGGCCGTGCTCGGCATCGGCATCGGCCTGGTGATGCCGGTGCTCGTGCTCGCCGTGCAGAACTCCGTACGCCCCGCGGACCTCGGCAGTGCCACCAGCGCCAACAACTACTTCCGCCAGATCGGCGGCAGCGTGGGGGCGGCGATCTTCGGCACCCTCTTCGCCGGGCGCCTCGCCGACGCGCTGGCCGTGCGGCTGCCCGAAGGGGCCGGACTCCCCGCCGCGGAGTCCATCACCCCGCAGCTGGTGCACGCCATGGAACCGGCGCTGCGCGACGCGTACGTCCGGGCCTACGCCGACGCGATGCCCCGCATCTTCCTGTACCTCGTGCCGGTGCTCCTGCTCGGCCTGTTCCTCGCCTTCTTCCTCAAGGAGAAACCGCTGGTGTCCCACCACACCCCCCAAGCCGCGGACCCCTCGACGCCCCACTCCGCGATCCCGGCGGCGCGCATCGACCCCGCCCCGTCCACCGCCGGCGCGCTGCCGGGGATCCCGGTCCGCGGCAGCGTCCAGCACTCCGACGGCACCAAGGTGGGACACGCCGCGCTCACCCTCATCGACGTGCAGGGGCAGCAGGTCGGGCGGGGCGCGAGCGACGACGACGGGCGGTACGCGCTGGGCGCGCCGGGCGCCGGAGCGTACGTGCTCATCGCCGCGGCGGGCGGGCACCAGCCGCAGGCCGTCAGCGTCACGGTGGGCGAGCGGCCGGTGGACCTCGACGTGGTGCTCGGAGGGGCCGGGCGGCTCGCCGGCGCCGTCCTCACCCCGGACGGCGCCCCGGTCCGCGACGCGGCGGTCACCCTCACCGACGTGCGCGGCGAAGTCGTCGCGACCACCCGGACCGGACGGGAGGGCGCCTACGTCATCAGCGAGCTGGTGGCCGGTGAGTACACCCTGGCCGCCAGCGCCCCGGCCTTCCGGCCCGCCGCGCTCCCCGTGAGCGTCCAGGCGGCCAGGGAGACCCGCCAGGACATCGAACTGGCGGGCGGCGCCGTGCTGCGCGGCATCGTGCGGGCCCCCGGCGGCAGGCCCGTCGAGGACGCCCGGGTCACGCTGCTGGACGCCGCGGGCAACGTGGCCGGCACGCTCACCACCGGCGCGGACGGGGCGTTCCGGTTCGTGGACCTGTCCACCGGCGAGTACACCGTGATCGCCGCGGGATACCCGCCGGTGGCCACCGTGCTTCAACTCCCGGGCGGCGGGCGTACGGAGCGCGATCTGCAGCTGGGGCACGAGGACTGAGCACCGCACCCGGCCGGAGGCGTCCGGCCGGGCCACGCGGTCTTTGAAGCGCGCCCGCCGGGGGTGTGGTCGGCGGGGCGCGGTAGGCCCCCGTCAGCGCACCGGTGCTTCGCGGACCAGTGCCATCAGCGCCCGCGCCCCGGGGCTCATGGTCCCGGCGGGCGGGAGCACCACCACGCTGCGGTACACCGCCGGCTCCGCGCCGTCGACCTCCACCGTGACCAGACCCCGGGCCTCCGGCTTGCGGGAGAAGTGGTGCGGCACGACGGCGATCCCCAGGCCCTGGTGCACCAGCTCCAGCAGGCTGTGCACGTCGCTGACCTCCAGCGCCACCGTGCGGCGCACCCCCGCGGCGGCGAAGGCCTCGTCCGCCGCCCGCCGCGGCCCCCAGTCCGGGTGGAAGTCGATGAACGACTCGCCGTCCAGGGCGCTCCAGGCGACCGGCCGCGTCCCCGTAGCGGCCAGCGGATGCCCGGGGGCGCACAGGACGACCATCGGCTCCCGCGCCAGCGGCACGAGATCGCCCCGCCACTCCGGGGGACTGACCGTCGCGGCGAACGCCAGGTCCAGCCTGCCGCCCGCGACCCCCTCCAGCAGGCTGGACGTGCCCTCCTGCCGGAGCCGGATCTCCATGTGCGGGTGCTCCCGGCGGAACGCCCCCAGCAGCCGCGCGGGGCTCACCCCGGCGACGCACTGCTCCACCCCGAGCGTGAGCGTGCCGCGCAGCAGCCCCCGTACGGCGTCGACGGCGTCCCTCGCGGCCCTGGCGCCCGCCAGGGTGCGCTCCGCCTCGACGAGCAGTGCCTGTCCGGCCTCCGTCAGCCGGACCGAGCGTGTGGTGCGGCTGAACAGCGGCGCCCTCAGCTCCTGCTCCAGGGCCCGTACGGACGCGGACAGCCCGGACTGGGAGACGGCCAGTCGCTCGGCCGCGCGGGTGAAGTGCTGCTCCTCGGCGACGGCGACGAAGTGCTCCAGCTGACGCAGTTCCATGATTGAGCAATGTAATCGATGAATCCCAGCGGAATCTCCTGTTGGACCGCTGGATCATTCTGCGCAAGGCTGGAGCACGCGCACCAGACCTGGCGCGCCGACGCCATGTCCCGTGGAGTTCCCGCATGTACCTTCCGTCCGCCGACCGCTATTCCGCCATGCCCTACCGGCGCACCGGACGCAGCGGCCTGCTGCTGCCCGCGCTGTCGCTCGGCCTCTGGCACAACTTCGGAGGCGACCGCACGCCCGAGAGCCAGGGCGCGATCCTGCGCAGGGCCTTCGACCTGGGCATCACCCACTTCGACCTGGCGAACAACTACGGCCCCCCGCCCGGCTCGGCCGAGATCGCCATGGGCCGCGCCCTGAAGTCGGACTTCGCGGGCCTCCGGGACGAGATCGTCGTCTCGACCAAGGCGGGCTACCACATGTGGGAGGGCCCGTACGGGGAGTGGGGTTCGCGCAAGAACCTGCGCGCCTCCCTCGACCAGAGCCTCACCCGGCTGGGCCTCGACTACGTCGACATCTACTACTCGCACCGCTTCGACCCGGACACGCCGCTCGAGGAGACCATGGGTGCCCTCGACACCGCGGTCCGCCAGGGCAAGGCGCTGTACGCCGGCGTCTCCAACTACTCGGCCGAGCAGACCCGTGAGGCCGCCCGCATCCTCGGCGAGCTGGGCACCCCGCTCCTGATCCACCAGCCCCGCTACTCCATGCTGGACCGCTGGGTCGAGGACGGACTGCTGGACGCCCTGGACGAGCTGGGCGCCGGTTCCATCGCCTACTCGCCGCTGGAGCAGGGCATCCTGTCCGACCGCTACCTGCGCGGCATCCCCGAGGGTTCGCGCGCGGCGGGTACCAGCCCGTTCCTCTCGGCCGAGGCCGTCACCCCGGACCTGGTCGCCCGGCTCGGTGAGCTGAACGAGGTGGCGCGCGAGCGCGGCCAGTCCCTGGCCCAGATGGCGCTGGCCTGGGTGCTGCGCGGCGGCCGGGTGACCTCCGCGGTCGTCGGCGCCAGCAGCGTCGCCCAGCTGGAGAACAGCGTCGAGGCCCTGGGCAACCTGGAGTTCGGCGACGACGAGCTGGCCCGTATCGAGGAGCTCGTCAAGAGCACCACGCGTCCCTGACCCGGAAACCGTCCGCCGCCGTGCCTCCCCGCGCGGCGGCGGACGGCTGGCCCGCGGGACCGCGCCCGTGGGGCGGGCGACCCGGACGGGCGACTGTCACCGGACTGGACCAGTGACAGATCACGGAGGCTCTGGCCCGGTGCTGTTCCGGCGCGTACCGTGATGCGGCACGAAGATCCTCTTCCCGGAGACGGGCGGGGGACCGACCGACCAGTGACAGGACCGCGCACCGTGAAGATCCTCGTCAGCGCCGACATGGAGGGCGCCACCGGAGTGACCTGGCCGGCCGACGTGCTGCCCGGGACACCGCAGTGGGAGCGCTGCCGCTCGATGTTCACCTCCGACGTGAACGCGGCGGCGCTCGGCTTCTTCGACGGCGGCGCGGACGAGGTGCTCGTCAACGAAGCCCACTGGTCCATGCGCAACCTGCTCCTGGAGCAGCTCGACGAGCGCGTCCAGATGATCACCGGCAGACACAAGACCCTGTCGATGGTCGAGGGCATCCAGCACGGCGACGTCGACGCGCTCGCCTTCGTCGGCTACCACACCGGCGCGGGCACGGAGGGCGTGCTGGCCCACACCTACCTGGCCAACTCCGTCACCGGGGTCTGGCTGAACGGCGTCCGCGCGAGTGAGGGCCTGCTCAACGCCCATGTGGCCGCCGAATACGGTGTCCCGGTCATCCTCGTCACCGGCGACGACCTGACCTGCGTGGACGCCGGAATCTACGCCCCGGATGCCCGCAAGGTCGCGGTGAAGGACTACGTCTCGCGCTACGCGGCGGTGTGCCGCACACCCGTCCGGACCGCCGCGGACATCCGGGCGGCGGCGGCCGACGCGACCCCGCTCGCGGTGCGCCACGCACCCGTGACGGGCGGCTCCTTCACGGTGGAGCTGGAGTTCGACGCCGAGCACCTGGCGGGGGCCGCCACCGTGGTCCCCGGCGTGGCGCCGAGCGGAGAGCGGCGCGTCGCCTATACCAGCGGGACGATGTACGAAGGAATTCGCACGTTCAAGGCGGTGACGACGATCGTGTCGGCCGCCGTGGAGGAACAGTATGGCTGAGACGGGCAACCCGGACGGACCGGTCGACGAGCGGGCGCTCGACGAGTCGGTGAGGTTCACCTCCGAGCTGATCCGGATCGACACCACCAACCGCGGGGACGGCACCTGCCGGGAACGCCCGGCGGCCGAGTACGTCGCCGAACGGCTGGCCGACGCGGGCCTGGAACCCACCCTCCTGGAGCGCACCCCGGGCCGGACCAACGTGGTCGCCCGGATCGAGGGCACCGACCCGTCCGCCGACGCGCTGCTCGTGCACGGACACCTCGACGTGGTGCCCGCCGAGGCCGCCGACTGGTCGGTCCACCCCTTCTCCGGTGAGGTGCGCGACGGTGTCGTGTGGGGACGCGGCGCCGTCGACATGAAGAACATGGACGCGATGGTCCTCTCCGTCGTCCGCGCCTGGGCGCGCGCCGGAGTCCGCCCGCGCCGCGACATCGTCGTCGCCTACACGGCCGACGAGGAGGCCAGCGCGAACGACGGAGCCGGATTCCTCGCGGACCGGCACGCCGGACTCTTCGAGGGCTGCACCGAGGGCATCAGCGAGTCCGGTGCCTTCACCTTCCACGCGGGGCCGGGCCTGGCGCTCTACCCCGTCGCGGCGGGCGAGCGCGGGACGGGCTGGCTCAAGCTGACCGCCGAGGGCAAGGCCGGCCACGGTTCCAAGGTCAACAGGGCCAACGCCGTCAGCGCCCTCGCGGCCGCCGTCGCCCGCATCGGCGCGCACGAGTGGCCGGTGCGGCTGACACCGACCGTACGCGCGGCGCTCGTCGAGATCGCCGCGCTGCACCACATCCGCGTCGATCCAGACGAGCCCGGATTCGACGTGGACGAACTCCTCGGCAAGCTCGGTCCGGCCGCCGCCCTGATCGAGCCGACCATACGCAACAGCAGTAACCCGACGATGCTCGACGCCGGTTACAAGGTCAACGTGATCCCCGGACACGCCACCGCTCACATCGACGGGCGCATGGTGCCGGGTGGCGAGGACGAGTTCCGCGAGACCCTCGACCGGCTGACCGGGCCCGGTGTCCGGTGGGAGTTCGACCACAAGGAGGTCGCGCTCGAAGCACCGGTGGACTCACCGACGTACGCCGGGATGCGGGCCGCGCTGGAGCTGTTCGACCCGGACGCCCACGTCGTCCCGTTCTGCATGTCGGGCGGCACGGACGCCAAGCAGTTCTCCCGGCTCGGGATCACCGGCTACGGCTTCTCACCGCTCAAGCTGCCCGTCGGCTTCGACTACCAGGCGCTGTTCCACGGGGTCGACGAGCGGGTCCCCGTCGACGCCCTGCACTTCGGCGTCCGGGTCCTGGACCACTTCCTGCGCAACGCCTGACCGACTACGGGGGGAATCCACATGGTGACCACAGCGGCGTACGGCACGTGGCCGTCACCGGTCGACGCGGCACTCGCCGCCTCGCACGACGGCAAGCCCGAGTTCGTCGGCACCGTCGGCGGCGAGATCTGGTGGACGGAGCCGCGCCCGGCCGAGGGCGGCCGCCGCGCGCTCGTGCGCCGCAGGGCCGACGGCGGCACCGAGTCCGTCCTCCCCGAACCGTGGAACCCGCGCAGCCGCGTGATCGAGTACGGCGGCACCCCGTGGGCCGGGGCGGCACGGGACGAGGGCGGGCCCCTGGTCGTCTTCGTCCACCACGCCGACCAGCGGCTGTACGCCTACGAGCCGGACGGGCAGGGCGGGCCGCGCCCGCTCACCCCGGTGTCCGGCACCGGTGAGGGGCTGCGCTGGGTGGATCCGGAGGTGCACCTCGACCGCGGTGAGGTGTGGTGCGTGCTGGAGGAGTTCACCGGGGACGCGCCCACCGACGTGCGCCGGGTGATCGCCGCGGTACCGCTCGACGGATCCGCGTCGGACGACCGCGCCGCCGTACGCGAACTCAGCGACGACCGGCACCGGTTCGTCACCGGTCCCCGGCTCTCGCACGACGGCCGGCGCGTCGCCTGGATCGCCTGGGACCACCCGGCGATGCCGTGGGACGGCACCGTCGTGATGGTCGCCGAGGTCACACCGGAGGGTGCCTTCAACGGGGTTCGCCCCCTGGTCGGGGCCACGGACGAGTCGGTCGTCCAGGTGGAGTGGGACCGGGACGGCTCGCTGGTCTTCGTCTCGGACCTCGGCGGCTGGTGGGAACTCCAGCGCATCAGGCCGGACGCCGTGGCCGGCGGGGTCGTGCCCACCACCCGGCTCTGCGCCGTGCGCGACGAGGAGTTCGGCGGGCCGCTGTGGAGGATCGGCCTGCGCTGGTTCCGGCTGCTGGACAACGGCCTGGTCGCCGTCATCCACGGCCGGGGCACCACCTCGCTCGGCGTGCTCGATCCGGAGACCGGCGAACTCGTCGACGCCGTGGGCCCCTGGACCGCCTGGGCCGAGACCCTCGCCGTGCAGGACACCCGGGTCATCGGGATCGCGGCGAGCCCTCACACGTCGTACGAGGTGGTGGAGCTGGACACCGCCACCGGCCACGCCCGGACCATCGGTTCGCCCCATCAGGACGCGGTGGATCCCGCCTACTGCCCCGAGCCCGTCATCCGGACCTTCACGGGGCCGGGCGGGCGCGAGATCCACGCACACGTGTACCCGCCGCGCCACCCCGACCGCACCGGGCCGGAGGGTGAGCCGCCGCCGTACGTCATCTGGGCCCACGGCGGACCCACCGGCCGCTCCCCGCTGGTGCTCGACCTGGAGATCGCCTACTTCACCTCCCGGGGCTTCGGCGTCGCCGAGGTCAACTACGGCGGATCGACCGGGTACGGCCGCGCCTACCGCGAACGGCTCCGCGAGCAGTGGGGGGTGGTGGACGTCGAGGACTGCGCCGCCGTCGCGCTGGGCCTGGCGGACGAGGGCTCGGCGGACCGTGACCGCCTGGCCATCCGGGGCGGCAGTGCCGGAGGCTGGACGGCCGCCGCGTCGCTCACCGGCACGGACGTCTACGCCTGCGGGGCGATCAGCTACCCGATCCTCGACCTGGCGGGGTGGGCGACCGGCGAGACGCACGACTTCGAGTCCCAGTACCTGGAATCGCTCGTGGGCCCGTACGCGGAGGTGCCGGAGCGCTACCGCGAGCGTTCCCCCGTCCACCGCGTCGACGGTCTCACCGCCCCGTTCGTACTCCTCCAGGGGCTCGACGACCCGATCTGCCCGCCCGCCCAGTGCGACCGCTTCCTCGCGGCGATCGAGGGGCGCGGGGTGCCGCACGCCTACCTCGCCTTCGAGGGGGAGAGCCACGGTTTCCGGCGCGCGGACACCGTGAAGCGCGCACTGGAGGCGGAACTCTCCCTCTACGCGCAGACGTTCGGCATCGACCTCCCCGACGTGCCGCGACTGGAGCTGAAGCCGTGACCCTGGAACCGCTCGTCCGCCCGGCGCGGCTGAGGCCCGGAGCCCGGGTCGCCGTGGTCGCCCCCAGCGGGCCCGTGCCCGCCGACCGGCTGGAGCGCGGCCTCGACCTGCTACGGGGCTGGGACCTCGATCCGGTGGTCGCGCCCCACGTGCGCGACACGCACCCGGAGCTGGGCCACCTCGCGGGCACGGACGAGAACCGCGCCCGGGACCTCCAGGACGCGTGGTGCGACCCGTCGATCGACGCAGTGCTGTGCGCGCGAGGCGGATACGGGGCCCACCGCATGGTCGACCTGCTGGACTGGCCGGCGATCCGGGCCGCCGGGCCCAAGGTCTTCGTCGGCTACAGCGACATCACCGTCCTGCACGAGGCGTTCGCGCTGCGGGCCGGGTTCTCGACCCTCCACGGTCCGATGGTCGCCACCGAGGTGTTCCTCAAGGACGAGGCCACGCGGGACAGCCTGCGGTCCACCCTGTTCGAGCCCGACTCGGTGCGCACCCTGGGGCTGGACGGGGCGGCCGCGCTGGTCCCCGGACGCGCCCGGGGTGTCACCTACGGCGGCTGCGTGAGCCTGCTCGCCGCCGACGCCGGCACCCCTGGAGCCCGGGTGTCCGCGCGTGGCGGCCTGCTCATGATCGAGGACATCACCGAGGAGGCGTACCGCCTCGACGGCATCCTGACGCGGTTGCTGCGCATCGGCGCGCTGGACGGGATATCGGGGGTGGCGTGCGGGTCGTGGCAGGACTGCGGGCCCTACGAGCAGGTGCGGGCGGTACTCGCCGACCGGCTCGGCGGGCTCGGTGTCCCGGTCGTCGAGGAGCTGGGCTTCGGCCACGGCCCCACGGCGCTGACCGTCCCGCTCGGCCTGCCCGCCGTGCTCGACGGGCCTGCGGACGGCGGCCGCTGCACCCTGACGGTCCAGGTGCCCGCGCTGGTCTGACGTCATGTCAGGTGCTGCGCCCACCGTGCGGGCCGGTGGCCCGACCCGCGTGCCTCGCGCGGCGCGGAGGCGAAGTCGTCCTGTGAAACCCCGCCCCCGTGCGTTGACATCGGTATGAGCCATGTCACAGCATGGGCCGGGCCCGGTACTTACCGGTCGGTAAGGTGTCCTCGGTGTGGAGGTCCATGTGTCGCGTGCCGTGTCCAGATTCCGCCGTCCGCTCACCTTGCTCGCCGGGGCGGCACTGCTCGCCCCCCTCGCCCTGACCGGTGCCCCCGGGGCGTCGGCGGCGGACCGGTACACCGTCACCCCACTGGAGTTCACCGTGCGCGCGGGCGACCGCACCTGCACCGTGGACGCCGACCTCTACCGGCCGGCCGGCGTCGACGCGCAGCACCCCGCCCCGGCCGTCCTCGCCACCAACGGATTCGGCGGCAGCAAGTCCGACGGCTCGACCGACACCATCGGCCGGGCGTTCGCCGAACGCGGCTACGTCGGCCTCGTCTACTCCGGCCTGGGCTTCGGCAGGTCGGGCTGCCTCATCACGCTGGACGACCCCGCGATCGACGGCAGGGCCGCCTCCGGCCTCGTCGACTTCCTCGCCGGCACCCGCGCGGCCGACGACGGGACGAAGGCCGACTACGTCACCACGGACGCGCCGGGCGACCCCGTGGTCGGCATGATCGGCGGCTCCTACGGAGGAGCGGTCCAGCTCGCCACCGCCTCCGCCGACGACCGCGTGGACGCGCTCGTCCCGCTGATCACCTGGAACGACCTGGCGTACTCGCTCGCACCCAACGCGGCCGGGGCGACCAGGGGCGTCTCCTCCGACACTCCCGGTGTCTTCAAGTGGCAGTGGACCAACGGCTTCTACCTGATGGGCGAGGGACAGCCCCTGCTGGTGCCCGGCCTCGACCCGTCCCGGTTCGGCAGCCCCGCCTGCCTGCACTTCGCCGCGCAGGCGTGCGAGACCATCCGCCTCCTGAACTCCGGCCGCTACCCGGCCGCCGCGACCCGCGACATGCTGACGTACGCGCGGAGCGTCTCCCCGGTCTCCTATCTGTCCGGCGTCACGGCGCCGGTCCTGCTCGTGCAGGGCCAGGCCGACAGCCTGTTCAACCTCAACGAGGCCACCGCCACCTACCGCACCCTGAAGGCCCAGGGCACCACGACGAAGATGATCTGGCAGTCCTGGGGCCACAGCGGCGGTTCGGTGCCCGGTGAACTCGACCTCGCCACCGGCAACCTGGAGACCAGCTACGTCGGACAGCGGATCCTCGCCTGGTTCGACCGCTACCTCCGGCACGACACGTCCACCGCCACCGGGCCCGAGTTCGCCTACTACCGTGACTGGGCCTCCGGTTACGGCACGGCGGCGGCCGTGCCCGGCACGTCCCGCACGATGTACCTCTCCGGCGACGGAGCCCTCGTGGACAGCCGCGCGGAGGTCGTCCGGGGGAGCCGCACGTACACCAACTGGCTCCTGCCGAGCAGCCACTCGGAGAGCTCCCTGGCCGGCGTCATCGGCCTGCCCGACCGGGCGCCGTACGACATCAAGGGCACCTACCTCGACTGGACGGGCGCGCCCCTGACGGCCCCGCTCGACGTGGTCGGCGCCCCGAGGGCCACGCTGAAGGTCGTGTCCCCGAAGGCACGGCGCGCCCAGGGCAGCGGCGACGCCGCCGACCGGCTGGTGCTGTTCACGAAGATCTACGACGTGGCACCGGACGGGACCCAGAAGCTCGTGAACCGCCTGGTCGCGCCCGTACGCGTCCCGGACGTCACCCGCCCCTTCACCGTGGACCTGCCCGGCATCGTGCACCGCTACGCGACCGGGCACCGGCTGCGGTTCGTGATCGCCGCGAGCGACGACGCCTACTTCGGCAACCGCGGCGTCAAGCCCGTCACCGTCGTCAGCACCCCCCAGGACACCGGGGTCCTGGAGCTCCCCGTCGTCCGCTGACCTCACCCGTACGGCCCGCTCCACCGCTCGCCGGGCCGGGGGCGGATGCATCCTGGGGGCCGGGGACCGCCGCTCCCGGCCCCGGACCCCCAGAACCCAGCGAAAGGGCCGCGCATGAGCCCCAAGGACGTATCCAGCGGCACCGGGGCCTTCACGCCCGCGCGCATCGCCGTCACCCTGCTCGCGGTGCTGGCCCTCGTCTTCATCTGCGTGAACACGGACGAGGTCACCATCCGTGTGATCATCCCCGAGGTCACCATGCCGCTCTGGGCGGCGCTGCTCGGCGTCTTCGTCGCCGGACTTCTCTGCGGGGCCTACTTCTTCCGCAGGAGGGCCCGCCGGTAGGCGTCCCGCCCCGTTCGTCCGGGCCGGCGGGGCCCGGCCGGGACGCCTCCGCCCGCGCACTTCGAAAGCGCACACTTGAAAGGGACCCCCCGGGGTACCCGCCGGTGTGAACGGGGTGCGGGCGGCAAAAGGGGTGCGAAGGTGCGGACTGTCGGTGTCGAGGAAGAGCTGCTGCTCGTGGACGCGGAGAGCGGTGAGCCGCAGGCGCTGTCGACGGCGGTGCTGGCCCTGGCCGAACGGCGGGCCGGGGGCGAGTCCGCCTTCGAGTCGGAGCTCCACGATCAGCAGCTGGAGTTCGCCACCCGGCCGTGCGCCACGATGACGGACATCGCCGACGAGATACACCGCTCACGGGACGAGGCGGCGCGCAGCGCCGCGCACGCCGGAGCCACCGTGGCGGCCCTGGCCACCTCCCCGCTCCCGGTGAGCCCCTCGATCGGGGAGGACGAGCGCTACCGCTGGCTGGCGGAGCGGTTCGGCCTGACCGCGCAGGAGCAGCTGACGGGCGGCTGCCACGTGCACGTGTCGGTGGACTCCGACGAGGAGGGCGTCGCCGTGCTCGACCGGATGCGCGCCTGGCTCCCGGTCCTGCTGGCCCTGAGCGCGAACTCCCCCTTCTGGCAGGGCCAGGACACGTCCTACGGCAGCTACCGGAGCAGGGTCTGGGGGCGCTGGCCGTCCGCGGGACCGGTGGAGGTGTTCGGTTCCGCCGACGCCTATCACGAGAGGGTGAGCGCCCTGGTCGGCACCGGAGTGCTGCGCGACGAGGGGATGATCTACTTCGACGCCCGGCTCTCGCACCGCTACCCCACCGTGGAGATCCGCGTCGCCGACGTGTGCCTGGACTCCGCCGACACCGTGCTGCTGGCCACGCTCGCGCGGGGTCTCGTCGAGACGGCCGCACGCGACTGGCGCAGCGGGAAGGAGCCGGACCCGGTGGCCGTGAGCATGCTGCGCATGGCTGCCTGGCAGGCCGGCCGCTCCGGCATGGACGGAGACCTGCTCGACCCCCGCACCATGCGCCCCGCGCCCGCGGCCGACGTGGCGCGCGCCCTGCTCGCCCACGTCAGCGACGCCCTGGAGGCGAGCGGCGACCTCGGATCGGCGGAGAAGGCGCTGCGGGACGTGGAGACCAGGGGCACCGGGGCGCGGACCCAGCGTGACCTGCTGGCGAGCTCGGGCAGCCTGCGCACCGCTGTGACGGAGTGCGCGGCCAGGACGCGGGGCTGACGCGGGCGGCGCGGGGGAGTCTTCGGCGGGGTCCGTCACCGGGGCCCGTCGAGGCCCTTCGCCTGTGCGTCGACCACGTCACCCAGCCGGGCCAGCATCGCCCGGTGCCGGAGCTGGAGCGCGGCGTCGACGACCACGTTGTGCAGGATGCCGCCGAGACCCTGCAGCGGGTGCTCGTTCAGGATCACGAGCGTCTCGTCGCCCCAGGGGCGGATGTCGAAGGCGATCCGCGCCGTGCCCAGCGGGCCGCTGTGCGCCTCCAGTTCGAGTGCTCCCGGACGCTCCAGTCGGCGCACGGTCGTCCGTCCCCGGAAGTCCTTCGGGCCGAGTCGCAGGGTGTACTCGATGGACGAGCCGACCTGTGGCCACTGCCCTTCCAGCGGACGGGAATCCTGCGTGCCGACCACCCACCTGCCGTACAGCCCGGGTTGCTCGAGGACCGCCCACAGGGCCGAGGGCGGGTGGTGGATCACATGGTGACGCATGGCCATGGACGCCTCCGCGCTCGGACATCGGAACGGATCGGGACGACGGGCGTAGTCTCCGGCAACCGTACAACGCGTCCCCCCGGCCCACATCTCATGAGCCCACCGCGCCCAGGAGCCCGGCGTCCGGCCCGGGCCGGAAAACCGGAGACACCGGCGGGCCGCGCGGGCGAGTATGAGCCGCATGCGCCCACTCGTCGTCCTCGACGCCCCGTCGAACCTGGGACTCCGTCCTCCCGCCCCCGGCACGGTGCCCGGCTGCTACAAGCTGGCCGGGGCGCTCCGCGAACAGCACATCGTGCGGCGGCTCGGGGCGTCGGAGGGCGGGGTCGTCGTACCGCCGCGCTACGACCGGGGTGACTGGCGGGAGGGCGACGGGGTCTTCAACGCCGCGGCCCTCGCCGGCTACACCCGCACGCTGGCCGACCGCATCGAGCGCCACGTCAGGGCGGGTGAATTCCCGGTGGTCCTCGGTGGGGACTGCTCCATCCAGCTCGGCGCCACCCTCGCGCTGCGGCGTATCGGCCGGTACGGGCTCGCCGCCGTCGACGGCTCCGCCGACTTCCGGCACACCGGCAACAGCACCGCGATCGGAGCGGCGGGCGGAGAGGAACTGGCCCTCTCCACCGGCCGGGGGCAGGCCGACCTCACCGACCTGGAAGGGCTGGGGCCCTACCTGCGGGACGAGGACGTCAGGCTCTTCGGGATGAGGGAGTACGACGAGGACCGTGCGGAGCTGGCCGCGCTGGGGATCAGCAACGCGACGGTCGGTGAGATCAGGGAACGCGGCCCCGCACGCGTCGCCGCGGAGGCGGTACGGAGCCTGGAGATCCCCGCCCTCGACGGCTTCTGGGTCCACCTCGACGCCGACGTCCTCGACCCGTCCGTCATGCCGGCCGTCGACAGCCCCGACGACGGAGGGCTGTTCCCCGGCGAACTCGCCCCGCTCCTGCGCACGCTCGTCGGCTCGCCGCGCTGCGTCGGGCTGAACGTCACGATCTACGACCCCGACCTGGACCCCGACGGCACGGCGGGCGCCCTGCTCACCGACCTGGTCGTCGGCGCCTTCGCCGAGGCTGACCCGGACGGGCGGGAACGCCCCGCCGGCGGATGAACCCTGCCCGCCGAGCCGCGGCGGGACGGTACGCGGGGCCTGCCGGGTGCCCGTCGGCCCCGTCAGGCGGGTACGTTCCGGTCGACGTACTCGAAGACCGAACCGTCCGGATGCAGGGCGATCAGATTGCGTCCGGCCGGTGTGGGCACCGGTCCGGCGATGACCCTCGCGCCCACCCTGTTCAGTGCGGCATGGGCCTCGTCGACGTCCTTGACCGCGATCGTCGCCGAGACCTTGCGCAGCACCTCCAGCTCGGACTCCGGGCCGCTCATGAGCAGGAAGCAGCCGATCGCGGCCACCGAGACCCCGCCGCGCTCGAAGCGCAGGGCCGGGGTGCTCGTCAGGCCCTCGTAGAAGGCCACCGAGGCCTCCAGGTCGTCGACGCAGATACGCAGCGTGGTTCCCAGGATCTCCATGCCCACGAGGGTAGTTGCCCGGCTCGCGGCGTGTGATCGGTTCGGCGGGTCGGCACTGTCCCCGTGCGGCGGGCGCGCGCGGGGACAGTGCCTGCGCCGCGCCCGGGACAGCGCTCGCGACGACGTCCGGCATCGCGCCGCCGCCACGTCGGGAAATCGAGCCCGGGGTCAGGCCCGGCAGAGGATCTCGCCGTGCGGCACCATGAACCACCCGTCCGGCTCCGCGCCCCAGGCGCGCCAGGCCGCCGCGACGGCGGTCAGCTGTTCCGGGCTCGCGTGCCCGCCGTCCACCGCCAGCTCCCCGTAACGCGACGCCGTCGTGCGGTCCGCCCACAGGCCGCTCCACCAGGCGCGGTTCTCCGGGGTGGCGAAGCACCAGGCGGCGGCCGTCGGGGTGATGTCGGTGAAGCCCGCCCGGCGGGCCCAGGACAGCAGCCGGCGCCCCGCGTCCGGCTCGCCGCCGTTGGCGCGGGCCACCCGGCCGTAGAGGTCCAGCCACTCCGGCATCCCGGGAACCTCCGGATACCAGGTCATGGCCGCGTAGTCGCTGTCGCGGGCCGCCACGAGGCCACCTGGGCGGCACACCCGCCGCATCTCACGGAGCGCCTGCACCGGGTCACCCACGTGCTGGAGCACCTGATGCGCGTGGACCACGTCGAAGGAGTCGTCGGGGAAGTCGAGGGCGTGGACGTCCGCGACGGCGAACCCGACGTTGTCCAGGCCCCGTTCGACGGCGGTCCGCGTCGCTCCCTCGAGGACCTCCCGGCTCGTGTCGACGGCGGTGACGCGTCCCGGCGCCACCAGTCCGGCGAGATCCGCGGTGATGGTGCCGGGCCCGCAGCCCACGTCCAGGACAGCCATCCCCGGGCGGAGTTCACCGGTCAGGTACGCCGCCGAGTTCGCGGCGGTCCGCCAGCGGTGCGAGCGCAGCACGGACTCGTGGTGGCCGTGGGTGTAGACGGCGCTTTCCTCAGGCATGGCCGTACGTCCTCTCTCGGACATCGTTCGCGGGCGACGGTGACAACCGTACGCCGTGATGTCGCATCCTGAGATGGGCGTCTCACCATTCGATCGGCTGTCAGGCGGGCATGGGGCAGTACACGGTGAGCGCCTCCGGCAGCTTGTCGATCATCAACTCCGTCTCGGAGTGGGCGACTTCGCCGTCGAACGCGTAGGGAGTGCCCGGTGTGAGGCCGGAGAGCCGCACCCTGCGGCGGCGTACGGCCGCGTGCGCGGGGGAGCGGGACAGGGGCCCCGCGAACGCCGCGGCGAGCAGCCGGAGCCCGGGCGTCCGGCCGCCGTGCACGACGCGTACGTCGAGCAGGCCGTCCGCCAGGTTGTGCCGGCGGCCGGGGTTGGGGCCCACCCGCTGGAACAGTCCGTTGCCGACGAAGAGCAGCCACAGCGGCCGCTGCTTCCCGTGGAACTCGGCGGTCAGCGGGCGCGAGCCGCGCAGTGCCTCGAAGGCCGCGAGGACGCCGGCGGGCCAGCCGCCGATGCGGGGCGACCAGTGCTCCCGGGTCCGGACGAGTTCGGGGTAGACGCCCAGACTGAAGGCGTTGAGGAAGTATCCGGGAGCCCCGCCCGGACCCTCCGGGCCCGGCCGGAAGCGGCCCAGGTCGACCCGGACCGCGTCTCCGGCGGTGATCGCCGCGACGGTGTCCTGCACCGTCTCGATGCCCAGGTCGTAGGCGAAGTGGTTCAGGGTCCCGCCCGGGAAGACGGCCAGGGGCACGCCGTGGGTGGTGGCGACCGCCGCCGCCATGTTGACCGTGCCGTCACCTCCGCACACCCCGAGGGCCTTGCCCTGTTCCGCGGCCTTCCGCAGGCACCCCGGCAGGTCGGCCGGCGCACACTCCACCGTCGCCGCGAGCGGCAGGGCGTCGCGGATCAGCGCCGCCGCCGCGGTCGCCGAGCCGGACTCGCGGTTCACGACGACCACCAGGTCCTGCCCCCCCGGGAGGGCCGGTGCCTCGGCCGGCGGTCTGCCGGGCGCGGGCAGCTGTCCACGGGTCGGTACGACCCCCCGCAGTGCGAAGGCCGCCCCCACCCCCAGTGCGGCCCCGGCGACCACGTCGCTCGGATAGTGGACCCCCGTGTAGACGCGGGAGGCCGCCACGGCCGCCGCGACCGGGGCGACGACCGCGCCCCAGCCCTTCGATTCGAGCGCCACACCGGTCGCGAAGGCCGCGGCCGAGGCGGCGTGGCCGGACGGGAAGGACGTGGTGTACGGCTGCCGCTTCAGCTGCCGCATGACCGGAACGAGATCCACTATCGGGCGCTCCCTGCGGACCGCCCCCTTGCCCACGGTGTTGATGGCGGCGGAGGCGACGGCCAGCGAGGCGACTCCGCGCAGCGCCGCCCTGCGGGACCGGGCGCTGCTGCCCAGCGCCGCCATGCCGGCGGCGGCCCCGAACCACAGCAGGCCGTGGTTGGCGCTGCGGCTCAGACGCGGCAGCAGGGGATCGGCGCCCGGCCAGTGGCGGTCCGCCACGCGCTGGAACGCGGCGAGATCGCGCTGGTGGAACCAGGTCCGCCAGCCGCCGGGCGGGGAGAAGCTGCTCGATGTCGACATGGGACAGCGAATACCCTGCGACCGCGCGGTGAACCAGGAGGCACGCAGACGGCCCTCCATCGAATTCGGGTGGATCGTTCATGATCTTCCGTTCTGTCCGCGCTGCAGCCGCTCCGTCTCGCGGAAAGCGTTGCCCCGGCAAGTTCGGTGCGGCTAGCCTGCGTTCGTGATGCCGGTCATTGACCGGAATGTCGAACAAGATAGGCGGGCGATCATGGGGCGACTCGTCCCTGCGGTAACCAGGGCTCTCGATGTGCTCGAACTCTTCCTCCAGGGTGAGGGCACTCTCTCCGCGCCCGAGGTCACCCGCAAGCTCCAGCTGCCGCGGACCACGGTCCACGAACTGCTCACCACGCTGGCGGCGCGTTCCTACCTGGTCGCGGTGCCGGAACAGCCCGGCCGCTACCGGCTCGGCGTGCGCACCTACCAGCTCGGCAGCAGGTACGCCGAGCAGCTCGACCTCGCGGCCGAGGGGCAGCAGGTGGCCCGCGAGGTCGCGGAGACCTGCGGCGAGACGGTCCACGTGGCGATCCTGGAGGGCACCGAGGTCATCTACATCGCGAAGGTGGACTCCACCCACGCCGTGCGCATGGTCTCGGCCGCGGGCCGCAAGCTGCCCGCCCACTGCACCGCCGTCGGCAAGCTGCTGCTCGCCGCCCTGCCGGAGGCCGAGCTCGACGCGCGCCTCGACGGGCGCGAGCTCGTCGCCATGACCGACAACAGCCTCACCGACGCCGCCGAGCTGCGGGCGGCGCTCGCGGCGGTGCGCGAACGGGGCGTCGCCGTCGAGCACCGTGAGTCGAACCCCGACGTCAGCTGCGTGGCCGCACCGGTGCGTGACCGGTCCGGACGCGTCGTCGCCGCGCTCTCCATCTCCGTGCCCATGATCCGCTGGAGCGAGGAGCGCGAGGCGGAACTCGCGCGGCTCGCCGCGGGCGGCGCCGACGCGCTGTCCGGCAGGCTCGGCCACCACGGGGGGCAGGCGTGACACCCCGTCCGGAGGTCGCCGTGCGTGCCTTCGCCGAGCTCGGCGAAGGGCCCACCTGGGACGCCGCGGCCGAGCGGCTGATCTGGGTCGACATACTCTCGGCCCGGGTCCACACGTATCACCCCTCCACCGGCCGGCGCACCGTCATGGCGGCCGGACAGCACGTCGGAGCGGCGAAGCCCCGGGCGGGCGGCGGCCTCGTGACCGTCCTGCGCGACGGCATCGGCCTGTACGACGACCGGGGCGCCTTCTCGTGGCTGGTCCACGCTCCCGTTCCCGGGCGCCGGGGCAACGACGCCGCCGTGGCGCCGGACGGCGCGCTCTGGGCGGGCAGCATGCGCTACGACGAGGCGGAGGGCGGCGGGAACCTGGCGCGCATAGCGCCCGACGGGTCCGTGACGGGCGTCCTGGACTCCGTGACGGTCAGCAACGGCACCGGTTGGAGTCCGGACGGCCGGCTCATGTACTACATCGACACGCCGACGCGGCGCATCGACGTCTTCGACGTGGACGGTGAGCGCGTCACCGGCCGGCGCCCGTTCGCCGTCGTCGAACCCGGGTCGGGGTGGCCCGACGGGCTGACCGTGGACGCCGAGGGCGGTGTGTGGGTGGCTTTCTGGGACGGCGCCGCCGTACGCCGCTACCGGCCCGACGGCCGGCTGGACCGGGTCGTGGAACTGCCGGTCCGGCGCCCCACGGCCTGCGCGTTCGGCGGGCCCGGCCTGCGGGACCTGTACATCTCCACCGCCCGCACGGGCCTGGAGGCACCCCACCCGCTGTCCGGCTCCCTGCTCGTGCTCCCGGACGTGGGGCAGGGGCTGTCGGGAACGCCGTTCGCCGGGTGAGCGCTGCGGGGAACGCCGTCCGCGGGGGGCCGGCTGCCGGGTGGGCCGGTCACCGGGTCGGCGTGGCCGGAGGCGCCGTTCACCGTACCGACGGGGTGCGTGCGGCCGGTGGGATGCGCGGTGTACCAGGGGTGCGTCCCACCGCCGCCGCCCGGACCCCGTGCGGGGGCGGGCCCCGCAGAACCTCCGTATAAAGGGCCCAGAGGGCGACGCAGGCGGAGGAGGACCCGGGATGGCTCGGAGCGAGCGGACGCACGCCCACCCCCTCGGGGGAGACCGGGGCCCCGTCAGATACGGGCCGCCCGCACCCGACCCCGGCCTTCCCGTCCTGCCCGAGCTCGCCGGGGTCCTCGCCGCTTCGGCCGCCCGCGCCCTGCCCGAGCCACCCGGAGGAGGAACGATCCTGCGCGAGGCCGCGCGCGGTTACTGGGACCGCCGCGGACTGCACGGCGACGCCGAGGCCGTGGTGGCCGCTCCGGGCCCCCAGCCCCTCCTGCTCGCGCTGATCGCAGCGCACGGCGGCGACGTCCTCATGCCCCGGCCGTGCCCGGCGGGGTGGATGCCGCAGGCGCGGCTGCTGGGCCGCCCCGCGTACCACGTGCCGACCCCGGCCGAGTGCGGCGGCATCCCCGACCCCTACGCGCTGCTGGAGACGGTGCGCAGGGTACGGGCCGAAGGCGGGCGTCCCCGGCTCCTCCTGATCTCCGTGGCCGACGACCCGACCGCGACCCTCGCTCCGCCCGAACTGGTCCGCGAGGTCTGCGAGGCGGCGGCGGCCGAAGGGCTCCACGTCGTCAGCGACGAGACCTGGCGCGACACACTGCACCGCCCCCACGACACGGTCCTGCTCAGCCCCGCCGAGATGTGCCCCGACGACGTCACCGTCGTCAGCGACCTGGCGGGAGCCCTGACCCCGTCGGCCTGGCCGGTGGCCGTCGCACGGTTCCCCGACACCGCCCGCGCGGCCGTACGCCGCGCGCGGGTCCTCGACATCCTCACCGCGCTCGGGGCCCTCGTCGCGGAACCGGTGGCCAGGGCCGCCGCCCACGCACTCGGTGAGCCCGAGGCCGTCCGGGACCGTATCCGGCGGGCGGCGGCCCTCCAGGCGCGGGTGGCCTCCGCCGCGCACCGCGCGGTCCTCACCGCCGGGGCCCTGGCCAGACCTCCGCAGGCGGGCCGCCACCTCTACGCCGACCTCGGTCCGCTGCGCGGCCGGCTGGCGGCCAGGGGCGTCACGGACTCCATGGAACTGGAGGAGTACCTGACCGGGCGCCTCGGAACCCCCGCTCCCGGCGGGCACCGCTTCGGCGACGAACTGGGCGCCCTGCGGGTGCGGCTGAGCACCGGCCCGCTGCTCGGCGCAACCCCGGAGCGGCAGATGGAGTCCCTCACTGCGGTGGAGCCCCTGGAATTGCCCCATGTCGCCCAAGCGCTGAGCATTTTCGAAGCAGCCCTCGATGAACTCCGATGACAGGAGCCTCTCGATGACGGAACAGACCGAGCGCCCGATCGCCGGGGCCGGCGCCGCGCCCCCGGGCCGCCCCGCCACCGCTCCGCGCCGCCTCGGGGAGCTCCGGTCGTGGCCCCGCACCTTCGCCGACCGGCTCACGGCCCCCCTTCCGGGTGTCAGGGGCATGACCCGCCTGGCCAGGGAGCGGGCCCTGCGGCCCAACGCCGAGGGACTCCGGGGCATCCACCGCCTGCCGTACGCGCCCCGGCCGCTGCCCGCCGCCGGACCGGACACCGTCGCCGTGACATGGGCCGGGCACGCCAGCTGGATCGTCCGCATCGGCGGGCTCACGGTCCTCACCGACCCGGTGTGGTCGCGACGCATCCTCGGCACCCCGGCCAGGATCACCCCCGTCGGCGTCCGGTGGGAGGAACTGCCCCCCGTCGACGCGGTCCTGATCAGCCACAACCACTACGACCACCTCGACGCCCCCACGCTCCGGCGGCTCCCGAGGGACACCCCGCTCCTCGTGCCCGCAGGGCTCGGCCGCTGGTGCCGGCGCCGGCGCTTCACCAGCGTCACCGAGCTCGACTGGTGGGAGTCGGTCGAACTCGGCGGGGTCACGTTCGACTTCGTGCCGTCCCACCACTGGTCCAAGCGGACCCTGCTCGACACCTGCCGGTCCCTGTGGGGCGGCTGGGTGCTCGGCGACACGGCCGGGCGGCGGCTCTACTTCGCCGGGGACACCGGCTACGGCCACTGGTTCAAGGAGATCGGCCGCCGCTATCCGGGCCTGGACCTCGCGATGCTCCCCATCGGGGCGTACGAGCCCCGCTGGTGGCTGTCGGACGTGCACACCGACCCCGAGGAGGCCGTGCAGGCCTACGAGGACCTCGGAGCGCGCGCCATGGCCCCCATGCACTGGGCGACGTTCCTCCTGTCGGCGGAACCCGTGCTGGAACCGCTGACCCGGCTGCGCACCGCCTGGCAGCGGGCCGGGTATCCGCGCGGCGACCTCTGGGACCTGCCGGTCGGCGGCTCCCGTGTCCTGGGCGCCTGACCTCCGGCCCGTAGCCGGGGCCTCAGCCCGCCATGCGGGTCCGCAGCCGCCGCCAGAGCGCCGGCGTCCCACTGATCAGCAGCGTCAGCACGACCGCGGCCAGCACTCCCTGCCACGGCTCCCGGAAGAGCGAGCCGCCCAGGATGCCGATCAGCTGGTACGTCGCGGCCCACGCCAGGCACGCCGGCACGTCGCCCCGGGCGAACTGCTTCAGCGGCATCTCGCTCAGCAGGCAGGCCAGCATCACCGGGATGCGTCCGGCCGGTATCAGCCGGGACAGCACCAGCACCGTCGTCCCGTGCTCCTCCAGCTTCCGCTGGGCCTGTTCCAGCCGCTCGGGAGCGGCTCGCCTGGTGATCGCCGCCAGCCACTTCGACCCGTTCTTCGACCGGACCCCCCGCTGCCCCAGCCAGTACAGGCAGACGTCCCCCAGGAACGCCGCACCCGCGGCCACCGCGAAGACGACCAGCAGGGTGACCGGTGACATCCGGTGGAACGCCACCACGGCGGCGGAACTCACCAGGGCCCCGGTCGGCACCACGGGCACCAGCGAACCGAGTGCCACGAGGACGAACAACGACGGGTAGGCCACGGCCTGCTGCGTCGACTCCGTCGGCAGCTGCCCCAGCACGTCCGATATCACCTACGGGCCTCCGGCCTCACATGCTCGCCGTGCCCCAGCCGGTGCACCGCCACCTCCGGCGCCAGCCTGGCCGCCTGCCGCACGAACTCGTCGCCCGGCGCGTGGAACTCGTGCGGCCGGACGCCGTCCAGTCCGATCGGCCAGTACGTCCCGTAGTGCACCGGGACCGCCGAACTGGGCTCCAGCATCGTCAGCACCTGTGCCGCGCGTGCCGCGTTCAGATGATGGGGGCCGAGATTCGGCCCCCAGCCGCCGACGGGCAGGAGCGCCACGTCCACCGGCCCCACCGCCTCGGCCATGCCCTCGAAGAGCCCGGTGTCCCCGGCGAAGTACGTGCGGGCCTCGCCCTCGACGACGTACCCCAGGGCGGGCACCCGGTGCGGGCCGACCGGCAGCCGGCGTCCGTCGTGCAGGGCGGGCACCGCCCGGACCAGTACCCCGCCCACCCGCACCACGTCCCCGGGGCCGACCTCCGAGATCCGCAGCCGGCGGACCCGGCGCAGCACCCGCAGGCCCGGGACCGCCCCGACCGCACCCCGCGGGACGATCAGCAGGCTGCCGGGAGCGAGCCGGGCCAGAGAGGGCAGATGGAGGTGGTCGGAGTGCAGGTGCGAGATCAGGACCGCGTCCGCCACCGCGGCCAGCGGGGGCGGGACCTCACCGCGGCGCCGGCGCAGATGAGCGAAGCGGCGTACGAACAACGGATCGGTCAGCACCCGGACCCCGGAGTCCTCGATCGTGCAGGTGGCATGACCCCACCACGTGACCTCCACCGCTCCGCCTCCTCGTCCGTGCCGCCGGCATGCGTGTACGCGTACGAGCGTAGGCGCTCCGCGCCCGCCCCACGCCGGAGTGCTCTCTCACGCCGCTTCCGGCGCGGGCGGACACGGTTGCACAGGGCTGCCCCGTGGGTAGGTCGTGGCCAGCATCCGAGCACGGGGGGATCCGGTCATGAGGGACGTCGCCGGGGGCGTACGAGCGGCGGCCGTCGCCGGACCCACGCCGCTGGAGGAGCTCGACGGCGACCCGTTCCCCGTGGACACCCGCAGCCGGCACGCCGTGTGCGCGCGCCGGGCCGCGGACCATGGGTACGCCGTCACCCGCCGGCCGCGTGCGTACGGGCCGCGGCCCGGCCACCACGCGCTCCGGGGCGGAGCGGGCGGGCAGGCCGGCTCGTTCGCCGCCGCCGACCGGGTGCCGGAGCGTGCGCTCGTCTCCGGGCCCGAGTCCGAGGCGGAGTGCCGCAGGCGCGGCGCCCGGCTCGAACCCGGCTGCCCGGAGGGGCCGGTGTACACGGCGTGCGGCAAGGCCGGCGCCCACCGCGGGCTCTCCATGCCCACCGCCGCGTGCGACGGCGGCTGACCACCCCGGGGCCCGCCTCCCGACCCGGTGCGGGGGCCCGGGGAGCCCCGCGGCGGCTATGACAGGCTTGGCGCGGGTCCGTGACGAACACCGGGCCCTGACGTGAGGTGGAACGGTGTGAGTGACGGGCGGTGGCGTACGGCGGGCGGGGCCCTCCTGCGCGTGATCTCGGTGTGGGCCGTGTCCACCCTCACCATGCTGGCGCTCGCGGGCATCCTGCCCGATTTCCGGCTTCAGTCCGACGACGGCGACAGCGTCACGCGCACCGCGTTCACCGCGGCCTGGGGTGCGGGGGCCTTCGGCCTCCTCTCCGCCCTCGTCTGGCCCGTACTCGTCAGGGCCCTGCTCATCGTGCCCGCCCTCGTGCTGGGCGCCCTGGTCTTCTTCCTCAACGGATCCCTGCTGCTGATCGCCCTCCGGCTCATCCCGGACGGACGCGGCGACGCCAACCCGGAGACCGCCGTCGTCGTCGCGGCGGTCATGTCCGCCGTCGCCTCAGCCGCATCGACGGCGCTCGCCGTCCGGGACGACGACGCCTACCGGCGCAGGCTCTCCCGCCTCGCCGACCGGCGCCGCAGACGTGACGGCACCCCCGGCTCCGCGGACCGCGGCCGCGGCGGACCGCCGGGGATCGTGTTCGTCCAGCTCGACGGCGTGGGCCACCGCGTCCTCGAACGGGCGGCGGCCGACGGCGTCATGCCCACCGTGGCCGGACTGCTCGCCGACGAGGCAGGCCACCGTCTGACGCCCTGGACGACCGACTGGTCCAGTCAGACCGGCGCGAGCCAGCTCGGCATCCTGCACGGCACCAACCACGACGTGCCCGCCTTCCGCTGGTTCGAGAAGGAGACCGGCACCGTCATGGTCTCCAGCAGACCGGCCAGCGCCCTCGAACTCCAGCGCAGAGCCATAGCCCGCACCCGCTACGGCGGCCTGCTCACCGTGGACGGCGCGAGCCGGGGCAACCTCTTCAGCGGCGGCGCGGACCAGCTGGCCCTGGTCCTCTCGATGGCCGCCAGGCTCGGCAAGGGACGCCGGTCCCGAGCCGGCTACTTCGCCTACTTCTCCGACCCCGCCAACGCGGTCCGCACCTTCCTGTCCTTCGTCGCGGAGGTAGGCCGGGAGATCGGGCAGTCGACCCTGGCCCGGGCGCGCAAGGAGGTCCCCCGGGTCAAGCGCGGCGGTCTCTACCCCTTCATCCGGGCGTTCGCGACGGTCGTCGAGCGTGACGTCGTGGTCTCCGCGGTGATCGGCGACATGTTCGCCGGACGCACCGCGGTCTACGCGGACCTGGTCGCCTACGACGAGGTCGCCCACCACTCCGGGCCGCACAGCAGGGACGCCGAGAAGGTCCTCGCCCGGCTCGACCGCTCGCTGGGCCTCATCATCAAGATCGCCGACCACACCCCGCGCGACTACCGGATCGTGCTGCTCTCCGACCACGGCCAGAGCCCGGGGGAGACCTTCGCGGGCCGCTACGGCCTGACGCTCAAGGACCTCGTACGGGCCGGCTGCGGGCTGCCCGTGCCGCGCAGGGCGCAGCGCACCCGCAGCGCGTCGGAGGCCCGGGACGCCGTGCGCACGGCACTGCACAGGCCGGTCGGCGGGCGTGAGGCGGAGCACCCCTCGAAGTCCTCCGACCCGGTCGTGCTGGCCTCCGGGAACCTCGGCCTGCTGTCCTTCCCGGACATCGAGGGCCGCGCCTCGCGCGAACAGATCGACCGCCGCTGCCCCGCACTGCTCGCCACGCTCGCCGCACATCCCGGTATCGGTTTCCTGCTCGTGCGGAGCGAGAGACACGGGTCCGTGGTGCTCGGCGCGGGCGGGGAGGAGGTCCCGGTCGCCGAGCTGACCGACGGGCAGGGCCCCATCGCCGTGTTCGGCGAGGGCGCGGCCGACGCGGTGCGGCGCACCGACACCTTCCCGCACGTCGCGGACGTCATGGTCAACTCGATGTACGACCCGGACACCGGAAGGGTGCACGCCTTCGAGGAGCAGATCGGCTCCCACGGAGGGCTCGGCGGCGAACAGTCCCGGCCGTTCCTGCTGTGGCCGCGCACCCTGGCGGATCCCCTGGACGCGATGGCGGCGGACGCCCCGCGGACGCCGCGACCCGCCACCGCCGACGCCCCCGGGACGGCTGCCCCGGCCGCCCTCGTGGGCGCGGAGGCCGTGCACCTGGTCCTGGCGCGCTGGCTGCGGGAGCTCTCCGGTCCCCAGATCCCCTTGCAGCCGGGCGGCGTCGACAGGGCCGGGCGCCGCACGGACGGAGCCGTCCCGGAGAGTGCTGTCCCGGAGGGTGCCGTCCGCCTCCTCGACGGGCGGCTGCCGGACGGGCGACCACCGGGGGAGTCCTCGCGTGCGGACGCGCCCGCGCAGGCGTCACCGCGTGAGCCGTCCCTCCAGGGAGATGCGTCCCACGGCGGGGTGCCGAGGCAGTCCGGGCGGGACGCAGCCCTCCCGGACCCCGAGCACACCGTGGGGGGCGAACCTCTCAGGGATTCCGACGGCGCCGTACGGGGCGAACCCCTTCCGGACTCCGACGACGCCGTCCGGGGCGCCCGTGGCTGAGGGGGCCGCCGGGGAGGGGCGTCACGCGGACTCGCGCCGCACCAGGGTCGGATGGAAGACCACCGACGGCTCGGGACGACCCGACTTGCCGATCTGCTTCAGCAGCAGCCGGGCCATCTCGGACGCCATCTCCTCCACCGGCTGACGGACCGTGGTGAGCGGCGGATCGCAGGCGAGCGCCGCGCTGCTGTCGTCGAAGCCGACCACCGCCACGTCCCCGGGCACGTCCCTTCCCGCCCGCAGCAGCACCGGCAGGGCGCCGAGCGCCATCAGGTCCGACGCGATGAACACCCCGTCCAGGCCCGGGCGGTCGCGCAGCAGCTTCCGCATCGCGGAGGCGCCACCTGTGTGCGTGAAGTCCCCTTCGGCCACCTCCACCTCACCGATCCCGTGCCCCGCCAGCGAGTCCAGGAACCCGTCCAGCCGCGCCTGGCCGGCGGGCCTGTCCTGGGGGCCGGCGATGCTGGCGATGTTGCGCCGCCCCAGCGACACGAGCAGGTCGGCGGCCATCTGCGCACCCGCGCGCTGGTCGGCCTCGACGTAGGTGAGCGGCGAGGGGCGGAGCGGCCGGCCGGCCAGCACGGCCGGCAGCCGGGTGTCGTGGAGGAGCGCGGGCAGCGGATCGTCGGCGTGCGAGGAGATCAGCACCACACCGTCGACGTGGCCCTGACGCAGGTACGACAGCAGCTGGTTGCGTGAGGCCTCGTCGTCCGCCAGCATCAGCACCATCTGGATGCCCGCGGGGCGCAGCACGTCGAGCACTCCGCCGACGACCCGTCCGAAGTGCGGGTCGGAGAACATCCGGCCGACGAACGGCTCGGCGACGGGACGCCGTTCACGCTCGGACACCACCAGGGCGATCGAGTCGGTCCGCCGGGTCACCAGGGACCGGGCGGCGCGGTTGGGCACGTAGCCCGTCGTGGCGACCGCCTCCTCCACCACGCGTCGCAGGGCAGGGTCCACCGTGGTCGCACCGTTGATCACCCGGGACACCGTGGCCCGGGAGACGCCCGCCACCGCGGCCACGTCCTCCAAGGTGGCGGGGCGTACGGGCGGTGAAACGTCGGCTGTCATGCAGTCTTTATACCGGGTGATCCGACGGGCAGGCGAAGGGTTCCGGCACGTCAGTGGGCGTGCCCGCGCAAAGAGCCGCCAGCGCGGCCAACTGCCCGCCGCGCGCGGTCACGAGCGTCCCCGCCCGCTCCCTGGCCTCCGCGCGGGTCCCCGCGGTCACCTCCGAGCGCGACACCTGCGCGGACTGCCGCAGGTGGTCGTGCATCTGTGCCACCAACAGGGAGTCGAAGGCGCTGCCCCGTGCCGCACGTGCGTCGTCCAGGTCCTGGTCCGTCACCATGCCCGGCATGTCGTGACCCTTGTGGAGATCGGTGTCCGGGAGGCCCATCCGGTCGCGCAGCCGGCGCAAATCCCCCAGCTCCGACGCGAGTTCCGCGCGAAGCCGTGCCGCCCAGGGGCGCAGTCCCGGCCCCGTGGCCTCCCGCGCGGCGAGGCCGAGCAGCACGACGGCCTGCTCGTCCATGGGGACCATCAGCTGGACCCACGCGGCGTCGGTGGGGTGGCCCGAGGGTGCCGGTGCCGCAGTCGTGGGCGGTGGCCCGGCACCGTGACCCGGCTCCGGCCCCGCATTCCCCGTGCACGAGGTCAGCAGGACGAGCAGGAGAAGGGCTGCTGCGGTACGGCGAGCCGCCATCGGCAGTGATCCTTCGACGGGGTGCCCGCCCGTGCCGCGAGGGCTCGGGCGGGCACCGGTGGATGGGGGGGGAGGACGTCAGGGAGTGCCGTTCGCACCGCACTTGATGATCGCGTTGATGCAGTCGCGCACCCGCTGCGCCATCTCCGCCTCGGGCCACACGTTGAAGAAGTCGCCGTGCATCGTGTAGCCGCGGCCCGAGGCCAGTCTGAAGCGTGCGGGGTCGCCGTTGACCGGATAGCGCAGGACCTGGCGGAGTTTGGGTACCGGGACGGGATGCGTCGACGGACAGGCGCCGCCCACCGGATACGCCATGTGGCTCTTGTGGTCGGCGGAGTCCAGATCCCTGCCGTTCCAGCACTGCGGGAAGTCCAGATAGCTCTCCATCATCGAGCCGGCCGGGCAGGTGACGAAGTCGTGGGACGGGTTCACCTCACCGTGGTGCAGACACGACCACCGCGAGATGGTGTTGTCGTTCGGTCCCGTCGCTTTCGCGTTGCCCGCGACGATCCGCAGCCCGCGGGGGAAGGGCTTGATGGTCCGGATGATGTCGTCCCGGACGCCCTCGCCGAGGTAGTAGAAGGTGGTGCCGGTCGGTTCCACCGCCTGGTCGCCGTTGTACAGCGTGGGCACCCAGTACGAGGAGAGGTCGGTCCTGGGCGCGCAGCTGGTGCCCGCCCTCTCCAGGGACGCCAGGTCGGAGTGGGCGTTGGTGGAGTCGTTGCCGAAGAAGCTGTGCATGTGCGAGGCGCCCGGAAGGTTGGGCAGCACGATCGGGTCGTCCGGTGCCCGGTGCGTGTAGGGGCATTCCGCCAGGAACTCGGCGACCCGGACCACGTCCGCGGCGGCCCGGGGTTCGTTCCGTTCGGCGGCGGCGTTGCCCACGTTGGCCTGAACGAGGGAGAGGGCGAGCGCGGCGGCGGCGAGCCCGGCGATCCGGTACCGCCACGGGGACGGGGTCCTGCGCCCGTGGTGTCCGGGCGTGCGTCTGCCGAAGGGCGTGCGTCTGTCGAAGAAGGGCACGGCACTCCTGTTCCGAGGAAGTGGGGTTCCTCTGACCGGTCGTCCGGTCAGGGTAGAGAGCGCTCTCTCATGGAACGTAAAAGCATGACCAAGGCATGTCAATACGCTGCGTCGTACCGTCAATTACCTTCTGTTTGCACGGAGTTGCGGGCGGCGAACATGGGAGAGGCTCTTTCCCGCCTCTGCGCGACCACCGGTCCGGCGGCGTTGTCAGTGGTGCACGGCAGGATGGTGCCCATGACGACGAACCCAGCCGGCGTGCCCGCCGACACCGCCGCCTACGCGGCCGCCGTGGAAGAGGCGAAGCGTGCCGCCGCCGCGTACTACGCCGCAGGTGAGAGCAGGCTCGACGACGACGCGTACGACCGGCTCGTGCGCGGGATCGCCGCCTACGAGGAGGGGCACCCGCAGGAGGTGCTGGACGCGTCGCCGACCGGCAAGGTGGCGGGCGGTGCGGCCTCGGGGGACGTGCCGCACACCGCACCCATGCTCTCGCTGGACAACGTCTTCTCCGCCGAGCAGTTCGTCACCTGGACCGCGTCCGTGGAGCGGCGGATCAAGCGGCCCGTCGCCGCCTGGAGCGTCGAGCCCAAGCTCGACGGCCTGGCCGTCGCCGCGCGGTACCGCCAGGGCCGCCTGGAGCGGCTGATCACCCGTGGGGACGGGACGGCGGGCGAGGACGTCTCGCACGCGGTGGGTGCGGTGCTCGGCCTGCCCGCCCTGCTCGACGAGCCGGTCACCGTCGAGGTGCGCGGCGAGATCCTCATGACCGACGAGCAGTTCGAGCAGGCGAACGCCGTGCGCACGGAGCACGGCGCGGCGCCGTTCGCCAACCCGCGCAACGGGGCGGCGGGAACCCTGCGGGCCAAGGACCGCCCCTACCGCGTGGAGATGACCTTCTTCGCCTACGGCGCACTCGCCCTTCCGGACTCCGGTGAGCTGACCGCCGTCCTCGACGAACTCCCGCACGGCGAGGTCCTGTCGTACGTCGCCGGGCTCGGGGTGCACACGGCCGCGGACAGCGCCGTCGCGCCGCGCACCGTCGCCTCGGCCGAGGAGGCGCAGGCGGGTGTGGAGGAGATAGCCTCGCTGCGCGCCTCGCTGCCGTTCGGGATCGACGGCATCGTGATCAAGGCGGACCTCGCGGCGGACAGGCGCGACGCCGGATCCGGGACCAGGGCGCCGCGCTGGGCCATCGCCTACAAGCTGCCGGCCGTCGAGAAGGTCACCCGGCTGCTCGGTGTCGAATGGAACGTGGGCCGGACCGGCATCATCGCGCCGCGGGCCGTCCTGGAGCCCGTCGAGATCGACGGATCCACCGTCGGGTTCGCCACGCTGCACAACCCGGCCGACATCACCCGGCGCGATCTGCGCCTGGGTGACCACGTGATGGTCTACAAGGCGGGCGACATCATCCCCCGCATCGAGGCACCTGTCGCACACCTGCGGACGGGTGACGAGAAGCCGATCGACTTCCCCGAGGTCTGCCCCCGGTGCGGCTCGGAGATCGACATGAGCGAGCAGCGCTGGCGATGCACCCGAGGCCGGGACTGCCGGGTGGTCGCCTCCGTCTCGTACGCCGCCGGGCGTGACCAGCTCGACATCGAGGGCCTCGGTGCCACCCGCGTCGTCCAGCTCGTCGACGCCGGCCTCGTCCAGGACTTCGCCGACCTGTTCACCCTGGAGCGCGAGCAGCTCCTGTCGCTGGAGCGGATGGGGGAGACCTCCACCGACAACCTCCTGGCGGCGATCGACACGGCCAGGGCGCGGCCGCTGTCCCGCGTCTTCTGCGCCCTCGGTGTGCGCGGCACGGGACGCTCCATGTCCCGTCGTATCGCCCGGTACTTCGCCTCGATGGACCGCATCGTCGCGGCGGACGCCGAGGTGCTGCAGCAGGTGGACGGCATAGGCAAGGAGAAGGCGGCGGCCGTCGTCTCGGAGCTGGCCGAGCTCGAGCCGCTGATCGGCAAACTCATGGCCGCCGGGGTCAACATGACCGAGCCCGGCGCGACACCCCCGCCGGAGCCTGGGGCGGTGGAAGGAGACGGGCCGCAGGGGGAGGAGTTCACCGGTCTGCCGCTCGACGGCATGACGGTCGTGGTGACCGGCGCCATGACCGGTGCCCTGGAGAAGCTCTCGCGCAATCAGATGAACGAGCTGATCGAGAGGGCGGGCGGCAAGTCCTCGTCCAGCGTCTCGAAGCGCACGAGTCTGCTGGTCGCGGGTGACAAGGCCGGGTCGAAGCGGGCCAAGGCCGAGGACCTCGGCGTCGAGATCGCCGCGCCCGAGGCGTTCGCGACGCTGGTGGAGGCCTTTCTCGTGACGGAGGGATAGAAGGTTCACAGGGGAGTGAACCTTGGAATCTTCAAGAGAGTGGCGTTTCTGCACCCCTTATTGCATAGTGAGGGCTCGATCGAACCTCGCTATCAGCGGGCCCGGACCTACGGGCGGGTGACGGCCGCGTCGGCGGTCCGAAGGGTGTGGGCCATGCGTTCCTCGCGTGACGGACGGCGGCGGGACCGGCCGGCAGCCGCAGGTCGCAGTGCGTCCGACGGGGGGACCCGCAGCCCCGGTACCTCACGTGTACTGGCGATCGACCTGGGCGGTTCGGGGACACGCGCCTGGGTCTGCGGGGGCGCTCTCCTGGGCGCGGGCTCGGTCTCCCACGACAGCGCCTCCCGGCCGGTCCGCCGGGGGCGCATCGTCGACCCGGAGTCCTGCGCGGTGCTGCTCGCACGCGTCGCCGACACGGCCCTGGGCGCCGATCGGCGCGACAGCGTCATCGTGCTCAGCCGGCCCGTCCTCGCCGGGCTGGAGCACCGCGCACAGGCGAGGGAACTCCTCGCCCGCCTCGGCCCGTCCTCCGGCATGGTCCTCAGCAGCGCCGAGGCCGCCGCCGCGTGCGCCGGACCGGCAGGCAGCGGTCCCGTACTCGTCGTCGACATGGGGGCGGAGCTGACCGAAGTCGCGCTCCTCGTCGACGGAGTGACCAGGGACGCCCGTCAGGCGGACTCGGGGCTCACCGACCTGGACCCGGACGCGCTTCCCGCCCAACTCGCGGGAGCCGTCGTCGATATGATCGCGTGCATGTGGCGCGAGGACCGGCACGGCGCGGTGCGCGGAGCACTGCGACGCGGCCCCGTGCTCACCGGCGGTGGAGCGCTGCGCAGCGATGTCACCGGCCTGATCGCCGCGCGCCTCGGGGCGGCCGTGCGCGTCGACCCCGATCCGTCGACCGCGGTCGTCCGGGGAGCCGCTCTCCTTGCCGGACGCGTCCCGGCCGGCACACGGCCCGGACCCGCACCGGCCGTCCCGGCCCGGCGGAGGTGAACCACCTGACGGGGGCGCACCCGAGCAACGCACCCCCACAGCGCCCGACGTCACGCCCGACGGCAGTCCGGGCGGGCCACGCCCTCACCGCGCTGCTCCTGGCGGTCCTCACGTTGCTCGGTGGCGGGCCGGCCACTTCCGGAACCGTGCAGGCGGTGCCGGGAGCCGCCGTTGCGCGTGCCGCCGCTCCGGCAGCGGCGGCGACCGCTGTTCCGGCGGCGCCGGACGGGCTGTCCGGACCGGGGCGCACCGTCGACCCCGCTCCCAGGGCGGTTCCCGCGTACGCCGTGGCAGCGGGTCCAGCGGGTCCAGCGGGTCCAGCGGGTCCAGCGGGTCCAGCAAGTCCAGGGGGTCCGGCGGGTCGAACGGGTCCGGCGGATCGAGCGAGATCAGCGGCGCCGTACGGCCTCGGTGCCGGCGCCGGCGCCGGCCCGCGTCCCCGTCACCCCGCCGCGCAGGTCTCCGGTTCCCGGGCGGCCGACCTGACCGTCCCCGGCCGGCTCACCGAGGCTGTCCCGGTCGTTCCCCAGCACGGGCCGCGGGCCGGGGCCGACCGCCCGTCCTCCCCGCACCACGTCCCACCGCCCGGCCACGGAGCCCTGCCGGTGCTGCCGCCGGGCTTCGCCGCGCTCCGCGGCCTCGGGCTGGAACCCGCTGGAGGCGGTCGGTCCCCGCGTGGGCGGAACAGGGCCGCACTGCCCGGAGTGCGTGGTCCACCCGAGGCGACGGCCGGTCAGCCGGCCGTTCACGAGACCTGTTCCACAGACCCGGTGTCCCGCCCCGTCCGACCTCTCTGAGTCCGGGGCGGCCGACGCCTGCCCGGGAGGATTCCCATGACTCGCGCCACCACGGTGCGGGCGGTTCTGGCTGCCGCCGTACTGCTCGCCTCCGTGTTCATCACACTGACCATGTCCCCCAGACTCGGCCTCGATCTCCAGGGCGGCACCCGCATGGTGCTCCAGGCCAAGGACTCGGACACCGCCGAGGCGGACCGGGAGAGCACCGACCGCACCATGGAGGTCCTGCGCAAGCGCATCGACTCGCTCGGTGTCTCCGAACCCGTCCTGACCCGGTCGGGAGAGGACCGGATCATCGTCGAACTGCCCGACGTCCAGGACCCGCGCCAGGCCGCCGACGTCATCGGCAGGACGGCCCAGCTCGGCTTCCACGCGGTGCGGGGACCCGGCGGCCCCGGTGGGACAGGACTCGACGACGAGCCCACGGCCGGGCAGCGGGAGGACGGCCCGACGCTGCCCGACGAACAGGGCAGCCCGCTGGCCCTCGGCCCGGTCCGCCTGTCCGGTGCGGGGGTCGCGGACGCCACCGCCGCCTTCGACGCGCAGCAGGGCTCGGGCTGGAGCGTCGCCCTCGACTTCCACAAGGGCGCGGGCGAGCGGTGGACCCGGCTCACCGGGGACGCCGCCTGCCACCCGGCGGGGGACGAGAGACGTCGCGTGGCGATCGTCCTCGACGGAAAGGTCATCTCCTCGCCCCAGGTTGACCCGTCGGTCGCCTGCGAGGCCGGTCTGCCCTCGGGATCCACCCGCATCACCGGTTCGTTCAGTGCCGACGAGGCACGCGATCTCGCCCTGCTCATCAAGGGCGGCGCTCTCCCCGTGCCCGTCGAGATCGTCGAGCAGCGGACGGTCGGCCCGACACTCGGCGCCGCGGCCATCGAGGCCAGTGCCACGGCCGCGCTGATCGGCGCCGCCGCCACCGCGCTCTTCATCACCTTCGTGTACCGGCTCTTCGGCGCCCTGGCGGCTCTCGCCCTCGCGGCCTACGGAGTCATCTCCTACGCCGCGCTCGTGGTTCTCGGAGTCACCCTGACCCTGCCGGGGCTCGCCGGGTTCGTCCTCGCCATCGGGATGGCGGTCGACGCCAACGTCCTCGTCTTCGAGCGGGCCCGGGAGGAGTACGCGGCCAGGCCCGGCCGCCCGCTGCGTTCCGCGCTTACCGCCGGCTTCCGCAACGCCTGGAGCGCCGTGGCCGACTCCAACGTCACCACCCTGATCGCCGCCGCGCTCCTGTTCCTCCTCGGCTCGGGACCGGTCAAGGGCTTCGGGGTGACCCTGGCCATCGGTGTGCTGGTCTCGATGTTCTCCGCGCTGGTCATCGCCCGCGCCCTCACCGAGATCGCGGCCGGCTCCCGGTTCGTCGGCGACTACCGGGAGGTGAACGGGATCGGCATGCCCGGCCGGGTCCGCACCTGGATCGGGGCGCGGGACCCCCGGCTCTTCCGGTCGCCGCACCGCTGGCTGCTGACCTCTCTCGCGGTGGTCCTGATCGCCGTGACCGGCATCTTCGTGCGCGGGGTGGATCTGGGGGTGGAGTTCACCGGTGGCCGGCTGGTGGAGTACTCCACCAGCCGGCCGGTCGACGTCGAGACCGCCCGCGCCACGCTCGCCGCGGCGGGCTTCGAGGACGCCGAGGTCACCACCGCGGGAGGCGACGGCCTGTCCGTGCGGACGGGGGGCCTCGACGACGACGGGGAGCACGCACTGCGATCGGCGCTGGCCGAGGAGGGCGGCGAGACCACCAAGGTCCGCGACGAACTGATCGGGCCCAGCCTCGGCGACGAACTGCGCCGCAACGCGCTGATCGCGCTGGGAGTCGCCGTCGTCGTACAACTCGCCTATCTGGCAGCCCGGTTCCGCTGGACCTTCGCGGTGTCCTCCGTCGGGGCGCTGGTGCACGACGTCGTCGTGCTGGTGGGCGCCTTCGCCTGGCTCGGACGCCCGGTGGACGGGATCTTCCTGGCCGCCCTGCTCACCGTCATCGGCTACTCCGTGAACGACTCGGTGGTGGTCTTCGACCGGGTACGGGAACTGTGGGCGGCCAACCGTCGCTCACCGGTCTCCGAAGTGGCCTGCCACGCCGTCCTGCAGACCGTCCCCCGCACGGTCAACACCGGCGCGGGGGCCCTGTTCATCCTGGTCGCGCTGGCGGTGCTCGGCGGCGACTCGCTCGCGGACTTCGCGCTCGCCCTGCTCATCGGCATCTGTGTGGGCACCTACTCCTCGGTGCTGACGGCGGTCCCCGGAGCGCTGCTGATGGAACGGAGCAGCAAGGCCCCGCCGCCGGCGGCGAAACGGTCGCCGCGCGGCGGGAAGCCGGTTCGCCGCCGTGACCCCGCCGACAACGGGGCGCGGGTGTAGAGCCTGCGCGGCCGGGCACGGGTGCGGCGCCCCCTGTGCCCCGCCCCGGCGGGGCGCACGTGCAGTCCGGAGCGGCGGGCAGGACGAATGCGGTCCTGCCCGGCGCGTACGGGCCGCGCCGGCGCACGGCTGCGGCACAATCCCGATCACGTCCGACGATCGGAGTCCGCCGCCCATGCCCGTCGTGCTGCGTGACGCCTGGGCCACACTCGTACCCGACATGGACGGTCCGGACGGGCCGCTGCCGCCGCTCCTGCTGGCGCTGACCGTGCTCACCGGGCTCGTCGACGCGTTCAGCTACCTGCTCCTCGGCCACGTCTTCGTCGCCAACATGACCGGCAACGTCGTCTTCATGGGGTTCGCCCTCGCGGGTACCCCCGGCTTCTCCGTGCTCGCCTCGGCGGTGGCCCTCGCGTCGTTCGTGGCCGGGGCGTGGGCCGGCGGGATCGCGGTGCACCGGACGGCGGCGGGCCGGGGCCGCCGGCTGCGGAACGCACTCCTCGTCGAGGCGGTCTGTGTGGCAGCCGCCCTCGTCGTCTCCTTCGTGTCGGGCAGCCCCTACACCGGGGGCGCCCGCTTCTCGCTCATCGCGCTGCTCGGCCTCGGCCTCGGTGTGCAGAACGCCGCCGTCCGGGCCATGGCCGTTCCCGACTTCACGACCACGGTGCTGACCCGGACCCTCACCGGCACGGTCGCCGACAGCCGGCTCGCCAGGGGACCGGGAAGCAGGGTGGGCCGCCGGGGCCTCTCGCCCGCGGCCATGCTGGCCGGCGCCGTGGCGGGAGGCACCGCCGTGCTCGGCGGCCCACGGGAACTGCCGCTGCTGGCCGCCCTGGTGATCCTGTCGGGCGTCGTGGCCGCCACGGTGCTGCTCGGCCGGGGCGACGCCCCGTGGACAAGGCCGGACACCACCACCTGACACCGCGGGTCCGCTCCGCGGCCGTCCTGCTGCCCCGCTGGCCGCCGCGCGGTGGCCTCGTCCGTGTCGGGCGCGACAGCGGGCGCCCCGGCCCGTAACGTCACGGGCACCGCTGACCGGCCGGACCCCGAGGAGTCCCCTGTGCCCACCGAACCGCTGTCCGCGCACGACGTCGAGGCCGGGCTGGCCGAACTGCCCGGCTGGCGGCTGGAGGGGGACCGGATCACCCGCACCTACCGGCTGCCGTCCCACTTCGCCGCTGCCGCGCTGACCGTCCACATCGCCCGGATCCAGGACGAGCTCAACCACCATTCGGACCTGACGCTGGGGTACGACACCGTGGCCCTCGCCGTGCACACCCACGACGCGGGTGGTGCCGTCACGGCGAAGGACCTCGGGCTCGCCGCCCGGATCGAGGCCGCCGCCCCTTCGCACGGTGCCGGGTAGCGCGCCGGGAACACGACGGCGCCCCCACCGCTCGTCAAGCCGGTGGGGGCGCCGTCGGACGGGCGTGGGTCAGGCGCCGGCGCTGAAATCGGCCGGGTCGGGGCCGAGGCGCTTGCCCTCGTCGAGCGCGGCGAAGGCGGCGAGGTCGTCGGCGTCCAGCTCGAAGTCGAAGACGTCGATGTTCTCCGCGATCCGCGACGGCGTCACCGACTTGGGGATCACCACGTTGCCCGTCTGGAGGTGCCAGCGGAGCACCGCCTGTGCCGGGGTCCTGCCGTGCTTGTGCGCGACGGCGGCCACCGTCGGGACCTCCAGGAGGCCCCGGCCCGAGCCCAGCGGGGACCAGGCCTCCGTGGCGATGCCGTGCCGGGCGTGGAAGGCGCGCACATCGGCCTGCTGCAGCTGCGGGTGCAGCTCGATCTGGTTCACCGCGGGCACGACGGACGTCTCGCCGATCAGACGCTCCAGGTGCTCCGGGTGGAAGTTCGACACCCCGATGGACTTCGCGCGGCCGTCGGCGAGGATGCGCTCGAAGGCCTTGTACGTGTCGACGTAGGCGTCCTTGGCGGGCACGGGCCAGTGGATCAGGTAGAGGTCGACGTAGTCCAGACCCAGCTTGTCGAGCGACGCGTCGAAGGCGCGCAGGGTCGAGTCGTGACCCTGCTCGGAATTCCACAGCTTGGTGGTGACGAAGAGCTCCTCGCGGGGCACACCGGAGCCGGCGAGGGCCTTTCCGGTGCCCGTCTCGTTCCCGTAGATCGCGGCGGTGTCGATGCTCCGGTACCCGGCCTCCAGGGCCGTGGTCACGGCCGCCGTGGCCTCGTCGTCCGGCACCTGCCAGACACCGAAGCCGAGCTGCGGCATCTCGAGGCCGTTGTTGAGGGTGATGGTGGGGACCTGGCTCACGAGCAGTCGATCCTAACGTTGTGGGGATGGTTCTCCCCCCGACAACGATCGGGAGGCCCCACACATTCCCGTCCTCGCGTTCCCTTCCGCGCGGATCCGGCGCGACGGCCGGTCCGGCCTGAAGCGGCGTCAGGCCCGAAGCCGTGGAACTCAGCGGTACAGGCCGTGGGACTCAGCGGTACAGGGCGTCGACCTCCGCCGAGTACGCCGTCTCGATCGCCTTCCGCTTCAGCTTCAGCGACGGTGTCAGCATGCCGTGCTCCTCGGTGAACTGGTGCGCCAGTATGCGGAACGTGCGGATCGACTCGGCCTGGGACACGGCGGTGTTCGCGGCCACCACCGCCCGGCGCACCTCCATCTCCAGATCGGAGTCGCGCACCAGATCGGCCGCCCGCATCGGCGTACGGCCCTGCATGGCGAGCCAGTGCTCGACCGCCTCCGTGTCCACGGTCACCAGCGCCGCGATGTAGGGGCGGTCGTTCCCGACGACGATGCACTGCGCGACCAGGGGGTGGGCGCGGACCCGCTCCTCCAGGCCGGCCGGCGCGACGCTCTTGCCGCCGGACGTCACCAGGATCTCCTTCTTGCGCCCGGTGATGGTCAGATAGCCGTCCTCGTCGAGCGCGCCCAGGTCGCCGGTGGCCAGCCAGCCGTCGTTCAGCACCGCGTCGGTGGACTTCGGATCGCCGAGGTAGCCGGAGAACACGTTCGCCCCGTGCACCCACACCTCGCCGTCCCGGGCGATGTGCACGGTGGAGCCGGGGATCGGCTGTCCCACCGTGCCGTAGCGGGTGCGCTCGGGGGGATTGGCGGTGGCCGCGGCGGTCGTCTCGGTGAGTCCGTAGCCCTCGAAGACGCTGACGCCCGCTCCCGCGAAGAACAGACCGAGTCTTCTGTCCATCCCGGAGCCTCCGGACATCGCGTGCCGCACCCGGCCGCCCATCGCCTCGCGCACCTTGCGGTAGACGACCTTGTCGAAGAACTGGTGCTGCATCCGGAGGCCCGCGGACGGGCCGGGGCCGGTCCCGAAGGCCCGCTCCTCCAGCGCTTCCGCGTACTTCACCGCGATCTCCACGGCCTTGTCGAACGGGCCCACCCGGCCCTCGGACTCCGCCTTGCGCCGTGCACCGTTGAAGACCTTCTCGAAGATGTACGGCACGGCGAGGATGAAGGTGGGCCGGAAGGACACCAGGTCCGGCATGAGCGCCTTGGCCGACAGCTCCGGCTGGTGGCCCAGCTTCACCCGCCCCCGCAGCGCGGCGATCTCCACCATGCGGCCGAAGACGTGGGCCAGCGGCAGGAAGAGGAGCGTGGCCGCCTCCTCCCCGGGCTTCGAGAGGAACACCGGATGCCAGCGCGAGACCATGGTGTCCGCCTCGAACATGAAGTTGGCGTGGGTGATCACGCAGCCCTTGGGGCGGCCCGTCGTGCCGGACGTGTAGATCACGGTGGCCACCGACTCGGGGGTCACCGCGCGGCGGTGCCGGTGGACGACCTCGTCGTCGACCAGGGTCCCCGCCTCGGAGAGCTCCGTCACCGCGTCGGCGTCCAGCTGCCAGAGCCGCATGAGGTTCGGCAGCCGGTCGATGACCGAACCGATGGTCATGGCGTGGTCCTCGTGCTCGACCATGACGGCCACGACCTCGGCGTCGTGGAGCATCCACAGCACCTGTTCGGCCGACGACGTCGGGTAGACCGGCACCGACTGCGCCCCCACGGTCCAGAGCGCGAAGTCGAACAGGGTCCACTCGTAGCGTGTACGCGACATGAGGGCGACCCGATCGCCGAAGCGGATGCCCTGGGCGATCAGCCCCTTCGCCAGGGCGAGCACCTCGTCGCGGAACGCGGCGGCCGACACCTCGTGCCAGTGCCCCTCCGCGTCCTTGCGCCCGAGGGCCGTCCGCTGGGGGTCCTCTTCGGCGAAATCGAAGACGGTGTCGGCAAGACCGCCGACTTGAGGGGCAGCGGCCATGGGGGGGACGGTGAACTCGCGCAATGACCTGCTCCTTGTGGCGCTCCGCACGGCGCCGCGACGCTACCCCACCGGGCCGGGCGGCGGGAGGGTCCGAAGTCCCCTGAAATCGCCGCATCCGGCCAGGCCTACCGCGTAAATCGGGCCAGATGGGCCGGGCTCGGGCGGACATCCGGGCGAGTGGTAAGTGGCTCGGGCGGGAATCTCCACGGAATCTGTACGCGCCACTTACGCCGGTCCGGGCTGCCCGGGGTCCCCCGGACTCCGGTGCAGCCGGTCGCCACTGGCCAGGATCGCGGCCGCGAGGGCGTCGGCCGCCCCCTGGGCGGCGCCTCCGCGCCGCCCGTGCAGCAGCACGAAATCGACATCTCCGAGCTCCGGCAGTCCCGCCCTCGCCGGCACGGGGGCGAGCCCCGGGGGGATGAGCCCGCGCGTGTGCGCCATGACCCCGAGCCCCGCGCGCGCCGCCGCCACGAGCGCGCTCAGGCTTGCGCTCGTGCACGCGAAGCGCCAGGACCTGCCGTGCTCCTCCAGCACCTCGAGGGCGCGGGCCCGGGTGATGCCGGGCGGCGGGAAGGCGATCAGCGGCACCGGGCGGTCGGGGTCGACGCGCAGCCGCGGTGCGCCGATCCATGCGAGGGTGTCGTGGCGGACGAGCTCCCCGTGGGTGTCACCGGCGCGGCGCTTGGCGAGGACCAGGTCGAGCCGGCCCGCCGCGAGCTGACGGTGCAGCGTCCCGGACAGCTCCACCGTCAGTTCCAGCTCCACGTCGGGGTGCTCACGGCGGAAGGACTCCAGGATCTCCGGCAGCTCCGTGAGCACGAAGTCCTCGGACGCCCCGAACCGCAGCCGCCCGCCCAGCCGGGTCCCGGTGAAGAACGCCGCCGCCCGCTCGTTGGCCTGCAGGATGGTCCGCGCGAATCCCAGCATGGCCTCGCCGTCCTGGGTCAGATCGACCCGGTGCGTGTCACGGCTGAACAGCTGACGCCCGGTCTCCGACTCCAGGCGGCGCACGTGCTGGCTCACCGTGGACTGCCGGACACCGAGTCTGCGGGCCGCCCGGGTGAAGCTCAGGGTCTGCGCCACGGCGAGGAAGGTACGGAGCTGGACGGGGTCGTACATGGGGCGAGGTTATCGAGAATCGTGATGACAGTCAGTTCGGTATACCGGATTCCCGATTTCCCGTATGAGGAGCAGGATGGGGAGGCCACGATTCCATCGAGAGGGCACCGAGTACATGAACCGCCGCACCAGCCGCCGTATCCCCGCGCCACCGGCCTGGCTGCCGGTCGATCCCTACATACTGGCGCTGGTCGGCACGGTGGTCCTCGCGGCACTGCTGCCCGCCTCGGGCACGGGCGCTGACGTGGCGGGCGGTGCGTCGACCGGGGCGGTGGCCCTGCTCTTCTTCCTCTACGGAGCGCGCCTCTCGACCGCGGAGGCGGTCGACGGGCTCAAGCACTGGCGGCTCCACCTCACCGTCCTGGCCTGCACCTTCGTGGTCTTCCCGCTGCTGGGGCTCGCGGGCCACGCGCTCGTGCCCTACGTGCTGACCCCGCAGCTCCAGGAAGGGTTCCTCTTCCTGTGCCTGGTGCCCTCGACCATCCAGTCGTCGATCGCCTTCACCTCGATGGCCCGCGGCAACGTGCCGGCCGCCATCTGCGCGGGCTCGTTCTCCAGCCTCGCCGGGATCCTGCTGACGCCGCTGCTGGCAGCCGTGCTGCTCGGCGGCACCGGGGGAGGTTTCTCCCTGGACTCACTGGTGAAGATCGTCCTCCAGCTGCTGGCGCCCTTCCTCGCCGGGCAGGTGCTGCGACGCTGGATCGGAGGCTTCCTCGGCCGGCACCGCAAGATCCTCGGCCTCGTCGACCGCGGCTCGATCCTGCTCGTCGTCTACACGGCGTTCAGCGAGGGCATGGTGGCCGGAATCTGGCACCAGGTCACCCCGCTGCGGCTCGGAGGGCTCCTCGCCGCGGAGGCCGTCCTGCTCGCCCTGATGCTCACGATCAGCGGGCGCGGCGCCAAGCGGCTGGGATTCGGGCGCGAGGACGCCATCGCCATCCAGTTCGCCGGATCGAAGAAGAGCCTCGCCGCGGGCCTGCCCATGGCCAGCGTCCTGTTCGGCGCGCACGCGAGCCTCGCCGTGCTGCCGCTGATGCTCTTCCACCAGATGCAGCTCATGGTCTGCGCGGTCATCGCGAAGCGCCGCTCCCGCGATCCGCTTCCGGACGACGTGGCCGTGCCGCGGCAGCCCGTGCCGGTGGGCTGACCCGGGGGGAGAGGGCCCGGCCGGCGCAGGGGGCGCTCCCCGTCGGCCGGACCCCTGCCCCGTGCAGCGGGTGGGCCCGTCAGCCCTGGCCCACCGCCGCCCCGAGGGCGATGCGGTGGTCACCCGCGTACACGTTCATGGACTTCCCCCGCAGGAAACCGACGAGGGTCAGTCCGGTCTCGGCCGCGAGATCCACGGCCAGCGACGACGGCGCCGAGACCGCCACCAGCATCGGGATCCCCGCCATCACCGCCTTCTGCGCCAGCTCGAAGGACGCGCGGCCCGACACCAGCAGGATCGCCCTGGAGAGCGGCAGCCGGCCGTCCGTGAGGGCGCGCCCGACGAGCTTGTCGACCGCGTTGTGCCGGCCGACGTCCTCCCTGATGTCCAGCAGTTCGCCCTCCGGTGAGAACAGCGCCGCGGCGTGCAGGCCCCCGGTCCGGTCGAACACCCGCTGCGCCTCGCGCAGCCGGTCGGGGAGAGCGGAGAGCAGTTCGGGTGTCACCCGGACCGGGGGAGTGTCGGAGACGGGATGGCGGGTCGTGGTGCGGACCGCGTCGAGGCTGGCCTTGCCGCACAGGCCGCACGACGACGTGGTGTACACGTTGCGTTCCAGCGCGATGTCGGGGACCGGGACGCCGGGCGCCAGCTTCACGTCCACCACGTTGTACGTGTTCACACCGTCGGCCGTCGCCCCGGCGCAGTACACGATCGACTGCACCTCGGAGCCCTCGCCGATCACGCCCTCGCTCACCAGGAACCCCGCCGCGAGGGCGAAGTCGTCGCCCGGGGTGCGCATGGTGATGGCGAGGGGCTTGCCGTTCAGCCGGATCTCCAGGGGCTCCTCGGCGACGAGGGTGTCGGGGCGGGTCGTGACCGCCCCGTCCCGGATGCGGATGATGCGGCGACGCTCGGTGACCCGTCCCATAGCCGTCAATCCCGATTCTGTACGTGTTGGAAGCCGAACCGGCCCTTGATACAGAGGTTGCCATGCGTCACCGGGTTGTCGTGCGGCGAGGTGACCTTGACGATCTCGTTGTCCTGCACGTGGAGGGTCACGTTGCAGCCCACACCGCAGTACGCGCAGACGGTCGTGGTCTGCGTCTGGGCGGGTTCGTCCCACGTCCCCGCCGCCCGCATGCCGAACTCCGTGCTGAACGAGAGGGCCCCCGTGGGGCACACCTCGATGCAGTTCCCGCAGAAGACGCAGGCCGAATCGGGGAGCGCGGCATCGTGCTCCGTGGAGATGCGTGCGTCGAAACCGCGGCCCGAGACGGCGATCGCGAAGGTGTTCTGCCACTGCTCGCCACAGGCGTCGACGCACTTGTAGCAGAGGATGCACTTGTCGTAGTCGCGGACGTACAGGTCGTTGTCGATCTTGGGCTGTTCGTCCACCCGGGCGGCGTCCTCGCCGAAGCGGTCGGGCTTCGCCTCGTACTCCTTGATCCACTCGGCGGCCCGGGGGGTCGTCGACAGGTCGGTCGAGGAGGCCAGCAGTTCCAGGACCACCTTGCGGCTGTGCTTCGCGCGCTCGGTGTCCGTACGGACCGTCATCCCTGGCTCGGCCCGCCGGGAGCAGGCGGGAGCGAGCGTGCGGGCGCCCTCCACCTCGACGACGCACACCCGGCACGCGTTCTTCGGTGTGAGCGTGTCCCCCTGGCACAGGGTCGGGATGTCGGTGCCGGCCGACCGGCAGGCGTCGAGGATCGTCGAGCCCTCGGGGACACGGCTCTCCTCGCCGTCCAGCGTGAACGAGACGAGCCGGCGCGGCGGCTGGAGCGGGACAGCGGTCACTTGTAGACCCCCAGACGGTCGATGGCGGATTCCACGGCGTTCCACGCGGTCTGGCCCAGACCGCAGATCGAGGCGTCCCGCATGGCCTGCCCCACCTCCCGCATGAGCGCGATGTCCTCGGCGGCGGCCGCGCCCGTCCGGTCCACGATCCGGTGCAGGGCCTCCTCCTGCCGCACCGTGCCCACCCGGCAGGGCACGCACTGGCCGCACGACTCGTCGCGGAAGAACTCCGCGATGCGCAGGAGCACACGGGGGAGTTCCACCGTGTCGTCCAGGACCAGGACGACACCCGAACCGAGTGTCGTCCCCGCGGCGCGCGTTCCCTCGAACGTGAGCGGGACGTCCAGTTCGTCGGGGCGCACGAAGCCGCCCGCCGCGCCGCCGAGCAGCACGGCCCGCAGGCGTTCGGGCGGCCCCGCGAGGTCGAGCAGGTCCCTGAGGTTCGCGCCGAAGGGCAGTTCGTAGACGCCGGGGCGGGCCACCTGTCCGGAGACGCAGAACAGCTTGGTCCCGGTGGACGTCTCCGTCCCCGTCGCCGCGTAGGCGGCGGCCCCGTGTTCCAGGATCGGCAGCACGTTCACGAGCGTCTCGACGTTGTTGACCGCGGTCGGCTTGCCGAAGAGGCCCTTCTCCACGGGGAAGGGCGGCTTGGAGCGCGGCTCACCGCGCTGTCCCTCGATCGAGTTGAAGATCGCGGTCTCCTCGCCGCAGATGTAGGCACCCGCTCCCCGCCGGATCTCGATGTCGAAGGCGTAGCCCTGCCCGAGCACGTCGGGGCCGAGCAGTCCCCGGGTGCGGGCGGAGGTCAGCGCGTGGGCGAGCCGTTCATGGGCGCGGGGGTACTCACCGCGCAGGTAGATGTAGCCCTGCCGGGCGCCGATGGCGTACCCGGCGACCGTCATGGCCTCGATCAGGGCGTACGGGTCGCCCTCCATCAGCACCCGGTCCTTGAAGGTGCCGGGCTCGCTCTCGTCCGCGTTGCACACCAGGTAGTGCGGGCCGTCCGCCTGCTGGGCGGTGGCCTGCCACTTGCGTCCGGTGGGGAACGCGGCACCGCCCCGGCCCACGAGCCCGGCGTCGAGTACCTCGCGGATCACTCCGGCCGGACCGAGCGCGAAGGCGCGGCGCAGGGCGGAGTAGCCGCCGGCGGCGCGGTAGTCGTCCAGGGAAGCGGGGTCCACGGTGCCGACGCGCCTGAGGAGGACGAGGGCGGGGTCCCCGGCCTGGGGCACCGCGGCGGCGGGGGAGGGCTCCGCGGGCGCGTCCAGGGGTGAGCGTGCCGCGGCGACCAGGGCGGATGCGGTGGCGGGGGCGACCACGGCGCTGTGGCGGAAGGTTTCGCCGGAGCCGGAGCCGGAGCCGGAGCCTGCGTCTGTGTTTCCGTCTGCGCCGGAAGGCTCTGCGCCGGAAGGCTCCGCGCCGGCCTGCAGGAGCAGCGCCGCCGGTGCCCGTTCGCACAGCCCCAGGCAGGGGCTCTCCTGCCAGACCGCACCCTCGGCCGGGGTGCCCGGCGGACCCAGCCGGTCGGTCAGGTCCGTGCACACGGCCGCCGATCCGCGGGCCGCGCAGGCCAGGTCCGTGCAGACGTGGAGCACCTTCGCAGGCCGGGGGCGTACCGAGAACATGGCGTAGAACGTCGCCACGCCGTAGGCCTCGGCGGGCGGCACCGTCAGCCGTCGGCAGATGTAGTTCAGCGCGCCCTCACTGATCCAGCCCACGCGGTCGTTCACCGTGTGCAGCGCCGGCAGCAGCTGGTCGCGCCGGTCCCTGGCGGCGGACGCGCCACCCTTCGCCCAGCGCAGGTCCTCGTCCGTCCGCTCGGCGCCGCCCTCCCAGCCGGACGGCGGTGGCCCCAACAGGGCGTCGACCGCCTCGCGTTCGGCGTCGGAGGGGACGGCGTCGGTGTACCTCAGGTCCATGCGGGCACCAGCTTCTCTATCCGTACGGCGGAGGCCTTGAACTCGGCGGTGCCCGCGATCGGGCAGTTCGCCTCGATGGTCAGCTGGTTCGTGTCGACCTCGTCGGGGAAGTGCATGGTCATGAACGCCAGGCCGGGGCGCAGCGCCGGGTCGATCCACACCGGAGCGGTGACGCTGCCCCGGCGTGACGAGACCCGCACCTCCTCGCCGCGCTCGACGCCGTAGGCCGCCGCGTCCTCCGGGCAGAGCTCGATGTACTCGCCACGGCGCAGCGGAGAGGCATAACTCCCGCTCTGCACACCCGTGTTGTACGAGTCGAGGCGCCGTCCCGTGGTCAGCCGCAGCGGGTAGACCTCGTCGGTGAGATCGACCGGCGGGTCGTGCTGCACCAGGCCGAACGGGGCGGCCCGGCCGCGCCGCTCCGGATCGGTCTCCCAGAGCCTCGCGTGCAGGAAGCCCGACGGCAGCTTCTCCGTGTCGGGGCACGGCCACTGGAGGCCCTGGTGCTCGGCGAGCCGCTCGTACGTCATGCCGAAGTGGTCGGGGGACAGGGAGCGCAGCTCGTTCCAGACGGTCTCGGCATCCTCGAACTTCCAGTCGTGGCCCAGGCGTCCGGCCATCGCGCAGATGATGTCGATGTCCTCGCGGGCCTCGCCCGGCGGGGTGAGCGCGGCGCGGACCCGCTGCACCCGGCGCTCGCTGTTGGTGGTGGTGCCGTCGGTCTCGGCCCAGGCGGCCGTGGCCGGCAGGACGACGTCGGCCAGTTCGGCGGTCTTCGTCAGGAAGATGTCCTGCACCACGAGGTGGTCCAGGGCCCGCAGCCGCCGGACCGCCTGGTCGCTGTCGGCCTCCGACTGCGCGGGGTTCTCCCCGATGCAGTACACCGCCCGCAGATCACCGGTCTCCATCGCCTCGAACATCTCGGTCAGCGTCTTGCCGTACCTCGGCTGGATGACGGTGTCCCAGGACAGCTCGAACTTGCGCCGTACGGGCGGGTCGAGGATGTCCTGGAAGCCGGGCAGCCGGTTGGGGATGGCTCCCATGTCGCCGCCGCCCTGCACGTTGTTCTGTCCGCGCAGGGGCTGGACCCCGGAGCCGTAGCGTCCGACATGGCCGGTGAGCAGGCTGAGGTTGATCAGCGCGCGGACGTTGTCGGTGCCGTTGTGGTGCTCGGTGATTCCCAAGGTCCAGCAGAGCTGGGCCCGTTCGGCCGTGGCATAGGCGTGGGCGAGGTCGCGGATCGCCTCGGCCGGGACCCCGGTGACCTTCTCGGCGGCGCTCAGTGTCCAGGGTTCGACGAGGGCCGCGTACTCCTCGTATCCACTGGTCGCGCGGTCGACGAAGGCGCGGTTGACCAGCCCGGCGTGGATGATCTCGCGGCCGATGGCGTGGGCCAGCGGGATGTCGGTGCCGACGTCGAGGCCGAGCCAGCTCTCCGCCCACTCGGCGGTCGAGGTGCGGCGCGGGTCGACGGCGTGCATGCGGGCCCCGTTGCGGATGCCCTTCAGCACGTGCTGGAAGAAGATCGGGTGTGCGAAGCGGGCGTTGGAGCCCCACATCACGATCAGGTCGGTGTGCTCCACCTCCTCGTAGGACGAGGTGCCTCCGCCGGAACCGAAGGCGGCGGAGAGCCCGGCCACGCTCGGCGCATGGCACGTCCGGTTGCACGAGTCCACGTTGTTCGTGCCCATCACGACCCGGGTGAACTTCTGCGCCACGTAGTTCATCTCGTTCGTGGCGCGTGCGCAGGACAGCATCGCGAAGGCATCGGGTCCGTAGGCGTCCCGGGTGCGCCGGAAGCCCTCCGCCGCCCTGGTCAGGGCCTCGTCCCAGCTCGCGCGGCGCAGCACGCCGTCATCGGAGCGGACGAGGGGGTGGGTGAGGCGTTCGTACGTCTTCGGCTGCCGGCCCCCGCGCTTTCCGCCGGGTTTCCTGCCGCCTGTGCGGTCGCTGGTCATGGTGCGCTCCCTGCTGGGGCGGAGGAGGTGGTCGCGAGGAGATCCGCGAGCGCGTGCACGGCGCGCAGCGTCGGTACGGGCGTTCCGGCCAGCTCGGCCAGCTCGACGACGGCCGCGAGCAGCACGTCGAGTTCGAGGGGTTTGCCCTTCTCCAGGTCCTGGAGGGTGGAGGTCTTGTGGTCGCCGACACGCTCGGCGCCGGCGATGCGCCGCTCCACGGAGATCTCGGGCCGGCAGCCGACGGCCGCCGCGACGTCGAGGGTCTCGCGCATCATCGACTCCACGAGCGCCCGGGTGTCCGGATGGCGGCAGATCTGGCCCATGGTGGCGCGGGCCAGCGCGCTGATCGGGTTGAAGGAGATGTTGCCGAGCAGTTTGATCCAGATGTCCTTGCGGAGATCGGGCTCCACGGGGCACTTGAGCCCGCCCGCGACCATGGCCTCGCTGAAGGCCATGCAGCGGTCCGACACCGTCAGGTCCGGTTCGCCGATGGAGAACCGGGTGCCTTCGAGGTGGCGCACGACGCCCGGAGCCTCGATCTCGGTGGCGGCGTAGACGACGCATCCGATGGCGCGTTCGGGCGGGAGGGTGGCGCTGACCGAGCCCGCCGGGTCGACGCTGTCGAGGCGCCGTCCGGTGTAGGGGCCCGCCAGGCCGTGGAAGTACCACCAGGGGATGCCGTTCTGGGCGGCTATGACCGCGGTGTCCTTGTGCATCAGCGGGTGCACGAGCGGGCCGGAGGCGGCGTACGAGTTGGCCTTCAGCCCGAGGAACACGTAGTCGACGGGGCCGACTCCCGATGGGTCGTCGGTCGCTGCGGGACGTGCGGTGAAGTCACCGCGTGGGCTGAGCACGCGCACGCCGTCGCGGCGCATGGCCGCGAGGTGCGGGCCCCGGGCGATGAGGTGGACCTCGGCGCCTGCGCGGTGGAGCGCGGCCCCGACATAGGCGCCGATGGCTCCGGCACCGACAACTGCGACTTTCACGGGGCTCTCCGTTCGGTGAGAGGACCGAGCGAGGGTGTCAAGTCGACAGAATATTGTCTACAGTATGTGATTGGAGAGGGTCAATACTCGTGACGGCGAGTGCCCGCTCCGTCCGTGATTCCGGTATGCCGACGGTGTGTCGGTGCGAGTTCCCGGTGGGCTGTTCGAGACGCTCCAACCCCGGGGCCGTAATCCTGTGGGATCACGTGCCCCTGTACCGGTCGGTAGCAACCAAGACTGGACAGTTCCTGCCAGACGTAGCGAGGGGAACCCGTACATGACCGGCTCACGTGTCGTGGCGCTCGGCCACTACCAGCCCGCCAAGGTCCTCACCAACCAGGACCTCGCGGCGATGGTCGACACCAGTGACGAGTGGATCACCAGCCGGGTCGGCATCAGGACCCGGCACGTGGGCGGCCCCGACGAGCCCGTGGACGAGCTGGCCGCGCACGCGGCGGCCAAGGCGCTGGCCGCGGCGGGGCTGCTGCCGGCGGACATCGACATGGTCCTCGTCGCCACCTCCACCGCGATCGACCGTTCGCCGAGCATGTCCGCCCGGGTCGCCGCGCGGCTGGGCCTGGGATCGCCCGCGGTGATGGACATCAACGTGGTCTGCTCCGGCTTCACCCACGCGCTCGCCACCGCCGACCACGCGATCCGGGCCGGCGCCGCCGAACGCGTCCTCGTCATCGGTGCCGACAAGATGGGCGACATCGTCGACTGGACCGACCGCTCCACCTGCGTCCTGATGGGCGACGGCGCGGGGGCCGCGGTCGTGACCGCCGACCCCGACGCGGGTGACCGGCCCGGGATCGGGCCCGTCCTGTGGGGATCCGTGCCGGAGATGGGCAACGCCGTGCGCATCGAGGGCACGCCTCCGCGGTTCGCCCAGGAGGGCCAGTCCGTCTACCGCTGGGCGACCACGCAACTGCCTCCGATCGCCCGCAAGGTCTGCGAGCGCGCCGGGGTGACGCCCGAGGAACTGGCCGCGGTGGTCCTGCACCAGGCCAACCTGAGGATCATCGAGCCCGTCGCCCGGAAGATCGGCGCCGTCAACGCTGTCATCGCCAAGGACGTCGTGGACTCGGGCAACACCTCCGCCGCCTCGATCCCGATGGCCCTGTCCAAACTGGTGGAACGGGGAGAGGTGGAGAGCGGGGCGCCGGTCCTGCTCTTCGGCTTCGGAGGCAATCTCTCGTACGCGGGTCAGGTCATCCGCTGCCCTTGATCCCCCCGCGCAGGCATTGTTCTCGGTAGACTGTAGACGATAGGCAATGGCTGCCCGGGCGCCCGGAGGGGGACCGCGATGTTGTCCGCAGGACTGCCGCAAGGAACGGTGCCGAGGCTGGAACGCCCCGGACCACTGCGCGAGCGCGTCTACGAGGCGCTCCTCGAGCTGATCACCACGCGCGCACTCAGGCCCGGCCAGCACCTCGTGGAGAGCGAACTGGCCGGGCACCTGGGCGTCTCGCGGCAGCCCGTGCGCGAGGCGCTGCAACGGCTTAACACCGAGGGCTGGGTCGATCTGCGTCCCGCGCAGGGGGCGTTCGTCCACGAGCCCACCGAGGAGGAGGCCGACCAGCTCCTCTCGGTGCGTACGCTGCTGGAAGCCGAGGCCGCCAGGCTCGCCGCCGCCCACTCCGGGCGTCCCGGCATCGAGGCCCTGGAGGAGCTCTGCTCCCAGGGCGAGCGCGCCGTCGCCGCCGACGACGTGGACCTCGCCGTCGCCACGAACGCCGCGTTCCACGCGAAGGTCATGGAACTGGCGGGCAACGTCGTCCTGTCCGAGCTCGCGGCGCAGGTGGACCGCCGCGTCCGCTGGTACTACACGCCGGTGGCCCGCCAGCGCGGCACCCAGTCCTGGATCGAGCACCGCGCCCTCATCGCCGCGATCGCCGACCGGGACGAACAGCGGGCGACCGAGGTCATGCGGGCCCACACCGAGCACACCCGGCAGACCTATCACCGCCGCGAGCAGGCCTGACCGCAGCGCTCACCGCACGTCGGCGAAGGCCGGGGCCCCTAGCCCCGGCCTTCGTCGCGTGGTGTGCCCCGGGCCGTCCTCGTCCGCGCGGAAACGGCCGGTTCGCGTGGGCCGGACCCTTCGCGGCCGCATCTTTGTCCTGAGTGTGGAGAAAGTTGGAGCTGATTCGTGCGCAACTTCTTCCCACTCGGGTAAACCGCTGCTACGTTCCCCTCGAAAGCCCGACGGACTGGCCGATGTGGCGGGGAGGGACGCGTGAGACGTATGACGGCACGACCCGCGAACACGCACCAGGCGCGGCTGCTCCGGCTGTTGCGGGACGGGGGTCCCAACTCCCGTGCACAGCTGGGTGACCAGGTCGACCTCTCGCGCTCCAAGCTCGCGGTCGAGGTGGACCGGCTCCTGGAGACCGGGCTCGTCGTGGCCGACGGACTCGCCGCCTCGCGCGGCGGACGCCGATCCCACAACATCAGGCTCGCCCCCGAACTGCGCTTCCTCGGGGTCGACATCGGCGCGACGTCCGTGGACGTCGCCGTCACCAACGCGGAGCTGGAGGTCCTCGGACACCTCAACCACCCGATGGACGTACGCGAGGGTCCCGTCGCCATCTTCGAGCAGGTGCTGTCCATGGCCGCCAAGCTCCGGGCCTCCGGGCTCGCCGAGGGGTTCGACGGCGCCGGCATCGGAGTGCCCGGACCGGTCCGCTTCCCCGAAGGTGTGCCGGTCGCACCGCCGATCATGCCGGGCTGGGACGGTTTCCCGGTCCGCGAGGCGCTGAGCCAGGAACTCGGCTGCCCCGTCATGGTCGACAACGACGTGAACCTGATGGCGATGGGGGAGCAGCACGCGGGTGTGGCCCGTTCCGTGGCCGACTTCCTGTGCATCAAGATCGGCACGGGTATCGGCTGCGGCATCGTCGTGGGCGGCGAGGTCTACCGCGGCACGACGGGCAGCGCCGGGGACATCGGCCACATCCAGGTGGAACCCGACGGGCGCGCCTGCGCCTGCGGCAACCGCGGCTGTCTGGAAGCCCACTTCAGCGGCGCGGCCCTGGCCCGTGACGCCGAGGACGCGGCCCGCGCCGGACTGTCCGCCGAGCTGGCGGCCCGTCTGGACTCGGCCGGCAGGCTCACGGCCGTCGACGTGGCGGCCGCCGCCGCGGCGGGCGATCCCACCGCGCTCGACCTGATCCGCGAGGGCGGCAACCGGGTCGGCCAGGTCATCGCGGGACTCGTCAGCTTCTTCAATCCCGGCCTCGTCGTGATCGGCGGCGGGGTGACCGGCCTCGGCCACAACCTCCTGGCCAGCGTCCGCACCCAGGTCTACCGGCAGTCCCTGCCGCTGGCCACCGGCAACCTCCCCATCGTTCTCGGTGAACTGGGGCCCGTGGCCGGGGTGACCGGCGCGGCCAGGCTCATCAGCGACCACCTGTTCTCTCCGGCCTGATGCCGGAGCCGGTGTGCTGGAAGGCAGACGTCCAGCGGCCACCGCAGTAGCAGCCCGGCCGGAGCCGGGTCCGCACCGCCCGCACGACCCGAACGGCAGTGGCCGACCCGGCCACGCACGGCCCGCACCACGTACGGCGCTCACCTCGCACGGCCCGCACCACGTACGGCGCTCACCACGAGCGCGGTTCGCACCAGGCGCGGTACGCACCACCAGTACCACCAGTACCACCAGTACCACCGGCACCAGGCGCGGCACGCACCACAAGTACCGCCCGCACCACCGGCACCACGCACGGCCCGCACCACCGGCACCACGCACGGCCCGCACCACCGGCACCACGCACGGCAGCACGGCACGCCCGCACCACGCAGCTACTCCCGTCAGCAGTACGGCACCGCCGGCACTGCGCCCCTGCCCGCTCACCGGCCCTCCCCGGGCGCTCGGCTCGTCCGAGCAGGGGAGACCCCATTCGCCGAGGGGAATCGTCATGGCACCAGAACCACCCCTGCTCACCATGTCCGGCATCACCAAGTCGTTCCCCGGAGTCCGCGCCCTCGACGGCGTCGACCTCAAGGTCCAGGCCGGCGAAGTCCACTGCCTCCTCGGCCAGAACGGTGCCGGAAAGTCCACCCTGATCAAGGTGCTGGCCGGGGCCCACCAGCCCGACGACGGCGCGATCACCTGGAGCGGTGAGCCGGTCCAGCTCTCCTCGCCGATCACCGCGATGCGCCTGGGCATCGCCACCATCTACCAGGAACTCGACCTGGTCGAGGGGCTGTCGGTCGCCGAGAACGTCTTCCTCGGCCACGAGCCCACCAGCGCCGGCTTCGTCGTCCGCACCCGTGAGGGCCGCACCATGGCGGCCGCGCTCCTGAAGCGGCTCGGGCACCCGGAGATCGACCCGGCCCGCGCGGTCGGCGATCTCTCGGCGGCACACCAGCAGATCGTCTCCATGGCCCGGGCGCTCTCCCACGACGTACGCCTCATCGTGATGGACGAGCCGTCCGCTGCGCTCGACCCCGACGAGGTCGACAACCTCTTCCGCATCGTCGACAGCCTCACCGCCGAAGGCGTGGCCGTCGTGTACATCTCCCACCGGCTGGAGGAGATCCGCCGCATCGGGGACCGCGTGACCGTGCTCAAGGACGGCAGGGCCGTCGCCGTCGGCCTCCCGGCCAAATCCACCCCCACGCGCGACATCGTTGCCATGATGACCGGCCGCAATCTGGAGTACGTCTTCCCCGAGCGGCCTGCGCCCGGCACCGCGCACACTGCCGACGATCCCGTCCTGAAGGTCGAAGGCCTCAGCCGCGAGGGCGAGTTCGAACCGGTGGACCTGGAGCTGCGGCCCGGCGAGATCGTCGGTCTGGCCGGGCTCGTGGGCTCGGGGCGCTCCGAGATCCTGGAGACCGTCTACGGCGCCCGCAAGCCGTCCTCGGGCCGGGTCCTGGTCTCCGGCACGCCGCTGCGGCCCGGCAGCGTACGGGCCGCGGTGGCGGCGGGCATCGGCCTGGCGCCCGAGGAACGCAAGGCCCAGGCCCTGCTGCTGACCGAATCGGTCACCCGCAACGTCTCCGTCTCCTCGCTCTCCCGCTTCGCCCGCGTCGGCTGGATCGACCGGGGCGAGGAGCGCAAGGCGGCGAGGGCGGCGACCCGGGAACTCTCCCTGCGGCCGGACAACCCCGACGCGGCGGTGCGCACCCTGTCGGGCGGCAACCAGCAGAAGGCGGTACTCGCCCGGTGGCTGCTCCGCGGGTGCAAGGTCCTGCTGCTCGACGAACCGACCCGCGGCGTCGACGTCGGCGCTCGCGCCGAGCTCTACGCCGTGATCCGCCGGCTGGCCGACGAAGGCCTCGCCGTTCTGCTCGTCTCCAGCGAAGTGCCCGAAGTGCTGGGCCTCGCCGACCGGGTGCTGGTGCTCCGGGAGGGCCGTGTCGTACACACGGCCGATGCCAGGGAGCTCGACGAGCACCGTGTACTCGACCTCGTCATGGAAGGGAGCCCGACGTCATGACACAGCCCGCACCGTCGGCGCAGCACCACGGGCCGGAGAAGGGGGCCGTCGCCGGTCCCGCGACCGCGCCGCCCTCGAAGCGGGGCGGTGGCCTGCGCGCACTCGGCCTGCGCGCCGATGTCCGGAACCTGTCACTGCTCGGCGTCCTCGCCGTACTCATCGCCGTCGGCGGTTTCACCGAACCGGACGCGTTCCTGGACACCGGGAACCTCCAGCTGATCCTGACGCAGTCGTCCGTCATCGGGGTCGTCACCGTCGGCGTCACCTTCGTGATCATCAGTGGGGGCATCGACCTGTCGGTCGGCGCGATGGTGGCCCTCGCCTCCGTCTGGGCGACGACACTCGCCACCCAGGAGTACGGCTTCGTCGGCATCCTGTTCACAGCCGTGGTCGTCGGACTAGCCGCCGGTCTGGTCAACGGACTGCTGATCGCCTACGGTCGCCTGGTCCCGTTCATCGCGACGCTCGCCATGCTCGCCTCGGCGCGCGGCCTGGCCCTGCTGCTCACCGATGGCAAGACGCAGATCGTCACCGTCCAGTCGGTGCTGGACCTGGGGCTTCCCAAAACCTACGTCCTGGGTATCCCGCCCCTGGTCCTCATCTTCGCCGCGGTGATCGTGGCGGGCTGGCTGATCCTGAACCGGACGACGTTCGGACGCCGCACGGTCGCCGTCGGCGGCAACGCGGAAGCGGCACGGCTCGCCGGCATCGACGTACGCCGCCAGCGCCTCTACCTCTACCTGATGTCCGGCCTGTGCTGCGGCATCGCCGCATTCATGCTGGTGATCCTGTCCGGATCGGGCCAGAACACCAACGGCAATCTCTACGAGCTCGACGCCATCGCCGCCGCGATCATCGGCGGCACCCTCCTGAGCGGCGGCCGGGGCACCATCGTCGGATCGGTGCTCGGGGTCCTGGTGTTCACCACGATCACCAACATCTTCGCGCTCAACAACCTGCAGAGCGACGTCCAGCAGATCGCCAAGGGCGCCATCATCGTCGCCGCCGTCCTCGTCCAGAGCCGGACCCTGCGCGGCGGCGAGACCTGAGCACGTCTCTCATGACAGAGCACTGATCACCCACCTGCTGTTCCGTACACACCGCACCGGATGAAGGGTTCGACAGCCATGCCAGAAACCAGCCGCAGAGGACTGCTCTTCGGCACCGCGGCCGTCTCCGCGGGAGCCTTCCTCACCGCCTGCACCAGCAACGAGCCCAAGGAGAAGGCGGTCGCCCAGAGCAACCAGCCCGCCGCCGACGACAAGCCGGGGACACCCGTCACCATCGGCTTCGCCGGCCCTCAGGCCGACCACGGGTGGCTCAACGCCATCAACGTCAACGCCAAGTCGCGGGCCGAGAAGTACTCCGAGGTGACCCTGGAGATCACCGAGGGCTCCAACGACACGGCCACCCAGATCGGCCAGGTCAAGACCCTCATCAACAAGAAGGTCGACGTCCTCGTCGTCCTCCCCGCCGACGGCAAGGCCCTCACCCAGGTCGGCCTGGAGGCCATGAAGGCGGGTATCCCCGTCGTCAACCTCGACCGCATCTTCGCCTCGCCGCAGGCCTACCGCTGCTGGGTCGGCGGAGACAACTACGGCATGGGCCTCAACGCCGGCCACTACATCGGCGAACAGCTCAAGGACAAGCAGGGCGCCAAGGTCGTCGAGCTCGCGGGCATCGACGCCCTGGAGCTCACCAAGCAGCGCAGCCAGGGCTTCGCCGACGCCCTCAAGAACTACCCCAACGTGAAGCTGGTGGCCCGTCAGGCGGCCGATTTCACCGTGGAGTCGGGCCAGGCGAAGATGGCGCAGCTGCTGCAGGCGCAGAAGAAGTTCGACGCCCTCTGGAACCACGACGACGACCAGGGCGTGGGCGCGCTGCGAGCCATCCAGCAGGCCGGCCGCGACGAGTTCATCATGGTCGGCGGCGCCGGCGCCAAGTCCGCGATGGACGCGATCAAGGCCGACAACAGCGTCCTGAAGGCCACCGTGCTCTACCCGCCGACCATGGCCGCCTCCGCGATCGACCTGGCCCGTGCGCTCGGCCAGAACAAGGGTGTCGCCGGCCTCTCCGAGATGGAGATCCCGACCTCGCTCACGCTGTACTCCGCCGTGGTCACGAAGGAGAACATCGACCAGTACCTGCCGACGGGCTTCAGCTGATCCCGCACCACCGCCGCCACCGAACCACCGACGAGGAGGAAGTCCGCATGGCCCGTAGGGAAGAGACGGAGCAGGAGACCGGAGCGCCGCCACCGACGGCGACGCTCGGGGTCGGCATGGTCGGATACGCGTTCATGGGGGCCGCCCACTCGCAGGGGTGGCGCACCGCGGGACACGTCTTCGACCTGCCGGTGAGACCGGCTCTCGCCGCGATCTGCGGACGCGACCGTACGGCCGTCGAGGCCGCCGCCGCCCGGCACGGCTGGGCGGCGGCGGAGACCGACTGGCGTGCGCTCATCGCCCGGGACGACGTGCAGCTGGTCGACATCTGCACACCCGGCGACAGCCATGCGGAGATCGCCATCGCCGCGCTCGAGGCGGGCAAGCACGTGCTCTGCGAGAAGCCGCTCGCCAACACGGTCGCCGAGGCGGAGGCCATGGTCGAGGCCGCCGAACGCGCCGCAGCGCGCGGCCAGGTGGCGATCGTGGGCTTCAACTACCGCAAGGTCCCCGCCCTCACTTTCGCCCGCAGGATGATCGAGGAGGGAAGGCTGGGCGCCCTGCGGCACGTCCGGGCCACCTATCTCCAGGACTGGCTCGTCGACCCCGAGTCGCCGCTGACCTGGCGGCTCAAGCGTGAGCACGCCGGGTCCGGCGCGCTGGGCGACCTCGGGGCGCACATCGTCGACCTCGCGCAGTACCTCGCCGGTGAGCCGCTGGTCGGGGTGTCGGCGATGAGTGAGACGTTCGTCCGCGAGCGGCCCGTGCTCGCGGGTCCGGGCGCCGGGCTCTCCGGATCCGCCGACCGTGCCGTGCGCGGGACGGTCACCGTCGACGACGCGGCCCTGTTCACCGGCCGTCTCGCGTCCGGCGCCCTGGCCTCCTTCGAGGCGACCCGGATGGCGGCCGGGCGCAAGAACGCGCTGCGGCTCGAGATCAACGGCGAGCTGGGGTCGATCGCCTTCGACCTCGAACGCCTCAACGAGCTCTCCTTCCACGACCACACCGAGCCGGCCACCACGGCCGGCTTCCGGCGGATCCTCGTCACGGAGCCCCAGCACCCCTACCTGGAGGCGTGGTGGCCGCCGGGCCACGGCCTCGGCTACGAGCACACCTTCGTCCACCAGGCCAGGGACGTGGTGCGCACCATCGCCGAAGGACGGCCGCCCGTACCGTCGTTCGCCGACGGACTCCAGGTGCAGCGGGTGCTCGCCGCGGTCGAGGAGAGCGCCGCCAAGAACTCCGTATACACCCCGGTGCCCTTCTAGGAGGTCGCGCGCATGCCCCGTCCCTTCACACTCTTCACCGGCCAGTGGGCCGACCTGCCCCTGGAGGAGGTCTGCCGGCACGCCCGTGACTTCGGCTACGACGGCCTCGAACTCGCCTGTTGGGGCGACCATTTCGAGGTCGACAAGGCCCTTGCGGACCCCGGCTACCTCGACGGGCGGCGGCAGCTGCTCGACAAGTACGGCCTCAAGTGCTGGGCGATCTCGAACCACCTGGTCGGCCAGGCCGTCTGCGACAACCCGATCGACGAGCGCCACCAGGGCATCCTGCCCTCCCGCATCTGGGGGGACGGGGAGCCCGAGGGCGTACGCCGCCGGGCCGCGAAGGAGATCGCGGACACCGCCAGGGCCGCCGCCGCGTTCGGCGTCGACACCGTGATCGGCTTCACGGGTTCCTCCATCTGGCACCTGGTCGCGATGTTCCCGCCGGTGCCCCCGCACATGATCGAGCGGGGTTACGAGGACTTCGCGGAGCGCTGGAACCCGATCCTGGACGTCTTCGACGCCGAGGGCGTGCGCTTCGCCCACGAGGTGCACCCCAGCGAGATCGCGTACGACTACTGGACCACCCACCGGGCCCTGGAGGCCGTGGGGCACCGGCCGGCGTTCGGGCTGAACTTCGACCCGAGCCACTTCGTCTGGCAGGACCTCGACCCCGTCGGCTTCCTCTACGACTTCCGGGACCGCATCTACCACGTGGACTGCAAAGAGGCGCGCAAGCGGCTCGACGGCCGCAACGGACGCCTCGGCTCGCACCTGCCCTGGGGCGACCCGCGGCGCGGCTGGGACTTCGTCTCCGCCGGACACGGCGACGTGCCCTGGGAGGACGTCTTCCGGATGATGCGGTCCATCGGCTACGAGGGCCCGGTCTCCGTGGAGTGGGAGGACGCCGGCATGGACCGGCTGACGGGTGCGCCCGAGGCGCTGGCGTCGCTGAAGCGCTTCGACTTCGACCCGCCCAGCGCGTCCTTCGACGCCGCGTTCGGAGGCGGCGACTGAGACCGGGCGGGGCCCTCGCGCACCCGCGGAGGGCCCCGCCCGCAGCTCCCGCCCGCCGGCGGGGTGTGCCCACGCCCCGCCGGCCGCGCCTGCGTGTCCGTCCCCTCCGGCCCGTCGGGCCCGGGCCGGTTAAGCCCCCCCCCGGCGGCCGGCTCAGGAGGCCGGGGGGCGGTTCGGCATGCCCGGAACCAGCTTTGTCCTTCCGTGGGAAAAAGTTCAACGATGCAGCTGCGCAAGGGCTTTCCGTACGGGACGAACGCGGCTACGGTCCCATGCGTGTACACCACATGACTCGCGTCACCGGGGTCTCACGGCTCCGGTGACGGGCGCGGCAGTCCCCGCGCGGAACGGCAGAAACGCACCCGCCCGAACAACCGGCACACTCCGGAGGACGCACGTGCACAGAAGCAGCAGACGGCTCCGCGCCCGAAAAACACTCGCACTCCTCACCGGCGGCCTGCTCGCCGCCGCCACCCTCTCCCTGGGCTCCTCGCCCGCCACCGCCGACGCCCCCGGGGTGTCGGCCGCGCAGGACGCCGCCGAGGACTTCCAGCAGGTCACCCTCGCCAAGGGGGCGGCCGAGACAGGCGAACCCATGACGCTGGCGGTCCTCCCCGACCGCAGCGTGCTGCACACGTCGCGCGGCGGCGAGCTGCGCATCACCGACAGCGCCGGCAACACCCGCATCTCCGGCGTCATCCCCGTCTACTCGCACGACGAGGAAGGCCTCCAGGGAGTCGGGATCGACCCCGACTTCGAGCACAACCGCGCGATCTACCTCTACTACGCGCCGCCGCTGGACACCCCCGCCGGCGACGCCCCGGAGAACGGCACCGCTGCGGACTTCGCGAAGTTCGAGGGGGTCAACCGCCTCTCCCGCTTCGTCCTCAAGGAGGACGGCACCCTCGACAACGCCAGCGAGAAGAAGGTCCTCGACATCCCGACCACCCGCGGCATGTGCTGCCACGTCGGCGGGGACATCGACTTCGACGCGCAGGGCAACCTCTACATCTCGACGGGCGACGACTCCAACCCGTTCGCGTCCGACGGCTTCTCGCCGCTGGACGACCGGGCCGACCGCAACCCCGCGTTCGACGCCCGCCGCACCGCCGGCAACACCAACGACCTCCGCGGCAAGATCCTGCGCATCAAGGTGGCGGCCGACGGCTCGTACACCGTCCCTGAGGGCAACCTCTTCGCCCCGGGCACGGACAAGACCCGCCCCGAGATCTACGCGATGGGCTTCCGCAACCCCTTCCGCTTCAGCGTCGACAAGGCCACCGGCGTCCTGTACGTCGGCGACTACGGTCCCGACGCCGGCGCGGCCGACCCGAACCGCGGACCCGCGGGCCAGGTCGAGTTCGCCCGTGTGACGAAGCCCGGCAACTTCGGCTGGCCCTTCTGCACCGGCGACAACCAGGCCTTCAACGACTACGACTTCGCCACGAAGACCTCCGGCCCGCGCTTCGACTGCGCCGCCCCGAAGAACGACTCGCGCCACAACACCGGCCTCGTGGACCTCCCGCCGTCCCAGGCCGCCTGGATCCCGTACGACGGCGCGTCCGTACCCGAGTTCGGCACCGGCTCCGAGTCCCCGATGGGCGGCCCCGTCTACCACTACGACGCCGGCCTCGACTCGCCGGTGAAGTTCCCGGAGGCCTACGACGGCGACTTCTTCGCCGGGGAGTTCGGCCGCCAGTGGATCAAGCGCGTCGAGCAGGACGGCGACGGAGCCGTGAAGTCCATCAACGACGTCCCGTGGACCGGGACCCAGGTGATGGACATGGCCTTCGGCCCCGACGGGGCGCTCTACGTCCTGGACTACGGCCTCTCCTGGTTCGGCGGCGACGAGCACTCGGCGCTCTACCGCATCGAGAACGCCACCGGCGGCCGCTCACCCATAGCCGAGGCGTCGTCGAACAAGACGTCCGGTGTCGCGCCGCTCAAGGTGAAGTTCTCGTCCGCCGGCACGACCGACGGTGACGGAGACGCCCTGACCTACGCGTGGGACTTCGGCGACGGCGGCAAGTCCACCGCGGCCGACCCGACCTACACGTACAAGAAGAACGGCACCTACACGGCCACCGTCACCGCCAAGGACCCGACGGGCCGCACCGGCTCGGCCAGCGTCCACGTGACCGTCGGCAACACCGCGCCCACCGTCGTGCTGAACGCCCCGCTCGACGGCAAGCCGTTCACCTTCGGCGACAAGGTGCCCTTCAAGGTGACCGTCACCGACCCGGAGGACGGGACCATCGACTGCAGCAAGGTCGAGGTCAAGTTCACCCTCGGACACGACAGCCACGGCCACGACATCACCACCGAGCACGGCTGCGAAGGCACCATCACCACCGCCATGGAGGGCGGCCACGACCCCAACGCCAACATCTACGGCGGCATCTCCGCGTCCTACACGGACGGCGGGGGCGGCGGCCAGGCCGCACTGTCCGGCCATGACCAGGCGAAGCTCCAGCCCCGCCACCGCCAGGCCGAGCACTTCGACCGGTCCTCCGGCATCACCACACCCAGCAAGACCAGCGCGCACGGCGGCAGGACCGTCGGCGACATCGACAACGGCGACTGGATCTCCTTCAGCCCGTACATCCTCGACGGCTCCACCAAGCTCACCGCCCGTACGTCCTCGGCGGGTGCCGGCGGCTTCCTCGAGGTACGGGCCGGATCGCCCACCGGCACGATCCTCGGCTCCGCACCGGTCCCCGTGACCGGCAGCTGGGACTCGTTCCAGGACATCGACGTGCCGCTGCGCGGCGCGCCGAAGAAGGCCACGGAACTCTTCCTCGTCTTCAAGGGCGGCACCGGGGCGCTCTACGACGTGGACGACTTCGAGCTGTCGGACAGCCCCGTGGACAAGACCGCCAAGCGCGTCCTCGTCTTCTCCAAGACCGGCGGCTTCCGCCACGACTCGATCCCCACCGGCGTCGCCGCCCTGAAGGAACTCGGCAAGGACACCAACATCACGGTCGACTCCACGGAGGAGGCCGGCCAGTTCACCACCAGCAACCTGGCGCGCTACGACGCCGTCGTCTTCCTGTCGACGACCGGTGACGTCCTCAACGCCGACCAGCAGAAGGCCTTCGAGAACTTCGTGGCCACCGGCGGCGGCTACATGGGGGTCCACGCGGCCGCCGACACCGAGTACGACTGGAAGTTCTACGGCGGCCTCGTCGGGGCGTACTTCTCCTCGCACCCGCAGATCCAGCCGGCGACCGTGCGGGTGGAGAACCACGACCACCCGGCGACCGCGCACCTGGACGACGCCTGGGACCGTACCGACGAGTGGTACAACTACCGCACCGACCCGCGGGACAAGGCCCAGGTCCTCGCCACGCTGGACGAGACCAGCTACACCGGCGGCACCATGAAGGGCGACCACCCGATCGCCTGGTGCCAGGCCTACGAGGGCGGCCGCTCCTTCTACACCGGCCTCGGCCACACCAAGGAGTCCTACGCCGAACCCGCCTTCCGCCAGCACCTGCTGGGCGGGCTCCGCTACGCCTCCGGCCAGGTCAAGGCCAACTGCAAGCCGGACACCGGCTACCGGTCGATCTTCAACGGCAAGACGCTCGAAGGCTGGAAGCAGGCCGGTCCCGGCACGTTCACCGTCGCCGACGGCGAACTGCGCTCCGAGGGCGGCATGGGTCTGCTGACCTACCAGGCCAAGGAGCTGAAGTCCTACTCGCTGAAGCTCGACTGGAAGATGGAGGGCGACGACAACTCCGGTGTGTTCGTCGGCTTCCCGGCGTCGGACGACCCGTGGTCCGCGGTGGACAACGGCTACGAGGTCCAGATCGACGCCACCGACGCGGCGGACCGCACGACCGGGGCCGTCTACACCTTCAAGTCGGCCGATCTCAAGGCCCGTGACCGGGTCCTGCGACCGCCCGGCCAGTGGAACAGCTACGAGATCAAGGTCCAGGGCGAACGCCTCCAGGTGTTCCTCAACGGTGTGAAGATCAACGACTTCACCAACACCGTGCCCGCCCGCAGTCTGAAGGACGGCTTCATCGGTCTCCAGAACCACGGGGCCGACGACCAGGTGTCCTTCCGTGACATCCAGCTGAAGGAACTGCCCTCGACGTAGGGCAGCCACCTCCTGCGCCGACGGTGGGCGGGGACGCCCCCGGCTCCCCGCCCACCGTCCACCACCCCTCTACATCCCCCCAGGGAGGCAGCCCGTGACCGTACATGCCGTTCGTACCGGAGTCTGGTTCATCGGAGCCCGCGGCTCGGTGGCCACCACCGCGACCGCCGGATGCGCGGCCATCGCGGCCGGCCTCCACCCGCCGACCGGCATGGTCACCGAGACACCGCCCTTCACGGACATCGGGCTGCCACCCCTGACGTCGCTCGTCTTCGGCGGCCACGACACCCTCGACTGCCCGCTGCCCAAGCGGGCCGAGGCCCTCGCGGCGGGCGGAGTCCTCCCGCACGGGCTGCCCTCGGCGGTCGGGGCCGAACTCGCCCGCGCTGACGCGGAGATTCGCCCCGGCGGACCCCTCGCCGGTGACACGCGGACCGACGAGCAGCTCATCACCGCCTTCGCCGCGGACCTCGAGGACTTCGCACGCCGCAACGAACTGGCCCGCACCGTCGTCATCAACGTCGCGTCGACGGAGCCCGCACCCGCCGAGGACGACGACCGGCTCCCCGCCAGCTCCCTCTACGCGGCCGCCGCCCTCAGGGCCGGCTGCGCGTACGCCAACTTCACCCCCTCCACGGGGCTGCGCAGCCCCCGCCTGCGGGACGCGGTCGAAGCCTGCGGACTTCCCCACGCCGGACGCGACGGCAAGACGGGGCAGACCCTGCTCCGCTCCGTGCTCGCCCCGATGTTCGTCCAGCGTGCGCTGCCGGTGCGGGCCTGGTCGGGCACGAACCTGCTGGGCGGCGGCGACGGAGCGGCCCTGGCCGACCCCGCCGCGGCGGCCGCCAAGAACGCGGGCAAGGAGCGCGTGCTCGCCGACACCCTCGGGGCCGCCCCCGAGGGCGAGGTCCACATCGACGACGTTCCGGCCATGGGCGACTGGAAGACCGCGTGGGACCACATCGCCTTCGACGGCTTCCTCGGCTCGCGGATGATCCTCCAGACGATCTGGCAGGGCTGCGACTCGGCGCTGGCCGCGCCCCTGATCCTGGACCTGGCCCGGCTGCTCGCCCGCTCCCACGAGGCCGGCCTGACCGGCCCGCTCGCCGAACTGGGCTTCTACTTCAAGGACCCCGACGGCGGACCGGCCGCGCTGTCCGAGCAGTACGCCACTCTGCTGGCCTTCGCGGGCCGTCTGCGAGCCGGCCGGTGAGGCCGCTCCGGCCGGCCGCCGAGACGGCCGGGACACCGCGGGTGCCCGGAGCCCGGCCCCTGGCCGCGGTCCCGGCGCCGCGGCCCTCGGACGGCCTGTCCGGTGCGGACGGGACTGCGCCCGCACCGGACAGGCCCCGGACCGGCGGGCGCCTGCGCGCCTGGGCGGAACTGCTGCGCGTGTCGGCGTTGTTCAGCGTGCCCGGCGACGCCCTCGCCGGGGCCGCCGCCGTCGGCCGCCGCCCCGGACGCGGCACAGCGCTCGCCGTCGGCGCCTCGCTGTGCCTGTACGAGGCGGGCATGGCCCTCAACGACTGGGCGGACCGCGAGGAGGACGCACTGGACCGCCCGCACCGCCCGATACCCTCGGGCCGAGTCGCCCCCGGTGCGGCCCTGGCGGCGGCCGGCGCCCTCACCGCCGCGGGCCTGGCCCTGGCGTCACGCGCGGGCCGCCCGGCCCTCGCCGTGGCATCGGGCCTCGCAGCCACGGTCTGGGCCTACGACCTCCACCTGAAGCACACGAAGCTGGGACCGGCGGCGATGGCTTCGGCCCGCGCCCTGGACCTGCTGCTCGGCGCCACGGCGACGGCGGCGCCGGGAACCACGGCGGCACCACCGCCGGGTGCCCTCGCGGTGCGGGGCCGTGGCGGAGAGGCCCGCAAGGCGGCCGGGTCCGGCGGCCGTACGGCCGAGGCGCACATCCGCCGGGACGCCGGGAGCGCGGGCTCCACACGCCCCCTGCGCTCCGCGCTCCCCTCGGCGCTCGTGCTCGGCGCACACACCTACGCCGTCACCGCCGTCTCCCGCCACGAGGCCCAGGGCGGCTCCTCCGCCGCGCCGTCGGCCGCGCTCGCCGGGGTCGCCGCGCTCGGAGCGGCCGTCCTGCGCACCCGCCCGGCACGGGCCGGAAGGGGCGACGTACCGGGAAGCCCGGTGAAGGGGGGAGGCGCCGAGAGGCTCCTGCTCCCCGCGTTCACCGGCGCCTACCTGCGTACCTCCGCGATCCCGCTCCTCCACGCGGCACTGAATCCCTCCCCGCCCCTCACCCAGCGCGCCGTCGGCGGCGGCATCCGGGCCATGATCCCGTTGCAGGCCGCACTGGCCGTCAGGGCGGGAGCACCCGTCAACGGGCTCGCGGCCATGGGACTCGTGCCCCTGGCCCGCGCGCTCGCCCGGAAGGTGAGCCCCACATGACGCTCCGCTTCGGCTACGGCACCAACGGACTGACCGACCTCCGGCTCGACGACGCCCTCGGCCTGCTCGCCGACCTCGGCTACGAAGGCGTCGGGCTGACCCTGGACCACATGCACCTCGACCCGATGGCCCCGGACCTCGCCGCCCGGACCCGCAGGGTCGCCGGCAGGCTCGCCGACCTGGGCCTGGGCGTGACCGTCGAGACCGGAGCGCGCTACGTCCTGGACCCCCGGCGCAAACACGGCCCCTCCCTCCTCGACCCGGACCCCGAGGCGCGTGCTGCGCGGACGGCGCTGCTGGTCCGCGCCGTCGACGTGGCCGCCGAGCTGGGCGCGCACGCCGTGCACTGCTTCAGCGGCGTCACCCCGCCGGACACCACCACCGACACCGCCTGGGAGCGGCTGACGGACTCCCTCGGCCCCGTACTGGACGCCGCCGGGCGCGCGGGCGTCCCCGTCGCCATCGAGCCGGAACCCGGCCACCTCCTCGCCACCCTCGCGGACTTCCACCGGCTGCGGACCCTCCTCTCGGGCCCCGCGCCGCTCGGGCTCACCCTCGACATCGGCCACTGCCAGTGCCTGGAACCCGCGCCACCCGTCGAGTGCGTGAAGGAAGCCGCGCCCTGGCTGCGCCACGTACAGATCGAGGACATGCGGCGCGGGACGCACGAACACCTGCCGTTCGGCGAGGGTGAGATCGACTTCCCGCCGGTGCTCGAAGCCCTGGCCGCCACCGGATACGACGGCCTCACCGTCGTCGAACTGCCCCGGCACTCCCACGCCGGGCCCGAACTGGCCCGCCACTCGATCGACTTCCTCCGCGCGGCGGCCGGGACCTCGGAGCCGGACCGCGTGGGAACGAGCACACCCCGAGCCGCGGCCGGGGCGACGAACGGAGGCGCACCGTGCTGACCGACCACAAGGAACTCGACGGCCTGCTCCCGGGTGCCGCGAGGGCCTGGCTCGACGAGGCGCTCGACGAGGCCGCCCACGCCGCGGCCCACCCCGGCGCCGACAGCGGCACCCCGCCCTGGGAACTGCGGTTCGCCTCCGCCGGCCGGCACTGCGGGCTGGAGCACGCCGACTCCGTACGCGCCCTGCTGCTCGTCGAGGCGCGGGCCGGCCTCCCCGCCGTCACCCGTCTCTACGAACAGGGCACCGCGGCCGAGAGGCGCGCCGTCCTCCTCACCCTGCACCGGCTGGACCTCGGAGCCCGGGCACTGCCGCTCGTCGAGGACGCGCTGCGCACCAACGACACCCGGCTGGTCGCCGCCGCGGTCGGCCCCTACGGTGCGGCCCACCTCGACGCCCACGGCTGGCGGCACGCCGTCCTCAAGTGCCTGTTCACCGAGGTACCCGTGGAGGCCCTGGACCGGCTTGCGTCCCGCGCCCGGGGCGACGCCGAACTCGCCAGGATGCTCGGCGACTTCGCCACCGAGCGCATCGCCGCGGGACGGGCCGTGCCACCCGGTCTGCTGACCGTCCTCGAACTCACGGCCCCCGGCCCCGCCCCCGCCCCCACGGAGGAGTCCTGATGCGCATCTTCGACCCCCACATCCACATGACCTCCCGCACCACGGACGACTACCAGGCGATGTACGACGCCGGGGTCCGGGCGCTCGTGGAACCCTCCTTCTGGCTCGGCCAGCCCCGTACCTCGCCCGCCAGCTTCTTCGACTACTTCGACGCCCTCCTGGGCTGGGAGCCGTTCCGCGCCTCGCAGTACGGCATAGCCCACCACTGCACGCTCGCCCTGAACCCGAAGGAGGCGAACGACCCGCGCTGCACCCCCGTCCTGGACGCGCTGCCCCGGTATCTCGTCAAGGACTCCGTCGTCGCCGTCGGCGAGATCGGCTACGACTCGATGACACCCGCCGAGGACACGGCCCTCGCCACCCAGCTCCAGCTCGCCTCCGAGCACGGCCTGCCCGCGCTCGTGCACACCCCGCACCGCGACAAGCTCGCCGGGCTGCACCGGACCATCGACGTCGTCCGGGCGTCGGACCTCGCCCCGGAGTTCGTCCTGCTCGACCACCTCAACGAGACGACCGTCGAGGACGCCCTGGACAGCGGCTGCTGGGCCGGTTTCTCCATCTATCCCGACACCAAGATGGACGAGGACCGGATGGTCTCGGTCCTGCGCAACCACGGCAGCGACAGGATCCTCGTCAACTCGGCCGCGGACTGGGGAAAGAGCGACCCGCTGAAGACGCGCAAGGTCGCCGACGCCATGCTGAAGGCCGGGTTCGACGAGGACGAGGTCGACAGGGTGCTCTGGCGCAACCCCGTCGCCTTCTACGGCCAGAGCGGCAGACTCCAGCTCGACGCCGTCGCTCCCGCACCTCTCCACGAAGGAAACTCCATCCTCCGCGGCGGGGAGTGAGCCATGCGCTTCCGCCACCCCGACGGCTCCGTCGTCCACCTCGCCTACTGCACGAACGTCCATCCCGCCGAAACCCTCGAAGGAGTGCGCGCCCAGCTGCGCGACCACTGCGAACCCGTACGGAAACGGCTCGGACGCGACCGCATCGGCATCGGGCTCTGGCTCGCCAGGGACGCCGCGCGCGCCCTGATCAACGACCCCGCCGCTCTCCGCTCGCTGCGCGCGGAGCTCGACCGGCGCGGCCTGGAAGTGGTCACCCTCAACGGCTTCCCCTACGAGGGCTTCGGCGCCCAGGAAGTCAAGTACCGGGTCTACAGCCCGGACTGGACCGACCCCGAACGCCTCGCGCACACCACGGACCTGGCGCGGCTGCTCGCCGCCCTGCTCCCCGACGACGTCACCGACGGGACCATCTCGACCCTCCCGATCGCCTGGCGCACCCCCTTCGACGACGACCCGACGGCCGCGGCAACCGCCCGGAAGGCGCTCACCGTGCTCGCACAGCGGCTCGACGCGCTCGCCGAGCTGACCGGCAAGTCCATCGGGATCGGCCTCGAACCCGAACCGGGCTGCACGGTGGAGACCACCGCCGACGCCATCGCGCCCCTGACCGCCGTGAGGCACGAACGCGTCGGCATCTGCATCGACACCTGCCACCTCGCGACCTCCTTCGAGGACCCGGACACCGCGCTCGACGCCCTCGGGGCGGCCGGCATCCGCGTGGTCAAGGCGCAGCTCTCCGCCGCGCTGCACGCGGAGCACCCGCACCTTCCCGAGGTCCGAGCCGCTCTGGGCGCCTTCGCCGAACCCCGCTTCCTGCACCAGACCCGCGCATCGACCGCCGCCGGGCTCCGGGGCACCGACGACCTGGAGGAGGCGGTCTCCGGCGGGGCGCTCCCCGACGGCACGCCCTGGCGCTCGCACTTCCACGTCCCCCTGCACGCACCCCCCGCGCCGCCGCTCACGTCCACCCTGCCCGTGCTGCAGTCCGTCCTGACCCGGCTCGTCGGCGGGGCGGTGCCCCTCACCCGGCACCTCGAGGTCGAGACGTACACCTGGCAGGCGCTCCCCGCCGAGCAGCGGCCGCGCACCCGCACCCAGCTGGCCGACGGCATCGCCGCCGAACTGACCCTCGCCCGCGACCTCCTCGTCGACCTCGGGCTGAAGGAGCTCCCATGACCGCACCACAGACCGGTACGCGCCCCACCCCGCTGCTCGTCCTCGACGTCGTCGGCCTCACCCCCCAGCTCCTCGCGCACATGCCGAACCTGCGGGCGATGGCCGGGTCCAAGGCACCCCTGTCCACCGTGCTGCCGGCCGTCACCTGCGCCGCCCAGTCCACCTTCCTCACGGGCACGACACCCTCCGAGCACGGCATCGTCGCCAACGGCTGGTACTTCCGGGAACTCGGCGACGTCCTCCTGTGGCGGCAGCACAACGGGCTCGTCCAGGGCGACAAGCTCTGGGACGCTGCCCGGCGCGCGTACCCCGGGTACACCGTCGCCAACATCTGCTGGTGGTACGCGATGGGCGCCGACACCGACTGGACCGTCACACCCCGGCCCGTGTACTACGCCGACGGCCGCAAAGAGCCCGACTGCTACACCAGGCCCCCGGCGCTGCACGACGAACTGACCGAGAAGCTGGGCACCTTCCCGCTCTTCCACTTCTGGGGCCCCGGCGCCGACCTCGTCTCCTCGCAGTGGATCATCGACGCCACCCGTCACATCCTCGCCACCCGCACCCCCGACCTGGCCCTCTGCTACCTCCCGCACCTCGACTACGACCTCCAGCGCTACGGCCCCGACGACCCGCGCTCCCACCGTGCGGCGGCCGACCTCGACCGTGCCGTGGCACCCCTGCTCGACGACGCCAGGGCCCAGGGCCGCACCGTCGTCGCGCTCTCCGAGTACGGCATCACCAGGGTCGACCGCCCCGTGGACATCAACCGGGCACTGCGCAGGGCCGGCCTGCTGGAGGTGCACACCCAGGACGGCATGGAGTACCTCGACCCGATGACCTCGCGGGCCTTCGCCGTCGCCGACCACCAGCTCGCCCACGTCTACGTGCGCAGTCCGGAGGACCTCGAAGCGACGAAGGCGGCCCTCGCGGACCTGCCCGGTATCGCCGAACTCCTCGACGACGAGGGCAAGAAGGCGAACCACCTGGACCACCCCCGCTCCGGCGAGCTGGTGGCCGTCGCGGAGAAGGACTCCTGGTTCACTTACTACTACTGGCTCGACGACGCGCGCGCGCCCGACTTCGCGCAGCTCGTCGAGATCCACCGCAAACCGGGCTACGACCCCGTGGAACTCTTCATGGACCCCCAGGACCCCTACGTCCGGGTCAAGGCCGTCTCGGCGGTGGCCCGCAAGAAGCTCGGCATGCGCTACCGCATGGCGGTCGTCCCCCTCGACCCCTCACCTATTCGCGGCAGCCACGGCCGCCTCCCCGCGAGCGACGACGAAGGTCCGCTCATCCTCTGCTCCACCCCCCAAGCCTTCGACGGCCGAGTCCAGGCCACCGAAGTGAAGTCCCTGCTCCTCCAGCTTGCCGGACTGCACTGACAATCCGCCCGCCCGCACATCCACAGGGAGACACGTGATCATGAGCCGCACCCCGAAGGACCCGGAACTCGCGAGCAGACTCAGCCGCCGCAACGTCCTGGGCGTCGCCGCAGGGACCGCCGCCGCCACACTCATCGGCGGCGCCGCGCAGGCGGCGACCCCGCAGAGCGCGCAGGGCAAGGGCCCCGGACACGGACATGGCCACGGGCACGGCAAGGGCCGGCCCGTCCTGCCCCCCGGCCGCCTCGGCATCCAGCTGTACAGCCTGCGGGACAAGGTCTCCACCCTCGGCTTCGCGCCCGTCTTCGCCGAACTCGAGGAGTACGGCTACGACGAGATCGAGTTCGCCGGTTACACCCAGGGATCTGCCGGGGCCATCACCCTCGCCCAGCTCAAGAGGCTGGCCAAGGACCACGGGCTGAACCCCATCGGAAGCCACGTCGGCTACTCCGACGACAACAACCCCGGCGCCTACACCTTCGCCCAGAACCTCACCAAGGTCCTCGACGATGCCGAAGCCCTGGGCCTGAAGCACATCGGCACCGCCTCGGGACCCTTCCGCTACGGCTCCACCGTCGACGGATGGAAGCGCGCCGCCGAGGACTTCAACACCTACGGCGCCGCCGCCCGCAAGCGCGGCATGAAGTTCTACCAGCACAACCACGCGGAGGAGTTCTCCTTCGCCACCGACAAGCCGAACGTACGGCTCTACGACGTCCTGCTCGCCGAGACCGACCCCGACCTCGTCTACCTGGAGATGGACATCTACTGGGCCTTCTGCGCCCAGTTCCGCTTCGGCAAGCGCGTGGACGGCACACCGGCGCCCTTCAACCCCATCGACTACGTACTCAAGCAGCCCGACCGCTACCCCCTGTTCCACGTCAAGGACGGCACCCGCAACGACGCCGCCCGCGACGGCTACGACATGACCGACGTCGGTGACGGCGACATCGACTACAAGAACTTCCTGAGCCGGGTCACCGCGCGCACGCACCGCGGCCGGACCTACCACCACTGGCAGACCGAGCACGACAACCCGGTCGAGTCCTTCGCCTTCGCCCGCAAGTCCAGTGAGCACCTGCACTCGCTGCGCGAGAGCCGCTGCGGCGACTGACATCCGAGAGCACATACGTGTGGGGCCCGGTTCCTGGAACCGGGCCCCACACGTATGTGCCGTCGGTGTGCCGATCAGTCCGTCTCCCGGCTCACCGGGGCCGGAGCCGGGGCCTTCAGCAGGTTGCCCTTGCGGTCGCGGCCGGGTGCCGCGAGGAACAGGGCGAGGAATCCCGCGAAGAACGAGATGCTGCCGGCCAGGATGAAGGCGCCGTTGAGCCCCCAGGCGTCGACGACCATGAAGCCCATGCCCGCCCCGAGTCCGGAGACGAGCTTGGAGCTGTAGACCATGCCGTAGTTCGTGGCGTTGTTGTTCTCACCGAAGTAGTCCGCGGTCATCGCGGCGAACATCGGGAAGATGGCGCCACCGCCGAAGCCGGAGATCGCGGAGAAGAGCAGGAACAGCGGGAGGCTCCCCATGTCCGCCGACCAGATGATGCCGAACTGGGCGAGCCCCAGGATGACGCAGACGTAGAGCAGGCACTTCTTGCGGCCGTAGAGGTCGGAGAGCCAGCCGATGACCCCGCGCCCGGTGCCGTTGACGATCGCCTTGAGCGACATGGCGGTGGCGACGATACCGGCGGCGAAGCCGGCGTCCTGACCGATGTCGACCTGGAAGGCGATGCCGAAGATGTTCACACCTGACGTACAGGCGAGACATACCCACATCAGTGCCACTCGACCGGTTCTCCACGCCTCGCCCGGAGAGTACTGCTTGATGGCCGGCGGGTTCTTCTCCAGCGAACGCCTGGCCCGCGGGTCCTCCGGCGGGTTGAGCGGGTCGATCTCCGCGGGCCACCAGTTCTTGGGCGGGTCCCGGAAGAAGAAGCCCGCGCAGGCCACCATCACCGCGAGGAAGACGCCGACCGAGACCAGGACCCACCGGAAGTTGCTGATGTCCATGAAGCCCGTGAAGAGGAACACGAACGGCACGGAACCGTAGGCGAACCCCCCGTTGACGAAACCCGTCTTACCGCCCCTGCGCTCCGGGTACCACTTGCCGACCATGTTGACGCAGGTGGCGTACACCATGCCCGCGCCCATGCCGGAGAAGACGCTGAAGCCGATGTAGGCGAAGATCACGTGCGGCGCGTACGCCAGGGACAGGTAACCGAGGAGGGTGCCGGCGGCACCGAGCATCATCGCCCAGCGGGCCGGCAGCCTGCCGGTCTCCCGCAGCCTGCCCGCGGGCATCGCGACCGCGGCCTGGAAGAACACCCAGACCGTCATCATCCAGTAGATGTGACCGCTGTTCCAGTTGTGCGCGTGGTGCAGTGTGTCCTCCGCCGACGCGAAGGCGTACTCGGCCGAGCTGATGCCCATCATGCCGACCCACGGCAGGATGACCATCCACTTGCGCTTGCGGCCCAGGATGTCGATGTCGCTCTCGCCGAGCCGGTAGGTACGGCCGTTGGCGTCCGTCACCTCCCTGAAGGGGACGGATGTGGAGAGGTTTGCAGTCGTCATGTCGATCGAACCCCTTGCGTGGAAGAAGTCTGGCCAGCGCCCCCTGCCCGTTCTCACTTCGCGCCGGGGTCCGCAGCCGAGCGGTATGCCGCGGACCCCGTGGTTCGAGCCGTCGTCATCAGGTCATCGGCCACCACCCAGGAGACCGGCGGCCCTGGCCCACCTGTACTTCGCGCCGAGCACGGCGACGGGCCGCTCCGTGGTGTACGGATAGGCGACGACACCCCGCTCGAACAGGTAGGCGCACGCCTCCTCGACCTCGATGTCGCCCGCCAGCGACGCGACCACGGGCTTCTCGATGCCCCGGGCGCGGAACTCCTCCACCACCCGGGCCGTCAGCTCGGCGAAGACCATCGGCGGAGTGACGATCGTGTGCCAGTAACCGAGGACCAGGGCGTGGATCCGCGGATCCTCCATCCCCAGCCGGATCGTCGCCTCGTACGTCGACGGCGGCTCACCGCCGGTGATGTCGATCGGGTTGCCGGCCGCGCCGAACGGCGGGATGAACGCCTTGAACGCCGTGTCGAGATCCGGCGGGATCTCCATCAGCGACAGCCCGTTGTCGACGATCGCGTCCGACAGGAGCACCCCCGAACCCCCGGCCCCCGTGATGATCACGACGTTGTCGCCCTTGGGAGCCGGCAGTACGGGCAGGGCCCGCGCGTACTCCAGCATGTCGTTCAGGCCCGGCGCCCGGATCACCCCCGCCTGCCGCAGGATGTCGTCGTACACCGCGTCGTCCCCGGCCAGCGCCCCGGTGTGCGACCCCGCCGCCTTCGCACCTGCGCTCGTCCGCCCCGCCTTGAGGACCACCACCGGCTTCTTCGGCACGGTCGCCCGGGCGGCCTCCACGAAGGCCCGGCCGTCCTTGAGGTCCTCCAGGTGCATCGCGATGCACTCCGTGTTCGGGTCCTCGCCGAACCAGGTCAGCAGGTCGTCCTCGTCGATGTCCGACTTGTTGCCGAGCCCGACGATCGCCGAGACACCCGTCTTCGTCGACCGCGCGAAACCCAGGATGGCCATGCCGATGCCGCCCGACTGCGAGGTCAGCGCCACCGAACCCTTGACGTCGTACGGCGTGCAGAAGGTGGCGCAGAGGTCCTGCCACGTCGAGTAGTAGCCGTAGATGTTCGGCCCCAGCAGCCGGATTCCGTGCTGCTCGGCGATCGCCACGATCTCGTCCTGGAGGTCATGCTCACCCGTCTCGGCGAAGCCGGACGGAATCAGCACGGCGTTGGGGATGCCTTTGCGGCCCACCTCCTGGAGCGCCGATGCAACGAACTTGGCGGGGATCGCGAAGACCGCCACATCCACCTCACCGGGAACGTCGGTGACACTCTTGTACGCCTTGCGGCCCAGAATGTCATCGGCCTTGGGGTTCACCGGATGGATCTCGCCCGCGAAGCCCCCGTCGATGAGGTTCCGCATCACCGAATTGCCTATCTTGCCCTGCTCGTTCGAGGCGCCGATGACCGCGACGGAACGCGGCTGCATCAGCTTGCGCATCGAGACGAGGATCTCCTCCCGGCTGTACCGGCGCCTCGCCTTCACCTCTTCGGTGGTCAGCAGGATCCGGATGTCGGCGGCGACGGCGCCGTCCGGGGAGGCGATGACCGGATTGAGGTCCACCTCCGCGATCTCGGGGAAGTCCGTGACCAGCAGGGAGACCCGCCGGATCTGCTCGGCCAGCGCCCACCGGTCCACGGCCGGCGCCCCGCGCACCCCCTTGAGGATCTCCGCGGCGCCGATCGAGTCGAGCATGGACTGCGCCTCGTCCGCGGTCACCGGCGCCAGCCGGAAGGTGATGTCCTTGAGCACCTCCACCAGGACACCGCCGAGTCCGAACGCGACCACCTTGCCGAAGGTCGGATCGGTGACCGCACCGACGATGACCTCCTGTCCGGGCGGCACCAGCTGCTGCACCTGCACGCCGTCGATCCGGGCATCGGCCGAGTAGGCCCGCGCGTTCTTCACGATCCGGCAGAAGGCCTCGCGCACCTCCTGCGCACCCGACACCCCCACCACGACGCCGCCCGCATCCGTCTTGTGAAGGATGTCGGGGGAGACGATCTTGAGGACGACGGCGCCGCCGAGGCGGTCGGCGAGGGCCACCGCCTCGTCGACGTCGGTGGCCAGGCCCTCGCCCGGCACCGTGATCCCGTACGCGTCGGCGACGATCTTCCCCTCCGGGGCCGTGAGCGCGCTGCGCCCCTCGCCCCGGACGCGGTCGAGCAGTGCCCTGACGCGTTCCCGCTCCTGTGTCTCGACTGTTCCGGCCATGCTCAGATGACTCCGTTCGTCTTCAGCAGCCTCAGTTCCTCGTCGCCCAGACCGAGTTCGCCGACGTACACCTCCGCGTTGTGCTCACCGAGCAGCGGGGAGGTGACGATGTCGACGGGGGAGTCGGACAGCTTCAACGGGCTGCCGACGGTGGTGAAGGTGCCGCGCTCGGGGTGTTCGACCTGGACGACCATCTCGTTGGCGGCGAGGGACTCGTCCTCGACGATCTCCTTCGTCGAGAGGATCGGACCGCAGGGGATGTTGTGCGCGTTCAGCTGCTCCAGGACCTCCCACTTGGGGAGCCCGGCGGACCACTCCTCGATCAGCTGGAACATCTTGCCGAGCTTCGGCAGCCGCGATTCCGGCGTCGCCCACTCGGGGTCCTCCGCGAGCTCCGGACGGCCGATCAGAGCGGACAGGGGCTTCCACCCGACCGGCTGGACGATGACGTACACGTAGTCGTTCGGGCCGCCCGGCGCGCACTTCACCGCCCACCCCGGCTGGCCGCCGCCGCTGGCGTTGCCGCTGCGCGGCACCTCGTCGGCCTCGGCCGTGTCCTGGGCGTTCGGGTACTCGGCGAGCGGCCCGTGCGCCAGGCGCTGCTGGTCGCGCAGCTTGACCCGGCAGAGGTTGAGCACGGCGTGCTGCATCGCCACGTTCACCCGCTGTCCCCGGCCCGTGCTCTCGCGCTGGAACAGCGCCGCGAGGATGCCGGCCACCGCGTGGATACCGGTGCCCGAGTCGCCGATCTGCGCGCCGGTCGCGAGCGGCGGGCCGTCCTCGAAGCCGGTGGTGGACATCGATCCGCCCATGGCCTGCGCGACGACCTCGTACGCCTTGAAGTTGGTGTACGGGCCTTCGCCGAAGCCCTTGATGGAGGCGTAGACGATCCGGGGGTTGATCTCCTGGATGCGTTCCCAGGTGAACCCCATGCGGTCCACGGCGCCCGGTCCGAAGTTCTCGACCATGACGTCGCTGCGGCGGATCAGCTCGGTGAGGATCTCCTTGCCGCGTTCGCTCTTGGTGTTCAGTGTGATGCTCCGCTTGTTGCAGTTGAGCATCGTGAAGTAGAGGGAGTCGACGTCCGGCAGATCACGCAACTGCTTGCGGGTGATGTCCCCGCCCGGCGCCTCCAGCTTGACGACGTCCGCGCCGAGCCAGCCGAGCAGCTGGGTGGCGGAGGGGCCGGACTGTACGTGTGTCATGTCGAGGACGCGTACGCCCTCAAGGGCTTTGGTCATGCCGACGGCTCCTCTACTTGTACATGGTCTGGTTCATCGTTCCGGGGGCGTACGCGTCCGGGTCGACCCAGACGTTGATCAGTGAGGGCAGCCCCGACTCACGGGCCCGCTGCAGTGCGGGGGCGATGTCCGCCGGGTCGCGTACCTCTTCGCCGTAACCGCCGAGCATCTGGGCGAACTTGTCGTAGTGGACGTCGCCGAGGGTGTTGCCGATCCGCTCGCGCTCGTCGCCGTACTTGGCCTTCTGGCCGTAACGGATCTGGTTCATCGACGAGTTGTTGCCGACGATGCCGACGAAGGGGAGGTTGTAGCGGACCAGCGTCTCGAAGTCCCACCCGGTCAGCGAGAACGCGCCGTCGCCGAACAGCGCCACGACCTCCTTGTCGGGCCTGGCCTGCTTGGCGGCCAGCACGAACGGCACCCCGACGCCGAGCGTGCCCAGCGGTCCCGGGTCCATCCAGTGGCCGGGTGTGCGGGGCTGGACGACCTGGCCGGAGAAGGTGACGATGTCGCCGCCGTCCCCGATGTAGATCGAGTCCTCGGTGAGGAAGTCGTTGATCTCGCTCACCAGCCGGTACGGATGGATGGGGGAGGCGTCCGACTTCAGCTGCGGCAGCCGCTTCTCGATCGCCGTCTGCTCGGCGGCCCGCAGCTCGTCCAGCCACGCCTTGCGTGAGGCCGATCCACCGTTGAGCCGGCCGCTCGCCGACTCCGTGACCGCCTTCAGCACCAGCGAGGCGTCACCGACGATCCCGAGGTCGACGTCGCGGTTCTTGCCCACGGTGCGGTAGTCCAGGTCGATCTGGACGACCGTGGCGGACGGTGAGAGCCGCTTGCCGTAGCCCATCCGGAAGTCGAAGGGAGTCCCCACGATCACGATGAGGTCGGCGTTGGAGAACGCGTAGCGCCGCGACAGCTGGAAGTGGTGCGGGTCGCCCGGCGGCAGGGTGCCGCGGCCCGCGCCGTTCATGTACGCGGGGATGTTGAGGGTGCGGACGAGTTCGGTGGCCGAGTCCGTCGCCCGCGTCGTCCAGACCTGGCTGCCGAGGAGGATCGCCGGCTTCTCGGCGTGGACGAGCAGATCGGCGAGCTTCTCGATGTCCGCCGGGTCGCCCGCGGCCCGGGTGGACGCGCGGTAACGGCCCTCCTCGGGGACACGTGCTTTGCTCACCGGCACCTTCGCGTCGAGCACATCGCGCGGGATCTCCAGGAACGACGGCCCCGGCGCGCCGTGGTAGCACTCACGGAAGGCCATCGACACCATGTCCGCCGCGCGCGCCGTGTCCGGCACGGTGGCCGCGAACTTCGTGATGGGCGTCATCATGTCGACGTGCGGGAGGTCCTGCAGAGATCCCATCTTGTGCTGGGTGTGGGCTCCCTGACCACCGATCAGAAGCATGGGGGACTCGGCGCGGTAGGCGTTGGCGACGCCGGTGACGGCGTCGGTCGTACCGGGGCCCGCGGTGACGACTGCACAGCCCGGCTTGCCGGTGATACGTGCGTATCCGTCGGCGGCGTGGGCGGCGACCTGCTCGTGGCGCACGTCGACGACCTCGATGCCCTCGTCGACGCAGCCGTCGTAGATGTCGATGATGTGGCCGCCGCAGAGGGTGTAGATGCGTTCCACCCCCTCCGCCTTGAGTGCCTTGGCGACCAAGTGCCCACCGGAGATGAGGTTCTGGCTGTCCTGGCTGTCCTCGGGCATGGCGATGTCCTGTCCCTTCGTAGGGGGGTGCGGGAGCCGTTCGCCGCTCTCGCGGTACATTGCATACAGTCGACGAATACTGTATGAAGATTGTTATCCCGCATCCGGTGGGTGGTGTCCAGGGGGCGTGCGGCACTTTCACAATCGGCACGATCGGGAGTGGCTATGGATCTGTACGAGCACCAGGCAAGGCAACTCTTCGCGGACCACGGCATCGCCGTGCCGGAGGCCGAAGTCGTGGACCACGCCTCAGCAGCCCACGACGCCGCCGAGCGGCTCGGCGGCCGCGTCGTCGTCAAGGCGCAGGTGAAGACCGGCGGCCGGGGCAAGGCCGGCGGGGTGAAGGTCGCGGCGGACCCGGGGGCCGCCGTCGTCACCGCACGCCAGATACTCGGCATGGACATCAAGGGCCACCTCGTGCGGAAGGTGATGCTCGCGCAACCCGTCGACATCGAGGCGGAGTTCTACGTGAGCTTCGTCCTGGACCGGGCTGCCGGGACCTTCCTCGCCATCGCCTCCGCCGAGGGCGGCATGGACATCGAGCAGGTCGCCGCCACCCGCCCCGACGCGGTGGCCCGCATCCCGGTCGACCCGGCCGAGGGCGTCACGGAGGCCGTGGCGGCGCGCATCGCCGAGGCGGCCTCACTGCCACCGGAGGCCGCTCCCGTCATCCAGGCGCTGTGGCAGGTCCTCACCCAGGAGGACGCCCTGCTCGTCGAGGTCAACCCGCTGGTGCGCACGGCGGACGGCCGGATACTCGCCCTCGACGGCAAGGTCACCCTTGACGACAACGCGGCCTTCCGGCAGTCCCGTTGGGGCACCGACTCCGCGGACCCGCACGGCGACCCGTTGGAGGCGGCCGCCGCCGCCAAGGGGCTCAACTACGTCAAGCTCGACGGCGAGGTCGGCATCATCGGCAACGGCGCGGGGCTGGTCATGTCCACCCTCGACGTCGTCGCCGGCTGCGGTGCGCGCCCCGCCAACTTCCTCGACATCGGGGGCGGCGCCTCGGCCCGCGTCATGGCCGACGGGCTCACGGTCATCCTCTCCGACCCGTCCGTGAAGTCCGTCTTCGTCAACGTCTTCGGCGGCATCACCGCCTGCGACGCCGTCGCCGACGGCATCGTCCAGGCGCTGGACTCCGTGCACCTCACCAAACCCCTGGTGGTCCGGCTCGACGGCAACAGCGCGGCGCGGGGCCGCGCGATCCTCGACGAACGTGCGCACCCGATGGTCCAGCAGGTCACCACCATGGACGGCGCCGCGGACCGGGCGGCCCGACTGGCCCTGGGAGGGCACTGATCATGGCTATCTTCCTCAGCAAGGAGAGCAAGGTCCTCGTCCAGGGCATGACGGGTGCCGAGGGCATGAAGCACACCCGCCGGATGCTCGCCGCGGGCACCCAGATCGTCGGCGGTGTCAACCCGCGCAAGGCGGGCCGGACCGTGGACCTCGACGACCGCACGGTTCCGGTCTTCGGTTCCGTACGTGACGGCATGGAGGCCACCGGGGCCGACGTCACGGTCGTCTTCGTCCCCCCGCCCTTCGCCAGGGCCGCCGTCGTCGAAGCGGCCGACGCCGGGATCGGCCTGGCCGTGGTCATCACCGAGGGCATCCCCGTCCACGACGCGGTCGCCTTCCACGCCTACGCGAAGGAGCGCGGCACCCGCATCCTGGGACCCAACTGTCCCGGGGTGATCAGCCCGGGACAGTCCAACGCGGGCATCATCCCGGCCGACATTGCGACGAAGCCCGGCCGCATCGGTCTCGTCTCCAAGTCCGGCACGCTGACCTACCAGTTGATGCACGAACTCCGCGACACGGGGTTCTCCACGGCGGTGGGGATCGGCGGTGACCCCGTGATCGGCACGACGCACATCGACTGCCTGGCGGCCTTCGAGCAGGACCCGGACACGGAACTGATCGTCCTCATCGGAGAGATCGGCGGCGACGCGGAGGAACGGGCCGCCGTCTACATCGCCCAGCACGTCACCAAGCCGGTGGTCGGCTACATCGCGGGGTTCACGGCCCCTGAGGGCAAGACGATGGGGCACGCCGGAGCGATCGTCTCGGGCTCGTCAGGCACGGCGGCGGCCAAGAAGAAGGCGCTGGAGGCCGTGGGGGTCGCGGTGGGAGCCACTCCCACGGAAACGGCCCGGCTGGCGGAGGACCGCCTCCGCGACACGGCGCGACCCAGGAGCTGAGCCCCGCGCGCCGCGCCCGGTCCGGGCACGGCCGTACAGGTACCGCGGTCGGGGCACGTGCCGCACACGGCCGACGCGTCCGGCGTACGCGAGCCGGGGCGGGCGGAACGCCGGCCCGGGAAGGAGAACGGACGGGCAGGGGGAAGGCCCGGTGCAGGCGCCCCCGCCGCCCGTGATGCCGCGGCGGGCGTGCCGGCGCACCCCGCCCTGCTCCCGTGCCGAGCCGTGGAAGGGCCCCCGCCCCGGCGTGCCGTTGATCCCACGGCGAGCCGGCGGATGCGCCCCCCACCGTGCCCGGCGCGCCCCCACCGTGCAGTGCCGTCGGACACGCCCCGCCCACCACCCCGCGCTGTGCGAGCGCGCCCCGCACGACCGCACCACGCCCCCGCACATCCCGTCACCCGCATCCCAGAGCGGAGACCGCATGACACCCTCAGCCACCACCCTGACCATCAAGCCGGGAACGGCCTGGCAGGACGCCTGGCGCCGCTGCCTGGCCACGGCCCCCGAAGCCTTCCAGGACGACCGCGTCAGCAACCTCTGGGGCGCCGCCTGGCATCTCGACGGGCGCGCGCTGCCCGCGACCAGCCCCGTCGACGGCACCCCCATCGCGGGACCGCCCCGTCTCGGCGCCCCGGCCGCCCGGGAGGCGGTGCGGGCGGCGCTCGACGCCCACCGCGCCTGGCGCCACATCCCGCTCGCCGAACGGCGCGCCCGCGTCTCGGCCACGCTCGACGCCCTGACCGAGCACCGCGAGCTCCTCGCCCTGCTCCTGGTCTGGGAGATCGGCAAACCCTGGCGTCTGGCGCAGGCCGACGTGGACCGTGCCATCGACGGCGTGCGCTGGTACGTCGACCACAGCGACCGCCTGCTGGCCGGCCGGACGCCGCTCGCCGGCCCCGTCTCCAACATCGCCAGCTGGAACTACCCCATGTCGGTGCTCGTCCACGCCATGCTCGTGCAGGCGCTCGCCGGCAACGCCGTCATCGCCAAGACCCCGACGGACGGCGGTGTCGCCTGCCTGACCCTGGCCTGCGCGCTCGCCGCCCGTGAGGGGGTGCCGCTCACCCTCCTCAGCGGAAGCGGGAGCGAACTCTCCGAGCCCCTGGTCCGGTCGCCCGAGATCGGCTGCGTGTCCTTCGTCGGCGGCCGGGACACCGGCGCCCGCATCGCCACCGCCGTCACCGACCTCGGCAAGCGGCACATCCTCGAACAGGAGGGCCTCAACACCTGGGGCATCTGGAACTTCACCGACTGGCCCGCGCTCTCCGCCGTCATCCCGAAACTCTTCGACTACGGCAAACAGCGCTGCACCGCCTACCCCCGGTTCGTCGTCCAGCGCAACCTCTTCGCCGAGTTCCTGGCGGCCTACCTGCCCGCCGTACGCTCCCTGCGCACCGGCCACCCGCTCGCTGTGCAGCACCCCTCCGACCCGCTTCCGAGCCTGGACTTCGGCCCCCTGATCAACGCGACCAAGGCCAAGGAACTGCACGACCAGGTCACCGAGGCGATCGACCGCGGCGCGGTGCCCCTGCACCAGGGATCGTCCGCCGACGCCCTGTTCCTGCCGGGGCAGGACACCAGCGCCTACCTCCAGCCGGTCACGCTGCTCAACCCCCCGCCGTCCTCCCCGCTCCACCACGCCGAGCCCTTCGGGCCGGTCGACACGATCGTCCTCGTCGACACGGAGGCCGAACTCCTCGCAGCCATGAACGCGTCGAACGGTGCCCTGGTCGCCACTCTGTCCACCGACGACCCGGCGACGTACGAGAGGCTCGCTCCGCAGATCCGGGCGTTCAAGACCGGTCACGGCACACCGCGTTCACGCGGGGACCGGGAGGAGCTCTTCGGCGGCTTCGGCGCATCCTGGCGTGGCGCCTTCGTGGGCGGTGAACTCCTCGTGCGTGCTGTGACCGACGGCCCGGGGGAGGAGAGGCCGCCGGGCAACTTCCCGGACTACCACCTCATGCCGTAACCGGGCGCCTCAGCGGATGCCCTGGCGGTCGGGGCTCAGCGCGAAGGCCCGGTCGGCGGCCGCCGGCACCGTGCGCTCCACGGCCTGCACCAGGAGCGCGCGGTGCCGCCGGACCGCTGCCCTCCGCTCCTGCGGTGCGAGCAGCACCAGATCGTCGAAGGCCGCCAGCAGCCGCCGTGTGACCTGCGGACTCCCGGTCGCGCACCCGCGGATCTCCTCGAACGCCAGGTCCACGAGGTCGGTCCACCCCGGTACGTCCTGGACGAGGCGGACCTCGCCCCGCCGGTCCCGGTGCAGCAGCGGGCCCAGCGGCAGGTCAGCGGCCGCCGAGAGGAACTGCACGATCCGGTCCAGGCACTGCACGGCGGTCGTCGGATCGTTGACCGCCGGGGACAGCGCGCGCAGGGCGATGTCCGACAACTGCCGCAGCCCGAAGGCCGGGTCCTGGTACAGGGCCCGGTCGACGCCCACGAACAGGGTGCGGCCCAGGGCCCGCGAGGACGGCGCGGCCCCGCCGTGCACGGACAGGACCGGTGTCCCCGGCACCACGAAGTCCCCGGTGCGCGGCAGGAGTCGCAGCACGGTCCCGTGACGCTCCGCGACCCGCACGAGCCGTGCGACGTGCACTTCGCGCAGTACCCCGGCCCGGCCCCGGTACGTCATCTCCGCGGTGGCCGGCCCCAACGGGGGCCGCTCCCCGGGCCCGCCGGAATGCCGCGCCAGGGCACGAAGGGACTCGCGGGCGATGTGGTCGAGGACCGGGCCGACCTGCATCAGCCGCAGGGTCGCGGAGACGTAGGCCACGAACAGCAGCAGACTCAGGCCCACCAGACCCAGGGTCAGCAGGCTCTGCAGGAGGGGCACCGACGTCACGCGCCGGGGGTCGGGGTCGGTCCCGCCCTCGTACGAGGTCAGGACGAGCAGCGAGAAGGCGAAGGTCGCGAGGAACACCGTCAGCGTGAGCTTGCTGATCCGGCTCCGCACGAAGATCCGCACCAGGCGCGGGGTCAGCTGCCCGCTCGCCATCTGCACGGCCACCAGCGAGATGCTGAAGACGACACCGATGAAGGTCATCATCGCGGCGCTGACGGTGGTCACGATGGTCCGTGCGTCCACGGCGAAGGAGAGGAGGTCCCCGATCTCCTCGTACGCCCGCTCCTCCTTCAGGTGCGCGACGATCGCGTGGTCCAGCTCGGCCAGGCCCCACCACAGGCAGAAGGCGACCACCAGCCCCGCCGCCGGCGCGAACCAGAAGCTGTCGCGCAGCCGCTCGCGCAGCGAGGTCAGCGCGCGCGGCGGCCGGTGGACGTGCTTGCCCGGCCCGCTCCAGGCCCCGCTCCTGTCACTCCCGCTCTTGCCGCTCATGCCCGCGAAGGTAGCCCGGCGCGACGGTACGCACGCGGCACGCCACGGAGAGTGCGCGCGGCGACGGGCCGTGCCTGCGGGTGCCCCGTCACCCGCACTGACCACCTAAAACGCAGGTGAGAGGCACCCCGAACCCCTGGTATTGTTTTCCTTGTCGCCACGGGGAACACACCGTGAACGGCAGACACCTTGTCCGGGTGGCGGAATGGCAGACGCGCTAGCTTGAGGTGCTAGTGCCCTTTATCGGGCGTGGGGGTTCAAGTCCCCCCTCGGACACCAGTGAAGCAGGGACCCCAGTCGATCTGGGGTCCTTTCGCGTTTCCCGGATGCGGGACGGGGTTCCCGGAAGCGTGGGGCCGGGTGCGGGTTCCCGTGGGGCGGTGCGCGGTTCCCTCCGGATGTCGTTTGGGTCACATCCGACCTCCAGGTACTTGTTTTCGGCCATGTAATCGATTCCAATCAACTTTGTAATCGATTCCACGGCTGGTTCCGTCGGACTCGATGCTCACGGAAACCACAAGGAGGTGGTCCGGAAATGGCGAGCATCAAGGATGTCGCGGCCGAGGCGGGAGTGTCTGTCGCCACGGTCTCCCGCGTCCTCAACAGCCATCCCTCCGTAAGCCCGGACGCACGCAGACGCGTCCTCGCCGCCGTCGACGTGCTCGGCTACCGGCCCAACGCCGTGGCCCGCTCGTTGCGCACCGACCAGACGCGCACCCTCGGGCTCGTCATCAGTGACGTGCTCAACCCGTACTTCACCGCCCTGGCCCGCTCCGTCGAGGAGGAGGCCCGCGCGCTCGGGTACAGCGTGATCATCGGAAACGCCGACGAGCGGCCCGCACAGCAGGACCACCACGTCCGCACGCTCCTGGACCGCAGGATCGACGGACTCCTGGTCTCGCCCGCCGACGGCGAGTCCCCCCTGCTCCTGGACGTCGCACGCACCGGCACACCGATGGTCTTCGTCGACCGCTGGATGCCCGGGGTGGAGGTTCCGGTCGTCCGCGCGGACGGTCACGTCGCCATCCAGGACCTGGTGGCCCACCTCCACGCGCTCGGCCACCGCAGGCTCGCCATCATCGCCGGCCCGGCGGCCACCACCACCGGCAACGAGCGGGTCGAAGCCTTCAGGAAAGCCATGCGGGCCCACGGACTCGCGCTGCCCGACGCCTACATCGGGCAGGGCGACTTCCAGGCCGACAGCGGACGGCGCGTCACCGAGCACTTCCTGGCGCTCCCCGAACCGCCCGAGATCGTCTTCGCCGCCGACAACCTGATGGCACTCGGCGCCCTGGACGCCATCCGTGCGCGCGGTCTGCGCGTCCCGGAGGACATCGGGATCGCGGCGTTCGACGACATCCCGTGGTTCGTCCACACGGGCCCGCCGATCACCGCGATCGCCCAGCCGACGGGCGACCTCGGCCGCGCCGCCGTCCGTGCGCTCGTCGACATCGTCGAGGGCCGCCCCCCGCAGTCCGTCACCCTGCCCGCCCGCCTCGTCGTACGCAGCTCCTGCGGCGAGCGCACCCCGAATCCCGGGAGCAACGAGTGAGTGAATCGGTCGAGTTGCTGCGCATCGAAGGCGTACGCAAGACCTTCCCCGGTGTAGTCGCCCTGGACCGTGTCGATTTCGACCTCCGCAGCGGCGAAGTGCACGTCCTTCTCGGTGAGAACGGTGCAGGCAAGAGCACCCTCATCAAGATGCTCTCCGGCGCCTACCGCCCGGACAGCGGCCGGATCTTCGCCGGCGGCCAGGAGGTGCGCATCCACGGTGCGCAGGACGCCGAGAAGCTCGGAATCGCCACGATCTACCAGGAGTTCAACCTGGTCCCCGATCTGACGGTCGCCGAGAACATCTTCCTGGGCCGTCAGCCGCGCCGGCTCGGCATGATCGACCGCGCGCGCATGGAGGCCGACGCCGAGGTGCTCCTGCGCCGCGTGGGCCTGCACGTCTCCCCTCGGGTGAAGGTCCGCGAACTGGGCATCGCCCGGCTCCAGATGGTCGAGATCGCCAAGGCGCTCAGCCTGGACGCACGCGTCCTCATCATGGACGAGCCGACCGCCGTGCTGACCTCCGGCGAGGTCGACAAGCTCTTCGGGATCGTGCGGCAGCTGCGTGCGGACGGCGTCGGCATCGTCTTCATCACCCATCACCTGGAGGAGATCGCGGCCCTCGGCGACCGCGTCACCGTCCTGCGCGACGGCCGCAGCATCGACCAGGTGCCCGCCACCACGCCCGAGGAGGAACTCGTCCAGCTGATGGTCGGCCGCAGCATCGACCAGCAGTACCCGCGCGAGCGGCCCGAGACGGGCGAGGCCCTGCTCTCCGTGCGGGGACTCACCCGCGACGGCGTGTTCCACGACATCAGCTTCGACGTCCGGGCAGGTGAGGTCGTCGGCCTCGCCGGCCTGGTCGGAGCGGGCCGCACCGAGGTCGCCCGCGCCGTGTTCGGCGCCGACACCTACGACTCCGGCACGGTCGACGTCGCCGGCGAGCGGATCGGCAAGCACGACGTGACCGCGGCCATGGGAGCCGGCATCGGGCTCGTCCCCGAGGACCGCAAGGGCCAGGGGCTCGTGCTCGACGCCTCGGTGCAGGAGAACCTCGGCCTGGTCACCCTGCGCTCGGCGACCCGTTCCGGAATCGTCGACGTCAAGGGGCAGCGCGCCGCCGCCGCCCGCATCGCGGAACAGCTCGGCGTGCGGATGGCCGGCCTCGGCCAGCACGTCCGCACCCTGTCCGGTGGCAACCAGCAGAAGGTCGTCATCGGGAAATGGCTCCTCGCCGACACCCGGGTCCTGATCCTCGACGAGCCCACCCGGGGCATCGACGTCGGAGCCAAGGTCGAGATCTACCAGCTCGTCAACGAGCTCACCGCCTCGGGACACGCCGTCCTGATGATCTCCAGCGACCTCCCCGAGGTCCTCGGGATGAGCGACCGGGTCATCGTCATGGCCCAGGGACGCATCGCCGGTGAACTCCCCGCCCAAGAAGCCACCCAGGACGCGGTGATGGCACTCGCCGTCAGCGCCGCCCCCACGACCGCACCCACCGAGAAGGCAGAGGAGAGCCCCCGTGGCCACTGACACGCATCCGAGCACCAAGGGGGCCGGCGGCGCCGGGAACACCCTCCGGCGCGTCCTGCTCCAGAACGGCGCCCTGAGCGCCCTGATCGTCCTCGTGGTGGCGCTGTCGCTGCTGTCGGGCGACTTCCTCACCACGCAGAACCTGCTGAACGTCGGTGTGCAGGCCGCCGTGACCGCGATCCTCGCGTTCGGCGTCACCTTCGTCATCGTGTCCGCGGGCATCGACCTCTCCGTCGGATCGGTCGCGGCCCTGTCCGCGACCGTGCTCGCCTGGTCGGCCACCTCGGCAGGCGTGCCCGTCTGGCTGGCGGTCATATTCGCCATCGCCACGGGTCTCGTCTGCGGACTCATCAGCGGTGCCCTCGTCGCGTACGGCAAACTGCCCTCGTTCATCGCGACGCTGGCCATGCTCTCGGTCGCCCGCGGCCTGTCCCTGGTCATCTCCCAGGGCAGCCCCATCGCCTTCCCCAGCTCCATCTCCCACCTCGGCGACACCCTCGGCGGGTGGCTGCCCGTCCCGGTCCTCGTGATGATCGCGGCCGGCCTGGTCACGGCGCTCATCCTGGGCCGCACCTACATCGGCCGCTCCATGTACGCCATCGGCGGCAACGAGGAGGCGGCACGCCTCTCCGGACTGCGGGTCAAGAAGCAGAAGCTCGCGATCTACGCCCTGGCCGGCCTCTTCGCCGCCGTCGCGGGCATCGTCCTCGCCTCCCGCCTGACCTCCGCGCAGCCCCAGGCCGCGCAGGGCTACGAGCTCGACGCGATCGCGGCGGTCGTCATCGGCGGCGCCAGCCTCGCGGGCGGCGTCGGCAAGGCGTCCGGCACCCTGATCGGCGCGCTGATCCTCGCCGTCCTGCGCAACGGCCTCAACCTGCTCTCCGTGTCCGCGTTCTGGCAGCAGGTCGTCATCGGTGTCGTCATCGCACTCGCGGTGCTGCTGGACACCCTGCGCCGTAAGGCCGGCTCGGGTGCCCCGTCCGCGGCCGGTTCGTCCGCCGCGACCGGGTCGCCGGGGTCGAGGGGGAAGAAAGCCGGGCAGCTCGGCATCGCGGTGGTCCTCGTGGCCGCCGTCGTCGCGGCCGTGTCGTTCTTCCACTCCGGTTCCTCCGGCGGCACCAAGAAGATCGGCGTCTCCCTCTCCACGCTGAACAACCCGTTCTTCGTCCAGATGAAGCAGGGCGCGCAGCAGGAGGCCAAGAAGGCCGGTGTCGACCTGACGGTCACCGACGCCCAGAACGACGCCTCGCAGCAGGCCAACCAGCTGGAGAACTTCACCAGCTCCGGCCTGGACTCCATCATCGTCAACCCGGTGGACTCCGACGCGGTGGGCCCCAGCGTCCGCAGCGCCAACAAGGACGGCATCCCGGTGGTCGCCGCCGACCGCGGCGTCAACAAGGCCAGGACCGCGACGCTCGTCGCCTCCGACAACGTGGCGGGCGGCAAGCTCGCAGCGAAGACGCTCGCCGAGAAGCTCGGCGGCAAGGGCAGCATCGCCGTCCTCCAGGGCACGGCCGGCACCTCCGCCAGCCGGGAGCGTGGCGCGGGATTCGCCGCAGGCATCAAGGCGTACCCGGGCATCAAGATCGTGGCCAAGCAGCCCGCGGACTTCGACCGCACCAAGGGTCTGGACGTCATGACCAACGTGCTCCAGGCCCACCCCGGTATCACCGGAGTGTTCGCCGAGAACGACGAGATGGCGCTCGGTGCGGCCAAGGCCCTCGGCAGCAAGGCCGGGAAGTCCGTCTCGGTCGTCGGCTTCGACGGGACCCCGGACGGCCTCAAGGCGGTCGGCACGGGCACCCTGTACGCCTCCGTCGCCCAGCAGCCCAAGGAGCTCGGGAAGATCGCCGTGCAGAACGCCGTCCGCGCCGCCGACGGCAAGAAGGTCGACAGCGCGGTGATGGTGCCGGTCAAGGTCGTCACCCGGCAGAACGTCGCCGACTTCTCCTGATCAAGGAAGGCACGAACCAGATGTACGTCAACGAGGACCCCGCACCCTCCCGTTACGACCTCCTGGTCGTCGGCTCGGCCAACGCCGACCTCGTCGTCGGTGTCGACCGCCGGCCGGGAGCCGGGGAGACCGTGCTCGGCTCCGACCTCGTCGTCCACCCCGGCGGCAAGGGCGCCAACCAGGCCGTGGCCGCCGCCCGCCTCGGAGCCCGTACGGCTCTGCTGGCACGGGTGGGCGACGACGCCCACGGGCGCATGCTGCGGGCCTCGCAGCAGGAGGCGGGCGTCGACACCGGTGGGGTCCTCGTCGGCGGCGCCCCCACCGGGGTCGCCCTCATCACCGTCGACCCCTCGGGCGACAACAGCATCGTCGTCTCGCCGGGCGCCAACGCCCGGCTGACATCCGACGACATCAGGGCGTCGGGCCGGCTGTTCGCGGCGGCCCGCGTCGTCTCCGTCCAGTTGGAGATCCCGCTGGACACCGTCGCGGAGACGGCCCGCGCACTGGGACCGGACACGCGTCTGGTCCTCAACCCCTCCCCGCCGGCGCCCCTTCCCGACGAGGTGCTCGCCGCCTGCGATCCGCTGGTGGTCAACGAGCACGAGGCCCGGTTCATCCTCGGGGAGGGCGCCGGCGACACCCCGGAGTCCTGGGCACGGGGGCTCACCGCCCTCGGCCCGCGCTCCGTCGTCATCACGCTGGGCGCCGGAGGGGCGCTGGTCTCCGACACGCGCACCGGCGAGGCCGTGCGCGTGCCGAGCCCGAAGGTCGCGGCGGTGGACACCACCGGCGCGGGGGACGCCTTCACGGCGGCCCTGGCCTGGCGCCTCGGGCTGGGCGAGGAACTCACCCGGGCCGCCGGTTTCGCCGTGCGGGTCGGCGCGGCGGCCGTCACCAAGGAGGGCGCGCAGGCGTCCTTCCCCACCTCGGAAGAAGTCGCGGCACTGTGAAGAAGACCGGCATACTCAACCGCCACCTCGCGGGAGCCCTGGCCGAACTCGGCCACGGCGACGGCGTCCTGATCTGCGACGTGGGCATGCCCATCCCGGACGGTCCTCGGGTCGTCGACCTGGCCTTCAGGGCGGGCGTGCCGGCGTTCGCCGAGGTCCTGGACGGACTGCTGGCAGAACTGGTCGTGGAGAGCGCGACCGCGGCCGAGGAGATCACCGAGGCCAACCCCGAGGCGGCCGGCCTCCTGGCCGCCCGGCTCCCCGCGCTCACGCACGTGTCGCACGAACGGCTGAAGGAACTCAGCGCCTCCGCCCGCCTGGTGGTACGCACGGGTGAGGCGCGGCCGTACGCCAACGTGCTGCTGCGCTGCGGCGTGTTCTTCTGACCGCCCGGCCCGTCAGGACCGCCTGCCCGCCCGGCCCGCCTGCCCGCCCGCCCGCCGTGGGGAGCATCCGCTCAGCGGCGGCGGCGGGCGGGCGCGGGCTCGCGCGCGTCGTAGTCCGAGCGCGCGCGGTCGACCTCCGGCAGCCGCTCGCCGGCCCACGTCGCCAGTGAGGCGAACAACGGGGCCAGGCTGGCCCCCAGTTCGGTGATCTCGTACTCGACCCGGGGCGGCACCTCCGCGTAGTACGTGCGCAGGACGAGCCCGTCGCGTTCGAGCTGCCGGAGCCGCTGGGTCAGCACCTTCGGCGAGATCGCGGTCAGCCGGCGCTCCAGCTCGACGAAACGCTGCCGGCCGGACGCGTGGAGCGCCCAGAGGATCGGGGTGGTCCACCGGCTGAAGACGATGTCGACCACCGGGGCGATCGGACAAGCCAGTTCAGGATCGGACCGCTCCGCCTGCCATGTGGTGTCGGTCACAAAAGGCCTCCTCGCCGATACTTTCCCCTAGGTACCCACTGTCCCCTGGTCGGTAGCTTTCCACCCGACCGCGCAGAACGTGACCAGGGGAGCGACCATGATCGTGGTGACCGGAGCAACAGGCAACGTGGGCAGGCCACTTGTGCAGGCCCTCGCGGCGTCGGGGGAGCGGGTGACCGCGGTCTCCCGCGGCGGCGCGGCACCCGGCCTCCCCACGGGGGTGGAGCACCGGACGGCGGACCTCACCGACCCGGACGGCCTCAAGCCCGCACTGGACGGAGCCGAGGCGCTCTTCCTGCTGATCACCGGCGACTGGCTGGCCGCCGGCGGTGATCCCGCCGGCATCATCGACGCCGCCCGGTCCGCGGGTCTCCGGCGGATCGTCCACCTCTCCTCGCAGGGGGTCGCCACGCACCGGCACCCGCCGTTCCTGGAGGACGCGGTGAAGCGGTCGGGACTCGGCTGGACGATGCTGCGCCCGGCGGGGTTCAGCTCCAACACCCTCCAGTGGGCCGGAACGATCCGTGTGCACAGGTCGGTCGAGGCGCCCTTCGGTGACGTGGCCCTGCCGGTCGTCGACCCGGCGGACATCGCGGAGGTGGCGGCCCTGACCCTCAGCGAGGACGGCCACGAGGGCAGGACGTACGAGCTCACCGGTCCGTCAGCGGTGTCACCCAGGCAGCAGGCCGCCGCGATCGGAGATGCGCTCGGCGAAGAGGTCCGCTTCGTCGAGCGGAGCGCCGCGGAAGCCCGTGCGCAGATGCTGCGGTTCATGCCCGAACAGGTCGTGGACAGCACCCTGGGCATCCTCGGCAGCCCGCTGCCCGCCGAGCAGCGGGTGAGCCCCGACGTCGCACGCCTGCTGGGGCGTCCGGCCCGTACGTTCGCCGCATGGGCGAGGCGCAACACGGCCGCCTTCGCCTGAGGGCCGTCCCGGCCACGGGTGCGGTACGACCGTCGGGGAGATCTCGCCACAGGCGCCCCTGACCGCCCTTCCGAGCGGCCCGCGCGCCGCGGCCCCGCCGTCGGGCGGGGTGTCCCGGCGGCGGGACAGCCCTTAGGATCGGGCCTGTGACTGCCGGGTCGGCCATGGGCCGCGTACGAGAGAAGCGCCCGGCCCCTGCGTGAGGGCGTGGCGGGCCAGGGCCCCGCCGTCCCGTCGTGCATTCCGGAGCGCCCCGTGCGGCGCCCCCGTCCCAGCGGAATCCACGACACGGAAGACGTATCCGACATGACCCACGCACAGCACCCGCCCGCGACCGATCAGGGCACCACCGTCGTCCAGTTGAACCACACGGCGGTGTACGCCCGGGACCGCAGCCTGTCGGCCGAGTTCATCGCCGCCGTGCTGGACCTGGAGGTGGGCGCGCCGTTCGGCCCCTTCCTGCCGGTCGACCTCGGCAACGGTGTGACCCTCGACTACTACGAACTGCGGGACGCCCCGGTGCAGGCACAGCACTACGCGTTCCTGGTGCCCGACGCACAGTTCGACGGCATGGTCGCACGCCTGCAGGCCCTCGGTGTCACCCACTACGCCGATCCCGGGCACACCGAACCCGGGCGGATCAACCGCCTCTTCGGTGGCCGCGGGGCCTACTTCGACGACCCGGACGGCCACAACATGGAGATCATGACCAGGCCGTACGCCCGGCCCCGCTGACCGGTCCCCGGACGTCCGGCGAGTCCACCAGTTCCGCCAGAGCCGTGGCCAGCGCGCCGAGCCCGGGTCCGGCCGGGCCGCCGGGCTCGGACATGTACAGGTCGCGGCGGATCTCGATCATCAGTGCGCCGACCCGGCGGTCCGTCCCGTAGTGCTTCAACGGGACGTACGTGCCGGGGAACGGGCTGTCGAGCCCCGTGCCGCCGAAACCGGCGAACGCCGCCTCCGCCCGGGCCAGGAGCCCGGGCGGGGTGTGGAAGCCGTCGGTGCCCAGACAGACCGGTGGGCGCGGCCCGGTGCCGTGCAGCTCGTAGGGGAGCGGGGCGGTCGGATACGAATGGACGTCGATGACGACCGCACGTCCCGTCGCTGCGAGCCGCGCGTCCACCGCGGCGGTCATCGCCTCCGCGTACGGGTGGAAGAAGCGGTCGAGCAGCGGCTGCGGACGGCTCCCCTCGGGACGCAGACGCTCGCGGTGGGTGGTGTGCGTGTACACCGCTCCCATGCCGACGGCCAGCATCTCCTCCCGGTCGTCCGGGAAGCGCTCGGGGTCGACGACGAGGCGCGACAGGCCGTTCACGAACGTCCAGGGGGCCACCGCGCAGGCCTCGGACGCCAGCCTCGCCAACTCGGCGGTGTGGGAGTCCGTGATGTGGTCGAGTTCCGACTCCAGCGCCTCGTCGTCGAGCGAGATGCCCTCGCGTACGTCCGCCGGGACGGCCCGGGAGGAGTGCGGGACGTGCAGCAGCACCGGCGAATCGGCGGCCCCCGCGGTCAGTCGGTACGGCTGCGGTTCTGGGCTCAAGGAGCGGTCCTCCGGTGCGCGGCGGGGTGACGACGGGAGGGGAAAGGCTACGCGGGTCCCGGTGGACCCGGCCCGTCCACGTGCAGGGGCCCGATGCGCGGCGCCACCTGCACGGGGCTCCTCGGCCGCTGGAGCATCCCGGCCGCCCGCCCGGGGCACCCCGACCGCCCGGCGGCCGACGGCCACCGTCGGCCCCGTGGACAGCGCTTCGCCGACCCGGCGGCGGGATGCTGCCCGGGGTGCCGGCACATGCCCCGGCCCGCTTCGTCACCGCCCGGCGAGGACGGTGACGAAGCGGGCCGGGGCGGGCGTCCCGGTTCAGGAGGAGTCGCGTGCCGTCGCGCCTCCGCCGGCGGCGATCCCTCCCCGGGGCCTGGGGGACGAGAACGGCGGTGTGTCCTGGCGGCACGTCGTGCCGGACGGCGGGAGGACGCCGTCGACGAGGTACCGGCTCTCGTGTTCCTGGACGCATCCGCTGGGATTGAGCAGGGCGGTGTGCCCGTAGCCGGTGTTGGTGAGCAGGCGTGCGTCGGCGAGTTCCCTCGCCATCGCCTGGGCGCCGGCGTAGGGCGTGGACGGGTCGTAGACGGTCCCCACCACCAGGACGGGGTTCGCGGTGGGCTTGTTCCACGGGCCGTTGTACTGTTCGGCGGCCCGGACGGGCCAGGTCGAGCAGGGCTCGGCGGCCCAGGTCCAGAAGCGGCCCGCGTCACCCGCGCGGGCGGCGCTCGCCTCCTCCAGCGCGTGGAAGGCGCCGGGGTCGTGCGGATTGGGACTGTCGCCGCAGAGCACGGCACCGCCCTGTTCTTCACCCGTGTACGGGGAGGGGTCCGGAACCGGGGGCGCCGGCGGGGACACGGGCGGCGCCGGGACCCGGCCCTCCCACAGCTCCTGCAGCCGGCCCGCGAGGTCGGACCATCCCGGGTTCACGATGTAGAGACTGTTCACGACGTCGGCGACGGTCCGGGCGTACGTCCACCCGTCCACGGGGTGCTTCCGCAGACGTGCGGTCAGCTTGTCGAACTTCGCCTCGGTCGCCTTCGCGCTGCCGGCGGAGAACGCGCACCGGGTGACGTCGGTGGCCCCGCACCGCGTGAGGAACTGCTTCAGGGTCGCCGCCGCCGTGCGGTCCGAACCCATGCGGAGGAACGTCGGCCGTGACGGCTCCTTCCGCGATCCGTGGTCCGTCCAGGCCTGCGGGTCGATGTTGCTGTCCAGGACCATGGCACGGACCTTGCCGGGGAAGAGATTGGCGTAGGTGGCCCCCAGGATGGTGCCGTAGGAGATCCCCATGTAGGTGAGCTGCCGGTCGCCGACCGCCCTGCGCAGGAGGTCGAGGTCCTGCGCGGTCTCGGCGGTCGACACATGGCGCAGCAACTCGGGGTCGCGCTGCTCGCAGCGACGCCCGAGGTCCTTGTAGGAGGAGATCCAGGCCGACCGCTCCTCCTCGCCCACAGGGAAGCCGGCCGGCTTCCTCGCCAGCCAGTCGGCGGCCTCGTCGGGGTCGCCGAAGCAGTTCACCGCCGTGCTGTTGCCGACCCCCCGGGGGTCCCAGCTGACGATGTCGAACCGCTCCCGCACGGTCTGCGGGAACGCCTCGTAGTTCTGGGGCATCTGCACCGTGCCGGGCCCGCCCGGGCCGCCGGGGTTGAAGAACAGGGTGCCGATGCGCCGCCCCGGGTCGAGTGCCTTGTGCCGGACCACCGCGAGGCCGATGGCCCGGCCGCCCGGGGCCCGGTGGTCCAGCGGGACCTGGACGGTGGCGCAGTCGAACGGGCTACCGGGTATGCAGGGGCTCCAGGCCGGCCGGGGCGCGGGCACCTCCGGTGGAGTGGCACCGCCCGCGCGGGCGATCTCCGGGCCGGTGAGAACCGACGAGCAGAGCATCGCCGCGGCGACGGCCGCCGCGCGACGCCGACGGTCCGCTATGGATCCGCGCATGGACATGTCTGGTCTTCCCTCTCAGCTGGGGGCCGGTGCGGCCGAGGCCGTGGGCGACCGGCACACCGTCGGCTCAACCACACTGCGACCCCCTCCCGCCCGCGAGCCGGGCGCACCCGATCGAGCGGAACAGCGGCGGCCGTGTACGCCGATGGAGGGAGGGCCGCGCAACCCGCCGCGTTGCGTACGGGACGGCGTGGGCGCCTGCGCGTACCTGCGGTGGCACAGGCACAGCTGCGCGGGGCTCGCATTCGCTCACGTGTGCGTCGGGCGCGCACCATGGTCCTCTACAGTCGGCGGGTGCCTGAACATGCCTACCTCGCAGCCGTCCGGAAGTCCTACGACACGGTCGCCGCCGACTACTTCGCCCAGGTCAAAGCCCCGGAGCAACTGGACCCCCTGTCGCGCGGGATGCTGGACGCCTTCGCCGAGACGGTCCTGGCATCCGGCCTGGGGCCCGTGGCCGACCTGGGATGCGGACCCGGCAAGGTGACGGCGTACCTGGCCCGGCGCGGTGTGCCCGCCTTCGGTGTCGACCTGTCCCCGGAGATGGTCGCACTGGCGCGGCGCGCCCACCCGCACCTGGAGTTCACCGTCGGCTCCATGACCGCGCCCGCGATCGACGACGACGCGCTCGGCGGCATCCTGGCCTACTACTCCACCCACCACACGCCACCGGGCCAACTGCCCGTCGTCTTCGGCGAGTTCCACCGGACGCTCGCCCCGGGCGGCCACGTGATGGTGGCCGGTCATACGGGAGCGGGAGAACTCCTGCGCCCGACACAGGCGTACGGCGGCCACCCGGTGTCCTACGAGTCCTACCTGTCACCGCCCGACCGCATCGCCGAACTTCTGCGGGGGGCCGGGCTCGTCGTCACGGCCCGGCTGATCGAGGAACCCGCCCCGGGCGCCACGAGGACCCATGCCACTTTCCTGGCACGGAAGCCCGAACGGGGCTGAGGGGCAAGGAGCAGTCAACGGGAGTGCGGGGCAGGGGTGTTCGGGAGCCGGGCTGCGCGTGGGCGTGCGGGGCCGGGGACGATCCGGGCGACGGACAGCCTCGCCCCCTCCGTCCGGCGGCCGGTGTGCCCGGACCTCAGCCGGCCCAGACGTCCGCGTCGTCGGCCGGCACGGTGGTGGCCAGCTTCAGTTCCTTGCGGGCCCCCACGGTCTTCTTCGGGTCGATGCCGGTGAAGGCGAGGTCGTACGCGATGTAGAAGGCGTCCGTGTCCTTGGCCTTGGCGGCGTCGTGCCAGGCTTCGGCCGTCTCCTCCAGCTTCGTGCGGAGCTTGACGGTCTCCGGCTGCTGGATGCCCTTCATCGTCTTGAGGTGGCCGTCGAGTGCGGCTGCGACGGCCTTGGCCTGCTTCCTGTAGCCGGCCAGGTCGTCCTCGATCAGCTCGGCCTCGGGCTGGTTCGCCCACAGGGCTTCGTAGACGGCGTTCGCGCCGTTGAGGTACGCGAGCTGGTCGGCGCTCAGGGACCGGTTCTTCAGGGAGCCGGTGGAGGTGCCCGACTTCTGGGTGTAGGCGCAGCTCACCGCGCGGTCGCCGGTCCGCCAGCTCTGGGCCGTCGGGTAGTAGTAGAAGAGCTCGACGCCCGCAGGGACCGCCCAGGTGTCGGAGACGAACTTCTGGGACTCCACGGGGCAGCGATTGTCGGCGATCTTCGACACGCCGTCCTCACCGGGGTACTCGGTGATGCCTTCGATCGAGAACTCGCCCACGACCTGCCCCTTGTGCGGCTCCTTGCACGGGATGATCTCGACGCCGAACTCCTCACTCGCCGTCGCCACGCTGTTCGGGGTGTAGCAGTCGCCCGGAACGAGGGAGAAGACGGAGCGCTGGCGCAACGCGCTCTTGGCGCCGGCCTTCGCGCCGTCGAGGGCGCCGGAGCAACCCACTGCTCCCACCGCGAGAAGGGCGACAACGGTCGATATACCGCGTACGGAGCGGGACGTGACACCGAAAAGCATGACGGAGGCATCCTCAAACGGAAGGGATGTGAACAGGTGTGCGCATCGTATGGCATAAGTGTGACGATGCCGTCCACGGCCGATGCGTCCGCCGACGGCTCCGCGCCGGGCGCTCCGGCGGAGGGTCATCCCGGCCGGAATCCCGGCGACGGCCGGATCCGGCCCCGCTGCCACCCCTCGCCACGACCTGACGAAAAAGACTGCGCGAGACAGTGGCCGGTATTACGATGCGCTGCGCCAAGGCCCTTGGGATGAAGGCCTGTTCAGCTTGCCGGACCCGAGGGGCCACCATCCTCGGCGAGCGGGCGGCAGCCCCGGAACCGGAGCTTCCGTGAGAGCACTGCAGACCACGACACTCCTGGCGGCGGCGATCGGGGCCGCACTCATGGCTGGCCTGTTCTGCGCCTTCGCCTACGCCGTCATGCCCGGGCTGTCCCGTACGGACGACCGCGCGTTCGTCCGTGCCATGCAGCAGATCAACCGGGCCGTCATCAACGGGTGGTTCCTGGTGCCCTTCCTGCTGCCCCTGCCCCTGCTCGTGCTGGCGACGGTCCTCGCGGCCAGGGGGCACAGCCCGGGCGCCCTGCCCTGGGTCATCGCCGCGCTCGCGCTGTACCTGGCCGCCTTCATGGTCACCGGTACGCGGAACGTGCCGCTCAACGACGCGCTCGACAAGGTCCCCGCGGACGCAGGGCCCGACGGTCTCCGAGCAGCGCGTGCCGCGTTCGAGGAGGGCTGGGCCAGGTGGAACACGGTGCGCGCCGTCCTGCACACCGCCTCCCTCGGCACGCTGCTCTGGGCGGTCCACCTGCACGGCTCGCAGCACGGGAGCTGAACGCCCGGAGGGGCCGGGGCCCGCCATTCCGCGGAAATGATGATCCGTCACACAAGGGGCGGTCAGGCAGCCATGACCAGAGTCTCCTTGGCCTTGGTGGACACCGTTTCCGGCACGGTGACGGGGCGGGCGAAGACGACCACCCGCAGGAGTGCGAACCGTCCCACCCCGGCCACCGCGGAGGCCGAGAGGTACACCGTCTGCTCGACCAGGGCCGAGGGGTCCGGCCGCACGGAGTGCAGCACGAGCAGCGCCGCGGTCGTGAAGGTATAGCTCACGGCCACCGTCAGCCCCGACTGCACGTGGATCCGCCATCCCCGTCGACCGCTGCGGAAGGAGATCCGGCTGTGGAGTTCCGTCGCGATCACCGTGGACACGACGGTGACCACGGCATTCGCGAGCAGCAGGGGCACCCGGTCGCCGACCAGTACCAACACGCCGCTCGATGCCACGCCGACCCCGCCGCCGCAGACGACGAAGCGGACGAAGGCCAGGACGAGCGACGAGGTGGTGCGCTGCGTCGGCCGGTGCGCTGGGGCGGTCACGGGTGAGCCTCCGGAAGGGGTGCGGAACGGTGATCCGATTCCACCCCACACGCCGGGGGAGGCGCATCACCCGGGCGGTGTGGCCGGTCCCCTACTTCCTCTGGGGGTATCCCCCACGGGGCACTGGGGGATACCCCTGCCGCGGTCGGCGCGGGTCCCGGTCGCGGGAGAGGCAAAGCCGGTCGTTGAGGATCAAGTCCGCGAGGCGGCGGTGAAGTCCGGGATACGACGGTCAAGTCCGCGAGGCGACGGTGAAGTCCGGGATACGACGGTGAAGTCCGCGGTCCGCGCGCAAGGGACGGACCACCGTCGTCCGGGACCGGGGCGCGCCCCGCGGCGTACGCCCGTCCGTGTCCCGCCGCACTCCCTCTCGTTGACAAGTGGCGGGCCGCCCCGGGACGGGGTGGAGCGGGCGTGGTCGCGTCGGCCCCGCGTGGACGGGCCGGTGATCGGCCGCCACCCGCCCCTGATCTTCGGCCCCGCGAGGAGAGCCATGCATGTGACCCGGGTGCGGACGACGGCACCGGAGCAGGCCGTCACCGCGCCGCACACCCGGCCGGCCGGTCCGCTGCCGTGGCTCACAGCCCTGGGGCTGGCCTTCCTCGTCCTGCAACTGGTCGTCGTCGTACCGGGTTCGGGCCTGGGCTGGGACGAGACCGTCTACGTGAGCCAGGCCGGGGGAAACGCCCCACCCGCGTTCTTCAGCGCACCCCGCGCCCGGGGGATCTCCTACCTCGTCTCCCCGGTCGCCGCGCTGACCGCTTCCACCGCCGTGCTGAGGATCTACCTCGCCCTGCTGTCCGCGGCGGCGCTGGTGGGTGCCCTCTACGTCTGGCGCAAGGTGCTGCCCACGCCGGTCCTCGTCTGCGCGGGGGCGTTCTTCGCCGGGCTGTGGCCGACCCTGTTCTACGGCTCGGCCGCCATGCCCAATCCCTGGTGCGCCCTCGGAGCCCTGGCCGCGACCGGCTGGGTCGCCAGGCCGGTGCCCGACGGCACGGGCCGCAGGGAGGCGGTGGGCGCGGGGGCCGCGGTGGCGCTCGTCGCCCTCATGAGGCCCGCCGACGGATTCTGGCTGGCGCTGCCGCTGGTTCTTGCCGTCTCCGTGTCTCCCGGCAGACGCCGCCCGGGTGTCCGCGCGGCGCTCGTGGCCGGGCTGATCGCGGGGTGCGCCCCGTGGACCGCCGAGGCGTACACCCGTTTCGGAGGTCTCGGCGCACGGCTTCACCGGGCGGGTGAGATCCAGGGCGGTCTCGGCTGGAACATGGCCGTGGACGACCATCTGCGGGCGCTCGCCGGACGTACCCTGTGCCGCCCCTGCGACATCGGGTGGGAGAGTCCGGGGACGGCGCTGTGGCTGACACTCCTGCCCCTGCTCGTCATCGGCGGGGTCGTGGCGGCCCGGCGCCCGGGCCGCGGCACCGTGGCGCTGCTCGCCGCGGGGACGGGACTCTCCGTGGCCCTGCCGTATCTCTTCCTCGTCGGCTACGCCGCTCCCCGCTTCCTGCTCCCCGCGTACGCCCTGCTGTCCGTGCCGCTGGCCGAGTGCCTGGTCCACCTCTTCGCGCGCGCGTCGAACGCCCGCCGGCCAGGTGGGGCCGCCCTGCTCACCCTGGTCCTGGCAGCCCACCTCACGGCGCAGCTCCTCGTGGTGAGCCACGTGGTGCGCGTCAGTCACGCCACGACCGCACGCTTCACCGCGATCGCCGGGGCCCTGAACCGCTCGGGGGTGAGGCCGCCGTGCGTGATCAGCGGGACCGATGCCGTGCCGATCGCCTACTACGCGGGCTGCGCGTCGCGGCAGACGGCGGGCCACGACGCGAGCACCACCCCGGCCGCACTGCGGAAGACCGCCCTGCACGTACCGACGGCGTTGCTCGTGGCCCCCGGCGCGGCACCCCCGCCGTGGGCCGGCGGCCGGCGGGCCGTTCTCCTGCCCCCGGGCAACAGCGTCTCCGCCTACCGGGGTTACGTGGTCCTGCCGGCGGTCGCGGCGGACAGGACGGACCTGGCCCGGCGACCGCGCTGACCGGCGAGCGCCTCGACGGCGGCTCCACGGTGCGCTGCGCGGCCACCGAGGCCGGGCGGAGCCCGAGGGGCTCGTGACGAGAGTGTGGTCTCCGGGCCCGGGAATCACCGGCCGGGCGGTCGTGCACGCGCGTCGGCCGCTGCGGCCGATGCGCGCGTGCTACGAATACCCGGACGGTGGAGGGCCGCCCCGGATCCATCCGGGTGCCGCCTGAAACGTCCCCGTAATCCGCCCGGCGCGGGAGCTTCCTACGCTCGCCCGGGAATCGTCGGAACAGCGGACGGAGGCGGTGCCGTGACCGGCGCACCAGGTGGACCACAGGCCGACCCCGGTGTGGCGATGTCCCACCGCGTCATCCACGGCTACCGCCGTGCCTACCGGATGGCGGGCGAGGGGCCCGTCATCCTGCTCATCCACGGCATCGGAGACTCCTCCGCGACCTGGGCCGACGTGATCCCCGAACTGGCCCGGCACCACACCGTGATCGCCCCGGACCTCCTCGGCCACGGAGCCTCCGACAAACCCCGCGCGGACTACTCGGTGGCCGCCTACGCCAACGGCATCAGGGATCTGCTGGGCGTCCTCGGCATCGAGCGCGCGACCCTCGTCGGCCATTCCCTGGGCGGCGGTGTGGCCATGCAGTTCGCCTACCAGTACCCCGAGCGTACCGACCGCCTGATCCTGGTCAGCGCGGGCGGTGTGGGACGCGAGGTGAACCCGGCTCTGCGGGCCGTGTCCCTCCCCGGGGCCGACCTGATGCTGTCCCTGCTGCGCCTGCCCGGCATGCGACAGCAGGTCGGCCTCTTCACGCGGCTCGTCAAGCTCCTCGACACCGACCTGGGCCAGGACGCCTCCGAGCTGATCGACCTCGTCGACGCCCTTCCCGACGGCACCTCGCGCAGCGCCTTCATCAGCACCCTGCGCGCGGTGGTCGACTGGCGGGGGCAGGCCGTCACGATGCTGGACCGCTGCTACCTCACCGAGGGCATGCCCACCCTGCTGCTGTGGGGCTCGCGCGACAGCGTCGTACCCGTGCACCACGCCCGGGGCGCCCACGCGGCGATGCCCGGGAGCCGCCTGGAGATCTTCGAGGGCGCGGGCCACTTCCCCTTCCACAGCGACCCCGTCCGCTTCCGGACCCTGGTCGAGGACTTCATGAGCACCACCGCCCCCGCCGACTGGAGCCCGGAGCGCTGGCGGGAACTCCTCCGCGCCGGCCGCCCGGGAACCGGGGACGGCGTACCGGATCCCGCGTTCGAACGCGCGGTGGACCAGGACCTCAAGGAGGCGAGCGAGCGGAGCGCGACGTGAGTGGCGGTGTGCGCACGCGCGTCCCCGCCCGCGGGCCGGTGCGACTAGTGCGGGATCCGGCGGGGCGGTCGGGTCACCAGGGTGTCGCGGAAGTCGGCGATCCGGGAAGCGACCTGGCGCAGCAGGTGTGTGTCCTCGATGCGGTCGAGGTACAGGCAGCGGGCAGCCAGGCCGGGCAGGTCGAAGGCGAAGTACAGGGACATGAGCGGGTTCACGAACAGCTCGCTGTCGCGGGTCCGCTCCGTGAACCGTACGTCGCCGAACGAACCCCGCACGGCTGCGGCGATCGACCCGTTCACGATGCTGGGGTGGTCGGGTGTGTGGTGCTGGGCGTGGGCCACCGCGTCGAGATACAGCGCTCCCTCGCGGGTGGCACGCGGTATCGAGAACGCTCCGAGATACGCACCGTCGCGTTCCAGGGCGGAGATGTTCTCCAGCACCTGCGCGTGGTTCACGCCGTGGTAGGCGTCTATGCCGAAGCCGACGGACACCACCAGCCGGATCGGGACGCCGTCCAGCGCCGCGAGCGCCGCGACACTGGTGAGGTCCTCCTCGGGGGTGCCCAGACCGGCTTCGTCGCCGCGCATCAGGATGTCCGTGCCGCCGTCGGCGAGCACCACCGCGTCGATGTCGTGGCGCTCGATCAGCGCGCGGTAGGCACTGCGCAGCGGCTGGACCCCGCCGGGCTGGAGCGCGTACACGGTGGACGGATATCCGTGCAGCCGCAGCCACTGGGCCAGCGTCCGTTCCGGGAAGTACGTCTGGTGCAGGGCCGATTCGGGGCTGACGACCGCCAGGTCGGGGGCGGCCCAGTCGTCGAGGGGGAGGCCTCCCAGCGCGGTGAAGGAGAGGTTCGCCAGATGGACCTCCTTGCCCTGGTGCATGAGCGACAGGGCAAGGGGCAGGCCGGAGTAGATGTCGAAGCCACCGCCCGCGCCGGCGACGAGGATCCGCTCCGCGGAGGCGAGGCGCGTGAAGAGCGGATTGGCGTGAAGGGGCGTCATGGCGCCCATTCTCGGACGTCCGCGCGGCGGATGCCCACGTATTTCCCCGGGCTGAGGGCCGCCACCGGCCGGCCCTGACGGGGCCGCCGTTGCCGTTGCCGTCGCGGGTGCGGTCCCGATCCGCTCGCGGACCGGGACCCCGCCCTCAGTCCTGCCCGCCCACCACCTTGGCCACATGGGCGGCGAGATCCGCCCTCATCCGGTCCTCCGTCATGTGCTGTGCGCCCGCCAGGTGTTCCACCAGGTCGGCGCGGGTCGCGGCCAGCAGCGCGTGGGCCGTGAAGTCACCGGCTGGGGCCGAGGGGATCTGCCGGAGGGCGTCCCCGAGGGTGCGGTGCCACCACGTGTAGTGCCCGGCCTCGTAGGGACTGCCGCTGCCGGTCTCCTCCAGGGCCAGGGCCAGGTGGCGGTTGTCCAGCTTGAAGCGCAGGACCGCGTCGAGCAGGGCGGGCACCCGCTCCTCGGGTCGCGCGGAGGGCCCGAGGGGGGCGGGGCCCGACTCCACCGCCTCGCGCAGCGGCTGGATCCGGGACTCGTACAAGGCCTGGACGAGACCGGTGCGGTCGCCGAACCGGCGGAAGAGCGTGCCCTTGCCCACTCCGGCAGCCGCCGCCACGTCGTCCATCGACACCCCGCGGGGGCTGTCGCTCCGCGCGAAGAGGGCATCGGCTGCCGCGAGTACGGCCTCGCGGTTGCGCACGGCGTCGGCGCGCTCCTTGCGCTCGGGCATGACCCCTCCGGTTGTTAAACGGACTGACGGTCCGTATGGTGTTCCGAGTAAACGGACTTACAGTCCACATCTTAGGGGTGATTCGGATGAGTGACGCACAGGGACCGGCCGAGCTGTACCGCCGCAGTCTCGGGCTTCTGCTGGACAAGGACATCGACGGCTGGACCGCCCTGATCGCCGACGAGGCGGTCTTCGAGTTTCCGTACGCACCGGCAGGGTTTCCGGCGAGGCTGGACGGGAAGGACGCCGTCGCGGCGTACATGCGCGGATACCCCGACGCCATCGACCTCCGCGAGGTCGTGGGGCTGCGCATCCACGAACTGCGCGAGCCGGGCACCGTCGTGGCCGAATGGCGCGGAGTGGGCCGCATCGTGGCCACCGGGGCCGCGTACGAGATGCCGTACGTCGCCGTGGTCACCGTCGAAGGCGGACTGATCACCCGTTACCGCGACTACTGGAACCCGCTGGCGATCCCCGGGTCCCTGTCCGACGCCGTCTTCTTCGATGCCGTATGAGCGGGGACGCGCGCGACCACGCGCTGGTCACCGGGGCGACGGGCACCACCGGAAGCCGCGTCGCCCGCATGCTCGCCGAGCAGGGGCACGCGCTCACCCTGGCCACCCGCACACCCGGCCCGGAAGGCGGTGCGCGGGCCGTCCGCTTCGACTGGTACGACGCGGACACCCACGCCGCCGCCCTGCACGGCGCCGACCGCGCCTATCTCGTCCCGCCCGTCGGCGACCCGGATCCCGGGGACGTCATGCTGCCCTTCCTGGAGCGGGCCCGGTCCTCCGGTGTGCGGCGCGTGGTCCTCCTGAGCTCCTCGGCCATCCCGGCGGGGGGACCGGGCGTGGGGCAGGTGCACGAGGCGCTGGCCGGCGGGCTGTTCGAGGAGTGGGCCGTGCTCCGGCCTTCCTGGTTCATGCAGAACTTCACCGGGCGGCACACGCACGCGGACAGTCTCCGCGCGGAGGGCGTCGTGGCGAGCGCGACCGCCGGCGGACGGGTCGCGTTCGTCGACGCCGACGACATCGCCGCCGTCGCCGTGCGATCTCTCACCGCCCCCACGGCCCCCGGTGCCGACCTCGTGATCACCGGGCCCCAGGCGCTGAGTTACGACGAGATCGCGGCCGTCCTGCGCGAGGTCACGGGGCGGCCCGCCGTGCATCGCCGCCTCACGTACGAGCAGATGTGCGACCGCCTGACGGCCGACGGGATCCCGCGCGCGTTCGCGGGCGTGCTGGCTAGCTTGGACCTGGCCATCGCGGAGGGGGCGGAGGACCGGGTGACGGATACGGTCCACCGGGTGACGGGGCGGCCGCCCCTCACCTTCCGGGCGCACGCGGAGGCGGCGATGCGGCGGGGGTGCGACTCCCCGTAGGCCGGGGGCCGGTGGTCCCGCCGTCGTCCGTGGTCCCGGCCGTCCCCGTTGCACCCGTAGCCGCCCCGGAGGCCGGGGTCGTGCCGGTCTCCGGGAACTCGGCGGGCACGGACGGGCGACGGGGGCGGACCAGATGGCGCTGCACCAGGCAGGCCCCCACCAGCGTGGCCCCCAGGACCGGCCACGCGAGGGCTCCCGTACTCACCGCGATCCCGACGACCACAGGGCCCAGGCTCCGCTGCGCGGACTGGGCCAGGCCGTGCACGCCGAGGTAGGCGCCCTGGGCCTCCCCGGGAGCGAGGACGATCGAGAGTTCCCAGGACGCCAGCGCGTGCAGGATCTCCGCCATCGAGAAGGCGGCGGCGGCGACGAGGACCGCAGCCGTCGCGAACCACGGCCCGCCGGCGGCGGACGCCGCCAGCGCCACCCCACCCGTCAGGAAGGCCGCCCCGACCGGGAGAAGCAGACGGCGGGCGGCGGCACGGTCCTCCCCGAAACGGGACAACGGCACCTGGAGCGCGATCACCAGCACGCTGTTGAGGACGAGCACCAGCGGCGCCAGCCCTACGGGAGCCTCGGTGGCGTGGACGATCCACAGGGGGAACCCGACCTGGAGGATGCTGTCGTCCAGGAACAGCCAGACCTCGGTGGCGGTGAACGAGAGGTAGCGCCGGTCCCGCCAGGGGGTCGCCTTCCCGACGGGCGCCGCGGCGACACCGGACTCGGCGACGACACGGCTGGGTGCCGGTGGTTCCGCGCACCGGAGGGTCAGTACGCCGATGACGAGGTACGACGCCACATTGGCGAGCAGGAGCGCCTGGTAGGCGGTGGTGGTGCCCACGGTGAGCGCGATGGCGGCACCGGTGGCGCCGACGGCCCAGCCGATGTTCACCGCCGTGCGCTGGATCGCCTGGTAACGGATGCGCTGCGGCCCGGCGACACGAGCCGCGAACAGCTTGGTCAGGACGCTCGACGCCCGGTCGGGAAGGGCGCCCAGTGCCGAGAACAGCACCAGCAGCGCATACTCGTTCGTCGCCAGGAGCGCCAGCAGAGCTGCCCCGCGCGCCAGTTGGGCGGCGACGAGGATGCGGGTGACCGGGAAACGGTCCGCGAGACGCCCGGCGAGAGGAGGTCCGGCGATTCCGAGAATCCCGGACAGGCCCATGAGGACGCCGATCTGAGAGACCGACAGATGGGCGACGTAGATGAAGTAGAGCGTCGACGCCCCGCTCCACAGGCCCGTCCCCACCTTGTCGATGACGGCGACCACGAGCATCCGCCGTCCGTCGCGGCCGCCCGGCACGGAGAAGCGCCTGACTGCCGGGACGCGGCTCGGCGTCGGTTCCATCTGATCCCCCTTGACACGCACTTTGTATCGGTACAAACTGCTATCTGTGGCAGAACAATATGGGATCACGGGCGGAACGGCCAGAGAGATTTCCGCCTCGGTCGAGAGCCGGGTCGCCGACGGCACACTCCGGCCGGGGGCCTCGCTGCCTCCGGTGCGGCGCCTCGCCGGGGAGCTGGGCGTCGGCGCCGGCACGGTCGCGGCGGCGTACAAGGAGCTTCGCGGGCGGGGCGTCGTGGTGACCCTCGGCCGCGGCGGCACGGTGGTCGCAGCGGCCCCCGCCGTCACCTCGCGCAGACCGCCCCGCGTGCCGTCCGGCCTGCGAGACCTGGCGGGCGGGCACCCCGACCCCGCCTGCCTTCCGGTGCTGTCCCCGCCGGCGCGCGTCGCCCCCGTACCGGGATCGCACCGCGCCGCCCCCAGGCTTCCGGCACTCGAGGACGCCGCCCGCGCCTGGTTCGCGCGTGACGACGTCCCCAGCGGCTCGGTGACGTTCGCACACGGTGCGCTGGACTGCATTTCCCGGCTGCTCACCACCGAACTCAGACCCGGGGACGCGGTGGCCGTAGAGGATCCCGGCTTCCATCATCTCCTGGACCTGGTCCCGGCACTCGGGCTGCGCATGCTGCCGGTCGCGGTCGACGACGACGGCATCCGTCCGGAGGCCCTGCGCGGCGCCCTGCGCGGGGGCGCCCGAGCCGTGGTGTGCAGCCCGCGCGGACAGAGCCCGCTCGGCGCGCGCTTCACACCGGAACGAAGGGACGAACTGCTCACAGTCCTGCGGGACTTCCCCGAGGTGCTGGTCGTGGAGGACGACCACAACGCGGAGATCTCAGGCGCCGCCGCGGTGACCCTCGCCTCCGGCGGCCTGTCCCGCTGGGCGCAGGTGCGCACCGTCTCCAAACACCTCGGCATCGACCTGCGCTGGGCCGCGCTGGCCTGCGATCCCGCGACCCTCGCACGTCACGACGGACGGATGCTGCTCACCTCGGGGTGGGTCAGCCACATCCTCCAGGCGACCGTCGCCGGCCTGCTGACCGACCCGGCCGTGGCCCGCCTGGTGGCCGGCGCGTCGCGTACGTACACGACGCGCCGCGAAGCGCTCGTCTCGGCCCTGGGGGAGCGCGGCATCGCGTCCCACGGAGGGAGCGGACTCAACGTATGGGTGCCGGTCGGGGACGAGTCCGCCGTCGTCAACGGCCTGCGCAGCAGGGGCTGGTGGATCGCGGCCGGTGCACGCTTCCGCATCGCCTCCCCGCCCGCGGTGCGCGTCACGACAGCGACCCTGGCACCGGCCGAGGCGGGCGGGTTCGCGCGCGACTTCGTGGACACGCTGACGGAGGCACAGGCGGTCTACGGGGGATAGGCGGTCTACCGGGGATGGGCGCGGTCCGGCGGGGGTAGCGCCGCCCAACCGCGCGTGGAAGGCAGCCGGCGGTTCGCCGGATGCTTCGCCCTCACGCGGGCGCCGGTGCGTCCAGGGAGCCCCCGGTCCGAGCGCGCGCCCGCCCGGCCCGGGCCGGTCAGGCGGGCGACGGGGTGCGAATCGCGGCGATGTCGAACTGCAGCCGGAGCCTCTCGCTCACCATCGCGCCGCCCTCCGCCAGCCTGGCGTTGTACGTCAGACCCCAGTCGGACCGGTTGATGGTGGTCGTCCCGTCGAACCCGACGCGCTCGTAGCCGAACGGGTCGGTGACGTACGATGTAGGTGAGGTCCAGGACCACGGGACGGCTCGTGCTCCTGATCGTCAGCTCGCCGGTCATACGGTAGACGTCCTTGCCGATGAGCTGCACGGCGCTGCTGGCGAAGGTCATGCGGGGGTGCCGTGCGGAATCCAGGAAGTCACGGCCCGTCAGATGTGCGTCGCGCTGCTCGACACCCGTGTCGACACTCGCCGTCGACACCGAGATGCGGGCGAATGAGCGGGCCGGGTCGCGCCCGTCGAAGTAGAGGCGGCTCTCGTACTGCGGGAAGGAGCCGCGGACCGTGGTCACCATGGCATGCCGTACCGAGAAGCCGATCCTGCTGTGCGCCGGGTCGATCATCCACTCTCCGGTCAGCGCCGCAAGGGCGGGATCCGGCAGGACGGCCCCACCGGCGGCCGCGAGTCCGGCGGACGGCTCCTCGACGGTGGTCTCCGGACGTCGGAGCAAGGAGCTGCGGCTGAAGAGGTTCATGACCCACTTAGTTACCGGCGGCCGAGAAGCGCTCGCAAGCCCCGCCCGGCAGACCCGAACATCGCGAAGCGAACCTTCACAAGATGGTGTCGGTGCGACGCGATGGCGCGGAACGGTGGGCCGGCCGTCACGGGGGCCGCCCGCGGAGCCGCACCTTCACGCACGCGCACCGGTCCGTCCCGGCCGCGGTGACGGCCCTCGGAAGCGGGCGGGCGCCCTCGCCCGCACCGGTGACCGCAACGCACCGGCGCGTTCCCAAGGGCTCGACGCTACCGAGGTCACCGCGGCCGGGCCGTGGTGGTGGTCTCGCCGACGCGGGCCTCGACGCACTCCCGTTCGCCGTCGGCCGGCGCCGGCCGGAAGCAGACCCGGACGGTGCTCCCGGCACGCACTTCGGTCATCTCGGTATAGACGAAGTCGGCGGCGTCGTCCTTGGTCCTGATGAGCACGCTGTGGGTCGGGCCCCCCGCCGTGACGTCCACCCGGTCGCCGATCTCGGTCCCCCAGGCCCGGGCCCAGCTCGCACCGCACTTCTTGCTGTGGCGCAGCTCGATGTGGGCGCCGGTGGCCGTGCGGTGCGAGGCGAGGGTGTCGGGGCCGATGCCGCAGATCAGGCGCATCGGATCCCGGCCCTCGCATGCGGCGCCGTGGCACTGGGGAGCGAGGGAGAACGGCACGGACACCGGTCGCGGCCCGGTCTCCCGGGCATCCGAGTCCGGCAGCAGGAGAAACAGCAGGACGGCGACACCACCGACGATCACGGTGTACGCGACCGCCAGCACCGTCAGGATCCTGCCCCCGCCGAGCCGCCGCCCGGTCCCGGTGGGTGGGGGCGGCTCCTGAGGATCCGGCCGAGACGACTTGTCCGAGGGAGAGGCGGGGGCGGGGGCCACCGCGCGTCCGCTCCAGTGCGACTCGGTGATCTCCCACAGGGCCAGCAGCCGCCCGTCCGGCTCGTTCGCGAGCCGGCACAGCTCACGTACGGCCTGACGAGGAGGCAGGGCCTTGCCGTTGAGGTATCGCTCCCACGAGGACTTGCTGTACGGCGTTCGCTCCCCCAGCGCCGCCAGACTCAGCCCCGCACCGGCCCGCAGCTCCCGCAGCGCCGCGAACAGCCGGGTGTGTTCCGCGGTCACTTGGGCGTCGCCTTCCGTAAGGCCCGCCAGGTGGGCGGGTCGATGACTCCGTTGACGATCAGCCCGTTCCGCTTCTGCAGGTACTCGACCGCTCGCCGCGTCTTCGGACCGAAGATGCCGTCGATCTCACCTGGTGCGGCACCCGACCGGCGCAGCAGGCACTGCGCCTCGGCGACTTCGAGCCCCACCTGGGTGTTGGACAGGAGGACGTCCGTTGCCGGGCTCAGGCTCGCGTGCCAGCGGCCGTCCCGCTGCGCCGGCCGACAGGTGTAGATGACCGGCACCAGGGACGCCGACACGGTGGCCGGGGCCGTCGCGACGGCATCGCCGCGGTCGTGCGCGAGCTCGGCACGGGCCTCGGTGAGCCGCACGGCCAGCAGGAGTGCCGCCGACACGGACAGCGCCGTGACCACGGCACCCGCCGTGACCGCGGCGCGCAGGTGGCGCCGGTGCGGATGCCGCGCCGTGGGGGCGGGTTCCGGTGCCGCGGACCGGTCCTCGGGGGTGCCGGCGGTGACCACCCCTCCCTCCGCCCAGCGTTGGGCGGCGATCTCGTGCATGACCAGCAGCCGGGCCGGATCGTCACCCTCGAGGCGGGCCAGCACCTCGACGGCTTCCCGGGGCGGCAGAGACCTGCCGTTCAGATACCGCTGCCACGACTTCGCGCTGTACCCGGTCTTCGCGGCCAGTTGCCGTGTGCTCAGTTCGTTGTGGTCCTTCAGCCTGCGCAGTCGCACGATCAGTTGGTGGACGTGTGGATGCAGGTCTGCGGGCAGTACCTTCCAGCGCGACACACTTCCCCCACTCGCGAACGGGACCGCAGGCCCGGCCCTCCGTGTCCCGCCCCTATTCTGCACCAGCTGCCACGGTCCCTGAGGTGAACCGGTTCTGACACTTCATCAGTCATCGGCGCTCACGCCGCAGTTTCGCCACAGGGACCCGGATGCCGGCATCCCCGCAGGTCAGTGCGACGGTCGATGGGCCGGGTCGGCTCCCAGCAGCACCGGCCAGTTCTGGTCGGCCGCCCAGTCGCCGAAGCGGTGCCAGCCGACCTCCGGGTAGTCGCGGCGCAGCCCGGCGACGTCGACATCGAGTCCGGAGCCGGCGAAGTACGCGAACATGGCGGCCAGATCGGCCGAGTGCTTGCGTACGTACGCCAGTGGGACCTCGTGGTGCGAGGTCGGGCGGCCGGTGGCCGAGGCGAGAGTCTGCGCGATCTGTGCCGGGGTGAGTTCGTCGGAGGCCAGGTCGATGCGGCGGCCGTTGAATTCCTCCCTGCGGTCGAGGACCAGTGCGGCGAACGCGCCGATGTCCTGTGCGGCGATGAGGGCCAGGGGGCGGTCAGCGGGCATGGGCCATGCGAAGGTGCCCTCGCGCAGGCCGTCGAGGGTCCATCCGGTGGCGTAGTTGTCCATGAAAGCCGCGGGGGCGATCACTGTCCAGGGGCCCGGGTCGCCGCCGTGTGGGACGACCTCGGCGCCGGCCGGCGGGTGCTGCTCGAAGGGCACTCCGACGACGAACTCGACGTCATCACCCGCCATGTGCGCCGGGCGCGCGACCTCAGTCAGGCCCAGATGGAACTTCTGCGTGCGCGGCCCAGGCCGGAGTGAGTGCGTGTGCGGCGGTGGTGGGCCTCAGGGTCCGGGCGGGGCGGACCGCTCGTCCGGGCATTCCCTTGTCGGGGCCGGGGCCGGGGCCGGGGCCGTGTGGCCCGCGTGCGGCGATCCTCCACCGGTCATCGCCCCGCTCGTAGTTCCCGGCCGACGTGGTGCGCAGGGCCGTCCGGCCCGTGGAGCGGCCTATCGGCGTTGCGTTGCGCGGCGTCAGGGGGCGTCGCCGCTCACGACTCGGTCTCGGCGGACGCGCCGGGATGCGCCTTCCGGCCGTGGTTGCGGATGCTGGCCGGAGCGCCGACGTATGTGCACGAGGGGCACTCGGCCCATGCGCCGACCGTGACCGCCCGGGTGGTGACGGAGTGGCCGGGCCCGTAGCCGTGCCCGTGCAGCAACTGGGCCACTGAGGCCCCGTATTCAGCTGCCAGGAGAGCGGCTTCGGCCACCTTGTCGTGGCCTGGAGCGGAGAAGGATCCGGTTCCGACCCTGGTGCTGCAGCCGCACCAGCAGGTGCCCGTCGCGGTGAGGGGGGAAGGGGCTTCGAGGTCATGGACACAAGTCAAGTCAGGGGCGCCTGCGCTCCTGGGCGTTTGCGGAATCTGCCGGATCACGGCGTCGCGGGCGGGCGGTGCGTGGGGGACTCGCGTAGGCGTGCGGCACCAAGCTTTCCGAGCGCGTGGTCGACGTTGTGAACGTCCACGCCCGGTCGATGTCACGATCCGTGCCCATGGCCTCACGCAAACTCCCTATAGTGGTGCCGCGTTGATCGTCTGGCCCCCAACGCGCGATGCCGTCTTCGAGGAGTCCGTACGATGACGAACCCGCTCTTATCCGGCGTGCCCGCGTCCGCCGGAGGCTGCCCCGCGCACGCCGCGACCGCCCCCGTTCCCCTCGGCGGAACCGGGTTCGACATCGAACCGCAGGCTCTGTACCGGAGCGTGCGCCACTCGCACGGGCCCGTCGTGCCCGTCGAGCTCCCCGGCGGTCTCCCGGCCTGGCTGGTCGTCGGATACCACGAGCTCCATCAGGTGGCCAGTGACGGCGAGCTCTTCCCGAGGGACGCCGGCCTGTGGAACCAGTGGGAGCACGTGCCCGAGGACTGGCCCCTGCTTCCCATGATCGGCCGCCCCGTGCCGTCCATCCGCTTCACCGCGGGCGCCGAGCACCGGCGCCACTCCGCGATGGTGGTGCCCGCGCTGGAAGCCGTCGATCCGTTCGAGATCCGCGGCCACTGCGAGCGGCTGGCCGACCGGCTCGTGGACTCCGTGTGCGCCCGGGGCACGGCGGATCTCGTCGGCGAGTTCGCCGAGCCCCTCCCCGTGATGGTGCTCTCCCGCCTCGTCGGCTTCCCGGACGCGGAGGCGGCGGCCATCGCGCGCGCCCTGAAGGACGTCGCCGACGGCGGTCCTCGGGCCCAGGAGGCGTACAGCCGCTTCGGCGACTTCATGCGACGGCTGGTCGCGGTCAAGCGGATCCTGCCCGGTGACGACATCACGTCCCGGATGCTCGCCCACCCGGAGCCCTTCACCGACGAGGAGTACGCGCTCGACCTGATGGCCGTCACCGCGGCCGGCCACCTCACCACGGCCGACTGGATCAGCAACTCGCTGCGGCTGATGCTCACCGAGGACCGGTTCGCCCAGTCCCTCGCCGGGGGGCGGCGCGGTATCGGCGACGCGATGAACGAGGTCCTGTGGGAGGAGAGCCCCACCCAGATCCTCGCCGGGCGGTGGGCGGTCCGCGACACCCGGCTCGGCGGGCGGGACATCCGCGAGGGGGACATGCTCCTGCTCGGCCTGGGCGCAGCCAACACCGACCCGCTGATACGCCAGGACCTCGGCTCCGGCGGGGCCGGTCACCATGCGGGCAACGGTTCGCACCTGGCGTTCGGTCACGGCGAGTACCGCTGCCCGTTCCCCGCCCAGGAGATCGCGGAGACCATCGCCCGTACCGGGATCGAGGTGCTCCTCGACCGGCTTCCCGATCTCGAACCGGCGGTCCCACCACAGGATCTCGTCCGCAGGCCGTCCGTGTTCGTGCGTGGGACGGACGCGCTCCCCGTTCGTTTCTCCCCAGCCGCCGCACACTCGACAGGAGCCCCGCTGTGACATGCCCGTACGAGACGGTGGCCATCGACCCCCTGGTCCGGGACCTCGACGGCGAGACCGAGCGGCTGCGCGAGGCCGCCCCGCTCGCCCGGATCGAGCTGCTCGGGGTGCCCGCCTGGACCGTCACCCGGTACGCCGAAGCCAGGCGCCTCCTGGTCGACCCCCGGCTGGTGAAGGATCTGGACGCGTGGGGTCTCTGGCAGAGCGGCGAGGTCACCCACGCCTGGCCGCTGATCGGCATGATCGACGCGGGGCGTTCCATGTTCACTGTGGACGGGGAGGAGCACCGGCGCCTGCGCACGAAGACCTCGCAGGCGCTCACCCCGCGCCGGCTGGAGGCCGTCCGGCCCGCCATCGAGAAGTTCACCGACGAACTCCTGGACGTACTCGCGGAACAGGGCGCTCACGGAGCCGTCGACCTCAAGGCCGTGTTCGCCCAGCCGCTCCCGATGCGCGTGGTCGGTCTCCTGATGGGCGTGGACGAGGCGCTGCACCCCATGCTGACCCGGCAGTACAAGGCGTTCTTCTCGATGCTCACCCCGCACGAGGAGCGTCTCGCCCTGCTCGCCGAACTCGACGACTTCTACACCGAATTGGTGCGGGAGAAGACCGCGCACCCCACCGACGACCTCACCAGCGCGCTGATCCTCGCCGACGAGGGAGGCGAGCCGCTCACCGAGGAGGAGGTCGTCGGGAACCTCAAGGCCATGGTGGCCGCAGGGCACGAGACGACGATCGGGCTCGTGCTCAACGCCGTACGCGCCCTCCTCGCCCACCCCGACCAGCTGAGGATGGTGCTGGACGGCGAGGTCGCGTGGGAGGCGGTGATCGAGGAGACGCTGCGCTGGGACACGCCCACCACGCACCTGCTGATGCGTTTCGCCACCGAGGACATACAGCTCGGCGAGCAGGTGATAGCCAGGGGGGAGGGAGTGGTGATCTCCTACCGTGCCATCGGACGCGACACCGCCCACCACGGGGACGGCGCCGGCACCTTCGACATCACCAGGCCGATGCCGATACGGCACATGACCTTCGGCCACGGTCCCCACATCTGCCCCGGCGCCGCGCTGTCCCGGGTGGAGGCCGGGATCGCGCTGCCCGCGCTGTTCGGGCGTTTCCCCGGGCTGCGACTCGCGATCCGGGACGACGAGATCCGCAGGCTTCCGGTGATGACGCAGAACGACGTGGAGGCCTTCCCGGTCCTGCTGCACGGGTGACGGGCCGCCGTGCCCCGCCGACGACGTGGCGGCGCCGGACGGACGCTTTTGCCGAACACGACGTCGCGACCCGGCAACCTTCCGGGCCGTGGCGGCGACCAAGGGGTGTCCGTGCGGCCTCACCTGGCCGGGTGAGGCCGCACGGACACCTGGCCGCGCGGAAGGGCCGCCCAGCGCGGCACCGCCGCATCGTGCGAGTCCTCGCGTGCGGGGCCCGGCCTCCTTCCGGCCGGAAGCTTCGGCTCATGGCGGCGAACCGACGCGGGACGGGCTGGACACCTTCGGCGTCCTGAGTCACTGTGAGGCGGCGAAAGCCGTCCTCCGGGGCGGCCCGGCCATCTCGCGAGGTGACCGGACCGGGTGCGAGGCGAGCGATCGAGACCTGCAGAGGCGCTCACCGGCCCCCGTTGCGCTCGCCGTCTGCCGGGGGAGAAGCCGCATGGTCACGCTTGCCGAGGTCGCCCAGCACGCCGGAGTCTCGGCGAGCACGGTGAGCTATGTCCTCAGCGGGAAACGGCCGATCTCCGCCGCCACCCGGGAGCGCGTGCGGGACAGCATCCAGCAGTTGGGCTACCACCCCAACGCCGGCGCGCGGGCACTCGCCAGCAGCAGGTCCAACATCATCGCGCTGATGGTGCCGCTGCGCACCGACATGTACGTGCCGGTCATGATGGAGATCGCCATGGCCGTCGCCACAGGTGCACGCCGGCACGGCTACGACGTCCTGCTCCTCACCGGGGAGGAGGGCCCCGCGGCCGTCCGGCGCATCGCGGGGAGTTCCCTGGCCGACGCGATGATCCTCATGGACGTCGAGCTGCGGGACGAACGGCTGCCGCTGCTCCGCGAATCGGGCCGGACCGCGGTCCTCATCGGGCTGCCCGCCGACGCCTCGGGGCTGACCTGCGTCGACCTGGACTTCGAGGCCACGGGAGCGCTCTGTGTGGACCACCTCGCGGGCCTCGGCCACCGCGAGGTCGCGGTGATCGGGGAGGCCCCCGCCGTCTACGAGCGCCACACCGGCTTCGCCGAGCGCACCGTGGACGGCATTCGGGCGCGGGCCCGCGAGACGGGCACCCGCATCCTGCACCGGCCCTGCGAGGGCGGCTACGCGGCGACGGCGGGCACCCTCGCGCGGATCTTCGACGAGCGGCCGGACACGACCGGGTTCATCGTCCAGAACGAGGCGGCCGTCGAGCCCCTGCTCAACCTCCTCCAGCAGCAGGGGCGGGCGGTGCCTGAGGACGTCTCCGTGGTGGGGGTCTGCCCCGATCAGGTGGCCACACAGGCGTCGGTGCGCCTCACCGCCGTCGCCATTCCGGCTCAGGAGATGGGGCGCCGCGCGGTGGAGCAGGTGATGGCCGAACTCGCGGGACGCGAGGAGGACGTGGTCGAACTGCTGGATCCCGTCCTGACGGCCCGCGCGAGCACGGGCCCCGCCCCGGTCCGACGCGACACCCGCCCCGCCACCACGTCGCCGAGCCAGGCGTACGGGCCCCGCCGCTCTCCGGTGAACACGTCGCGGGTCCCGACCCCGACGCGCGACGGGTGCCCGGGCCCCACGTGACGCCGGCCCGCCAGGCCTTCACGGAGAGTGCTCCCGTGTGTACGTCCGCGGGGCGCCGCCCCACGCGGGTACCGAAGGGTCCTGTGCGGGGCCCGGGTACCCCGTCGGCGGGGGGTGTCGGCAGTGAGTCACATCACCCAGGGTGAATTTCTCGGCATACATTCCGCCGGACCGGAGAGGTGTCCGGGCTGCTGGTGTGGCCCCCATCCCGGTCCACCGGCGCGGAACAGTGCTCGGCCGGACCGGTGCGGAGCAACTCAGGCACGGAAGGCAGATCGCTACATGTCGGCTCACCTCTCGTCGGCCAGTCCGGCGGCGGCACCGGAGACCATCCACATCGACGGAACCTGGCGCGCCGCCGTCTCCGGCGCCACGCGCGAGATCCTGGACCCCGCCGACGCCACCGTCCTGACCCTCGTCTCCGAGGGCGGCGCCGATGACACCGACGCCGCGGTGGCAGCCGCGCGCCGCGCCTTCGACGACGGCCCCTGGCCCCACCGGCCCGTGGCCGAGCGGGCCGGACTCCTGCGCCGTGTCGCGGACCTCCTCCAGCGGGACCGCGAGGAGATCGCGATCACCGAGAGCCGTGACACGGGCAAGACCCTGGAGGAGGGCCGCGTCGACGTCGACGACGTGACCAACGCCTTCCGCTACTTCGCCGACCTCGTCATGAACGAGAGCGGCGGCAGGGTCGTCGACGCGGGCGACCCCGATGTGCACAGCGTCGTCGTGCACGAACCGGTCGGCGTCTGCGCCCTGATCGCCCCGTGGAACTACCCGCTGCTCCAGGCCAGCTGGAAGATCGCCCCGGCCCTCGCCGCCGGCAACACGTTCGTGCTCAAGCCCAGCGAGGTGACCCCGCTCTCCACCGTCCACCTGATCCGGCTGCTCGCGGAGGCCGGGCTCCCCGCCGGGGCCGCCAACCTCGTCACCGGCGCGGGCGACCCCGTCGGCGCCAGGCTGTCCGAGCACCCGGACGTCGACATGGTCTCCTTCACCGGCGGTCTCGCCAGCGGTACGAAGGTGGCGCAAGCGGCCGCGCCCACCGTCAAGAAGGTCGCGCTGGAGCTGGGCGGCAAGAACCCCAACGTCGTCTTCGCCGACGCCTGCGCCACCGAGAGCGGCTTCGACACCGCGGTCGACCAGGCGCTCAACGCCGCGTTCTTCCACAGCGGCCAGGTCTGCTCCGCCGGTGCCCGGCTGATCATCGAGGAGTCCGTCCGGGACCGCTTCGTCACCGAACTCGCCCGTCGCGCCGACGCGATCCGGCTGGGCCGGGGCACCGTGGAGGGCGTCGAGTGCGGCCCGCTGGTCTCCGCGCAGCAACTCGCCAAGGTGGAGGCCTACGTGGCGTCCGCCCGTGAGGAGGGTGCGGTCGTCCGTTCCGGCGGTGCGCGCCCGGAACCCTCGGACATCCGGCCCGCCGGCGGCTACTTCTACCGTCCGACGGTCCTGGACGGCTGCCACCGCGGGATGAGGGTGGTCCGTGAGGAGACCTTCGGCCCGATCCTCACCGTCGAGACCTTCCGTACCGAGGAAGAAGCCATCACTCTGGCGAACGACACCGACTACGGTCTCGCCGGCGCCGTCTGGACCACCGACGCGGGCCGCGCCCGGCGCGTCGCCGGCCGGCTGCGGCACGGCACCGTCTGGATCAACGACTACCACCCCTACCTCCCGCAGGCCGAGTGGGGCGGATTCGGCAAGTCCGGCACCGGCCGCGAACTCGGCCCCACCGGACTCGCCGAGTACCGCGAGGCCAAGCACATCTACCAGAACCTCAACCCGCGCCCCCAGCGCTGGTTCGCCGGCTGAGCGCACCGCCCCCGCCCGGCAGGCCACGACGTGGCAGGCCCGCGCGTGGCCCCCGCCGGCCTTCGGCCCGAACGCATCTCCCCCCACCCGCCCGGCTGTTCGCAGCACCACGCACGCGTCAGCACCTTGCAGAAGGAGCAACCGATGCCACCGTCCCCCAGCACCGCACGCCCCGGACCCGTCGACTACGTGATCGTCGGAGGAGGCACCGCAGGATCGGTCATCGCCTCCCGGCTGACCGAGGACCCCGGCGTCACCGTCACCGTGATCGAGGGCGGGCCGACGGACATCGACCGCGAGGACGTCCTCACGCTCCGCCGCTGGCTCGGCCTGCTCGGCGGGGACCTCGACTACGACTACCCCACCACCGAGCAGCCACGCGGCAACTCCCACATCCGGCACAGCAGGGCCCGGGTCCTGGGAGGCTGCTCCTCGCACAACACGCTGATCAGCTTCAAGCCGCTGCCCGGCGACTGGGACGAGTGGGCCGAGTCCGGCGCCGAGGGCTGGGACGCGGCGTCCATGGACCCCTACTTCGACCGGCTGCGCAACAACATCGTGCCCGTGGACGAGAAGGACCGGAACGCCATCGCCCGCGACTTCGTCGACGCGGCCCAGGCGGCGGCCGGCGTCCCGCGGGTGGAGGGCTTCAACCGGCAGCCGTTCCACGAGGGTGCGGGCTTCTTCGACCTGGCGTACCACCCGGAGAACAACAAGCGCTCCTCCGCGTCCGTCGCCTACCTCCACCCGCACATCGAGGCCGGCGACCGCCCCAACCTCTCGATCCTGCTGGAGACCTGGGCGTACCGCCTGGAGTTCGACGGCAACCGCGCCACCGGGGTGCACATACGCACCAAGGACGGCGAGGAGCACCTGCTGCGCGCCACGCGCGAGGTCATCGTCTGCGCGGGGGCGGTCGACACGCCCCGGCTGCTCATGCACTCCGGTGTCGGTCCGGCGAAGGACCTGGCCGGGCTCGGGATCCCCGTCGTCCACGACGCGCCGGGCGTCGGCGAGAACCTGCTCGACCACCCCGAGTCGGTCATCGTGTGGGAGACGGACGGCCCCATTCCGGAGAACTCCGCGATGGACTCCGACGCGGGCCTCTTCGTGCGGCGCGACCCCGCGTCCCGGGGCCCCGACCTGATGTTCCACTTCTACCAGATCCCCTTCACCGACAACCCGGAGCGCCTCGGCTACGAGAGGCCCGAGCACGGTGTGTCGATGACCCCGAACATCCCCAAGCCGCGCAGCCGCGGCCGCCTCTACCTCACCAGCGCCGACCCCGAGGTGAAGCCCGCCCTGGACTTCCGCTACTTCACCGACGAGGACGACCACGACGGCCGCACCCTCGTCGACGGGATCAAGCTCGCCCGCGAGATAGCGAAGACCGAGCCGCTCGCCCACTGGCTGAAGCGCGAGGTGTGCCCGGGGCCCGAGGTGACGTCCGACGAGGACATCAGCGAGTACGCCCGCAAGGTCGCGCACACCGTCTACCACCCGGCGGGCACCTGCCGCATGGGGGCCGTGGGCGACCCGGCCGCCGTCGTCGACCCGCAGCTGCGGATCCAGGGGCTGGAGGGCATCCGGATCGCCGACGCGTCCGTCTTCCCGACCATGCCCGCCGTGAACCCCATGATCGGCGTGCTGATGGTGGGCGAGAAGTGCGCCGAACTGCTCCGTGCGACCCCGACCACCGGAGGCGATGTCCGATGACCGAAGCCAGTACCCCTGCGTCCACCGGAGCCGGCACCCCGGTGTTCGGCGTCAAGAACCTCTGGAAGGTCTTCGGCCCCAAGGCCGACCGCATCCCCGGCAGCGAGTACGCCGCCCTGCCGCCCGCCGAACTGCGCGAGCGCACCGGCTGCACCGCCGCCGTGCGCGACGTCTCCTTCGACGTGCAGAAGGGCGAGGTCTTCGTCGTCATGGGCCTGTCGGGCTCCGGCAAGTCCACGCTCGTGCGCTGTCTCACCCGTCTCGTCGAGCCCACCAGCGGCACCCTCGCCATCGACGGTGAGGACGTCCTCGCCATGGACACCACCCGGCTGCGCGAACTGCGCCGCCACCGCGCCGCGATGGTGTTCCAGCACTTCGGTCTGCTGCCGCACCGCACCGTCCTCGACAACGTCGCCTACGGCCTGGAGATCCAGGGTCTCGGCAAGCCGGAGCGGCGCGCCAAGGCCGCCGAACTGGTGGAGAAGGTCGGTCTCGCCGGGCTGGAGGACCGCCGCCCGGCCCAGTTGTCCGGTGGTCAGCAGCAGCGCGTCGGGCTCGCCAGGGCCCTCGCCGTCGACCCGTCCGTGCTGCTCTTCGACGAGCCGTTCAGCGCCCTCGACCCTCTGATCCGCCGCGAGATGCAGGACGAGGTCGTCCGGCTGCACCGCGAGGAGGGCCGCACCATGGTCTTCATCACCCACGACCTCGGCGAGGCGCTCCGGCTGGGCACCCGCATCGCGCTGATGCGGGACGGCGGCATCGTCCAGATCGGGACCCCCGAGGAGATCGTCGGCTCGCCCGCCGACGACTACGTACGCGAGTTCGTCCGTGACGTGCCGCGCGAGCAGGTCCTCACCGTCGCCACCGCCATGCGCCCGCCGGCCGCCGGGGACGCGGACGGCGGTCCGGCCGTACGGCCGGGCGCCACCGTCTCCGAGGCCATCGAGGCCGTCTCGCGCTCGGGCGGCTCCGTCGCCCGGGTGATGGAGGACGGCAGGCTGCTCGGGGTCGTCGACCACGCCTGCCTGCTCGACGTCGTCGCGGGCACGGGAGCCCGTGAGGTGACCGTCTGATGGCCACCGCACAAGCGACCACACGCACCGCCGCCGGCCCGCCGGGCGGCGGCCCGCTCGCCGCCCTGCGCGGCCGGCCGGCGCTCGGGAAGATCCTCCTGCTCATGGTGGTCGCCGCCGTCGCGGTCCCCGTCGTGCACGCCCGCTGGGGCGGCGGTGTCTGGCCCGGCGCCCTCACCGTCGACCTCACCGGGCCCCTGGGCGAGGTCAACGACTGGATCATCGGCAACCGTGACAGCCACCCGCTGTTCCTCTACTTCTTCGGCCACATCAGCAACGCCGTCGTCCTGTCGGTGCGCGGTGTCTACCTGACGCTGCTCGCCCTCGGCTGGGCGGGCGTCACCGCCGTCGCCGCGCTCGTCGCGTGGCGCGTGGCCGGATGGCGTCTCGCGCTGACCGCCGGGGTGTCCTTCCTCGTCTGCGGAGTGCTCGGCATGTGGGTGCCGGCCATGCAGACCCTGGCCCTGATGATCGTCGCGGTGCTGGCCTCCGTGGTACTGGGCCTGGTCCTCGGGCTGGCGGGAGGGCTCTCGGACCGTACGTTCCGCGTCCTGCGCCCCGTGCTGGACACCATGCAGGTGCTGCCCGCCTTCGCCTACCTGCTGCCCGTCGTGCTGGTCTTCGGCATCGGCGTGCCCGGCGCGGTCCTCGCGACCGTCGTCTACGCCGCTCCTCCCATGGCCCGGCTCACCGCGCTCGGGCTGCGCGGCGCCGACGCCGGCGTCATGGAGGCCGTGGCCTCGCTCGGCGCGACCGGCCGGCAGCGCCTGCTGACCGCCCGGCTGCCCCTCGCGCGCAAGGAGCTCCTTCTGGGGCTCAACCAGACCATCATGATGGCGCTCTCCATGGCCGTCATCGCCTCCGTCATCGGTGCCGGCGGCCTCGGCGACAGGGTCTACCAGGCACTGTCCTCGGTCGACGTCGGCGCCGCGCTCGCCGCGGGCATCCCCATCGTGCTGCTGGCCGTCGTGCTGGACCGCACGACGGAGGCGGCCGGCCGGCGGATCGGTGCGGAGCCCACGGGCCCCGCCGCCCTGCGAGGGGCGCGCGGCTGGGGGATCGCCGCCCTGGCGGCCGCCGTCGTGGCCGTCGCGGGCCGCTTCACCGGGGGCCGGATCTGGCCCGACGGCGGTGTCGTCGCCATCGCCGGGCCCGTCAACACGGCGAAGGACTGGATGGTCGACCACCTCTACACCGGCGTGCCCGTCATCGGCGGAACCGCCGACTGGGCCGCGCACTTCACCAGCTGGATCCTCAACCCGCTGCGCGGCGGGCTGCAGGGGCTGCCGTGGTGGTCCGTACTCCTGATCGTCGCCGCGCTCGCCTGGACCATCGGGACCTGGCGCACCGCGCTCACCGCCGTACTGGCCATGGCCGCCATCGGCGTCCTCGGCGTGTGGGACCAGTCGATGGACACCCTCAGCCAGGTCATCGCCGCCGTCGCGGTCACCCTGGTCCTGGGCTTCGCCATCGCCGTCGGCGCCGCACGCAGCCGGCGCTTCGAACGGCTGCTGCGGCCCGTCCTGGACGTCTTCCAGACGATGCCGCAGTTCGTCTACCTCATCCCGGTCGTCGCCCTCTTCGGAGTCGGCCGCGCCCCCGCCGCGGCCGCCGCGGTCGTCTACGCGCTGCCCGCCGTCGTCCGCATCACCACCCAGGGACTGCGGGGCGTCGACCCCGCGGCGATGGAGTGCGCCCGCTCGCTCGGCGCCACCAGTGGCCAGCAGCTCCGGCAGGTGCAGATCCCGCTGGCCAGGCCCGCGTTGCTGCTGGCCGTGAACCAGGGCGTCGTCCTGGTCCTCGCCGTCGTCATCATCGGCGGACTCGTCGGCTCCGGTGCGCTGGGCTACGACGTCGTGTTCGGCCTGGCGCAGGGCGACCTCGCCACCGGTCTCGTCGCGGGCGCCGCCATCGTCTGCCTCGGACTCATGCTGGACCGCGTCACCCAGCCCACCGCACGCCGCCGGCGGAAGGAGAGCTGACATGGCTCGCACCCGTACCCGCGCCCGTCTCCGTACGTCCGCGATCGTCGCGTCCGTTGCCGCCCTGCTGGCCGTCACCGGCTGCGGAGCCGCGGACATGACCAAGCAGGCGAGCCCCTTCGCGGCGCCCGCCGACATCAAGACCGTCACCCTGTCCGTCCAGTCCTGGGTCGGCGCGCAGGCCAACGTCGCCGTCGCGCAGAAGATCCTCCAGGACGAGCTGGGCTACCGCGTCGACCTCGTGCAGACCGACGAGGTGCCCGCCTGGGACGCCCTCAGCCAGGGCCGCGTCGACGCCATCCTGGAGGACTGGGGCCACCCGGACCAGGAGAAGCTGTACGTCCGGGACAAGAAGACCATCGTGCCCGGCGGCGACCTCGGCGTCACCGGCCACATCGGCTGGTACGTCCCCGAGTACTGGGCGGACGAGCACCCGGACGTCACGGACTGGAAGAACCTCGACAAGTACGCCGACGAACTGCGCACCCCGGAGAGCGGCGACAAGGGCCAGCTGATGGACGGTTCGCCGTCCTACGTCACCAACGACAAGGCACTGGTGAAGAACCTCGGGCTCGACTACAAGGTCGTCTTCGCCGGTTCCGAGGCCGCGCAGATCACCCAGATGCAGCAGTTCGCCAAGGAGAAGAAGCCCTTCCTCAGCTACTGGTACCAGCCGCAGTGGCTGTTCAACGAGGTGCCGATGGTCGAGGTGAAGCTGCCGGAGTACTCCGACGCGTGTGCGGCGAAGGCACCTGAGGACATCGACTGCGCCTACCCGAAGACCCCGCTGCAGAAGTACCTGAACGCGGGCTTCGCCAAGCGCGGCGGGGACGCGGCTGCCTTCCTCAAGAAGTTCAGGTGGACCGAGCAGGACCAGAACGAGGTCTCGGAGCTCATCGCCTCCGAGCGCCTGTCGCCCGACGAGGCGGCCGGCCGCTGGATCCAGGACCACCCGGACACCTGGAAGAAGTGGCTCGGACGGTGAGCTGAGTCCGGGAAGCCTCCCGGGCCCGCAGTCGGCCGCCGCGGCATCCCGCGGCGGCCGGCCGCGTTCGGGGCGAGGCGTTTCGGCCGGTGTCCCGGAAGCCGCGGGAGCACCGGCCCCCCGGAGGTATGACGTCGCCCGTAGGGTGAGAGACGCTCAGGCAGGCGGACGACGGCCGAGGGGCCAAGGACGGCGCGTTACCCGATCTCGTTCGACGACGGCTCGACGACCTTCGCCCAGGGGGAGTCGGCAGCTGTGCCTCGCACGCGGTGGTGCGGAAGGCCCGGGAGGCCGGGGTACGGGTGTTCGGCGCCGGACTGGAAAGACAGCGGGCGAGCGTGGTGGCCCCCGACGGGACCGTCGCCGACGGCCCGTTCCCTGGAGACCAAGGCGGTTCTCGGCGGTTCCCGGTCGTCGAAGTGCCCTCACGTGAGAAGCCCTGGAGTGGGCCGCCCGCATCGCCGCCGCGTGCCGCTGCGCACAGGAGGTCCGGGAGATCATGCCCGAGTCGGCCGACTGACGGAGGACCGGCCGCGCGCCGACACGACCAGGGTCGCCGCGACCAGCGCCGCGGTGATGCTGCCGGTCGCCAGTACGGGAGCGGGGGAGAAGGTCGAGGCGAGTACGGCGAGGACCGCGACCGGGTGGACGAGGTCGGTGCGGCTGCGGATCTCCGACGCCCGGTGGTGCAGCAGCCACACCAGCGTGACGAAGACGGCCACCGGGACGGTGAACGCGGCCGATGCGGCGCGGTCCGAGAGATGACCGTGACCGGTGGTGTGCGCGACGTTCAGGGCCAGACCCGCGCCGACGGCCGCCGCCGAGGCGAAGACGAGGTAGTGGCCGTAGCCCCAGAGGAGTGCGGACCTGAGTCCGGTGAGCCGGCGCGGGGCGTTCTGCGCGAAGTAGAGCCACCACAGGGCGAAGACCGTCAGCACTCCGCCGACGACCAGCGTCGCGATGTCGCCGATCGCCGCCTCGTCGTCCAGGGCCGTGCGGACGGCGACGGTCGCCGCCGTGATGGTCTCGCCGAGGACGATCAGCGTGAAGAGGCCGTACCGCTCCGCGATGTGGTGGGGGTGCCAGGTGGTGTTGGCGATGCTCTCCGCCCAGACGGGGACGGCGAGTTCGGCCACGACCAGGACGCCGAAGAGGGGGAGACCCCAGTCGTCGGGCACGGCGAGGCGGGCGATCCAGCCGATCTGCACGATCAGGATGCCGACCGCGTAACGCACGCAGCTGCGCCGCCGTTCGGGGTCGGAGTGGGCCGCCCGCAGCCATTGGGTGACCATGGCCAGCCGCATGACGACGTAGCCCCACGTGATGACGGTGAAGTCCTCGTGTTCCACCGCCTGCGACACGCCCGCGGCGAGGATGAGCGCTCCCGTGATCTGGACCAGGGTGAGCAGCCGGTAGGGCACGTCGTCGGTGTCGTAGGCGGAGGCGAACCAGGTGAAGTTCATCCAGGCCCACCAGATCGCGAAGAACACCGTGGCGAAGCCGAGGATCCCATGGCCGATGTGCCCGCCGGCGAGTTCGTGCTCGAAGGCCCCCGACGCCTGGGCGACGGCGGTGACGAAGCAGAGGTCGAAGAACAACTCGAGGGCGGTCGCGGTGCGGTGCTCCTCGCTGGCGAGACGGGCGACCATCGGCCGGTGCCATGCGTCGGCGGTGGAGTGTGACTGGCTCATGCGTACCCGGTTTCGGCGTGGAGGGCGGTTCGGGCCCCGGCCGGCCGCACGGGCCCGGCCCGGTCGGCCCGCCCGGCGGCCTCCGGTCACGTTACGAGCGCGCGGCGAGCGGGCGCAACGCCGACAGGCCCGTGGCGTGGGCCCGGCGGCGCCCTCGTCGCGCAGGTGCGAGGACGGAAAGGACCCCGAGGTCAGACAGCCGGTCGCGCCTTCTCCGGCTCCGGACGCTCGAACTGGGTGCGGTGCAGTTCCTCGTACCGTCCTCCGGCCGCCAGCAGCGCGTCGTGCGTGCCGCGTTCGACGATGCGGCCGGCCTCGACGACCAGGATCAGGTCGGCCGACCGCACCGTGGACAGCCGGTGGGCGATGACCACCGCCGTACGCCCCTCCAGCGCCTCGGCCAGAGCCTCCTGCACGGCCGCCTCCGAGGTGGAGTCCAGGTGGGCGGTCGCCTCGTCCAGGATCACCACCCGCTGACGGGCCAGCAGCAGGCGCGCGATGGTGAGGCGCTGGCGTTCACCACCGGACAGCCGGTAGCCGCGCTCCCCGACGACCGTGTCCAGTCCCTGGGGCAGCGAGGCCACCAGCCCGTCCAGGCGGGACCGGCGCAGCGCGTCCCAGATCTCCTCCTCGGCGGCCTCCGGGCGGGCGAGGAGGAGGTTGGCCCGGACCGACTCGTGGAAGAGGTGGCCGTCCTGGGTCACCATGCCGAGCGTCTCCCGGATCGAGTCGGCCGTGAGGTCGCGCACGTCGACGCCGCTCAGCCGGACGGCACCGGCGTCGGCGTCGTACAGCCGGGGGAGCAGTTGCGCGATCGTCGACTTGCCCGCCCCTGACGCACCGACCAGTGCGACCATCTGCCCGGGTTCCGCGGTGAAGGTGATGTCGTGCAGCACCCTGGCCCCGTCCCCGGAGTCGAGCGTGGCGACCTCTTCCAGCGAGGCCAGGGACACCTTGTCCGCGGACGGGTAGCCGAACGACACCCCGTCGAACTCGACGGACACCGGCCCGTCCGGCACCCGGCGCGCGTCGGTCTTCTCGGCGATCAACGGCCGGAGATCGAGGATCTCGAAGACCCGCTCGAAGCTGACCAGTGCGCTCATGACCTCGACGCGGGCCCCGGCCAGTGACGTCAGCGGTGCGTAGAGGCGGGTGAGGAGCAGGGCCAGGGCGACGACGGCGCCGGGGTCCAGGGTGCCGCGCAGCGCGTAGTACCCGCCGAGCCCGTAGACCAGTGCGAGGGCCAGAGCGGACACCAGGGTGAGTGCCGTGATGAAGGTGGACTGCAGCATCGCCGTGCGGATGCCGATGTCGCGTACCCGGCCCGCTCTGGCGGCGAACTCCGCCGACTCGTCGGCGGGGCGGCCGAACAGTTTGATGAGCGTCGCACCCGGCGCCGAGAAACGCTCGGTCATCCGCGTGCCCATGGTGGCGTTGTGGCCGGCGGCCTCCCGCTGGAGCGCCGCCATCCGTGAACCCATCCGTCGGGCGGGGAGGACGAACAAGGGCAGCAGCACCAGGGCCAGCAGCGTGATCTGCCAGGAGATCGTGAGCATCACGGCGAGCGTCAGCAGCAGGGTGACGAGGTTGGAGACGACACCGGACAGGGTGTTGCTGAATGCCCGCTGCGCACCGATGACGTCGTTGTTGAGCCGGCTGACCAGTGCGCCGGTCCGGGTGCGGGTGAAGAAGGCGACCGGCATCCGCTGCACGTGGTCGAAGACGGCGGTGCGCAGATCGAGGATGAGACCTTCACCGAGGGTCGCCGACAGCCACCGGGTGAGGAGCCCGAGACCCGCCTCCGCCACGGCGATCAGTGCGATGAGCAGGGCGAGCCGGGTGACCGTCCCCGACCCCTCGCCCCGCACGATCGCGTCGACGACACCGCCCGCCAGCACCGGTGTGGCCACCGCGAGGAGCGCGGTGACCACACTGAGCAGGAGAAAGCGGACGATCCGGCCCCGGTGCGGCCGGGCGAACCCACCGATGCGGCGCAGGGTGGCGCGGGAGAAGGGCCTGCGGTCCTCCTGTGCGTTCATCGCGCTGTGCAGTGAGTGCCACGCGGTGACTTCCATGTCCATGCGGGTGCCTCCATGTCGGTCGGTACGCACCGAACGCTAGGACCTCAAGCAGACTTGAGGTCAAACGTTCCCTGCGGGCTTCACCCGGCCGCGCGGTTCACGCGCCCGTACGGTCGTCGCCAGGACGTCCCGCTCCCGGTCGTCGGGGGGCATGCCGGGCGAGGAGCGGATGCGTTCCGGCCTCCAGGCGCAGGTGCGCGCCGCCGGGGTGGATCCGGACGTCGACGAACGGGCAACTCCCCTGTTGCCGCGACCGGATCCGCCCCCCTCGCGGCGTCGCAGCGTCACGACAGAGGGATGGTCACCTCGTCCTCGACCGGAGGATCGATCTCGTGGTCGAGGGTCCCGGTCGCCGAGTGGCAGCGCAGGCGGACCTGGGTCGGCGTGACGTCCAGCCTCAGGAAGCACTTGAAGAACGGCGGGCTGTACGTCGCCGAACCCGGCGAGAAGAGCTGCGTGTACGTCTTGCGCACCGGCAGTCGGAAGAACGTGGTGCGGTCGGGGCGGCTGCCGGCGCCGAGGAGACTGGCCACCAGCCGGATACGCCGGGTGACGCGAACGGGCTCCCCCTGCGCGCGGGTCGGCGGGACGCCGAGCCGTTCCGCGATCACCGCCGTGGCCTCGGCCTCGGTCAGCGTGAAGAAGCGGGGCATCCGCAGCCTGCGCCCGTACAGCCTGCTGTAGAAGGCCAGCGAGTCGCCGCGCAGCGGATAGCAGCGGAACTCGTCCTCCGTGACGTCGGCCACGGATATCCGCGGGATGGTGTGCGTGGCGTGCATGAACGCCCCGCCTCCACCGGCGACGACGTACTGGATCGTGCGTCCGTCGTCCACCCGTACCGGATACCGCTGGTAGTTGTGGATGTCGCCACCGATCGCCGCGACGTAGTGGTGCTCCGGGTCGCGCACGATGGCGTCCACCGTGCCACCTCCCTCGATGGAGCACGGGTGGTGTTCGCCGTCCACGTACAGCGGGGACCCGGTCACCAGTATCTTGGGCCGGTCGCCGCGCGAGACCTCGCGGAGCCAGCGGCCTTGCTCGGCGTCGACGGTGCCCAGCAGGCCCGTGTCGATGCCTATGATCCGTATCGGTCCGACGTCGATGGCCCAGTACGGGCCTGGCTGGACGGCCTGTTGCGACGGCTGCGAGCGCAACGCCCGTGCCTCGGATAGACGTTGTTCGTCCGTCCCGCCCGGCGAGTGCCAGAGCAGCGAGCGGAACCAGGCCCGTGTCAGGGGGCGGGGCCGCGCCTCGGGCGCCAGCGGCGGTGACTCGCAGAAGACCCGCATGAAGCCTTGCAGGCCCTCGTACCAGTCATGGTTGCCCGGTACCGCGTAGATGGGCGCCGGGTAGTCGCGGTAGGGGCGGAAGAACTTCGTGCCGTAGTCGTCGACGCTGCCCACCGGGTAGATCACGTCACTGGCGAGCACGGCGAAGTCCGTGCCTTGACCGGCTTTCAGGAAGCCGGGCACCGCGGCGTACTGGGGATCGTCACCCTCACCGGTGTCACCGATGACCATGAACGAGAAGTGGTCGGCGTCCGTGCGGCGGACGATCGCGTCGGTGGGCGCACCCGCGGCCACGGCCTGCTCCACCCAGCGACTGCGGGTCCGGCCCGTCGGGTCCCCGAACCAGGAGGCGAGGACGCCGTTGCGGGCGGGCCACAGCGTCCTCGGATTCAGCCACGAGAGCTTCTCGACCTGGGCAGGCATCAGCGCTTTGTACGTGCCGAGCTGGGATTCTCCCCAGCCGGCGCCTTCTGGTGTGTCGCGTGAGGAGTGAGGCACGTGTGCACGGTAACAACAGGCCCTGCCTGCACCGGAGCAGGGGTCGGCGGCATGTGGCGGGGCTCGGGCGGCGGGGTGCCGGCGGCGTGCGGAGCTGGGCTCCGTGGCGGTGCCGGCGGTCTCGCAGAGGGCTCCGGGGGAAGCCGGCGGGGGTCACTGCGGCACAGATGCTCGATCCCGTGCCGGACCCGACTGCGGGCAGGACGGCTCGTCGCCGCGCACACACGTGTGCGTCCACGCGGGTGCTCCACCGGCGGCCGGCCGGACCGGCGGCCGGTCCGCGCGCCGCTCGGGCGACCGCCGCGAGAGCAGGGACCGGTGCCAGGCGGCTCGCCAGGGTTCGGCCGTTGCCGGTCCGGGGCCGGACAGCACGGCCGGGACGGTCCCGAGAGGTCCGGCCGGGGGCGGAGGGACGAGCGCCGCCGTGTAGAGGGCGGCGAGCAGATGGATGCCGAGCAGGGTGCCGGCCCGCTGCGCGGGGCGCATGCTCAGGACCTGCCGGGACGGGCGGAGTCCAGAGCGGGGGAGGTGCGCGCGCCGCGTGCCGCCGCGTGAGGGAGGTACGCGAGGAAGGTGTCGTTCATGGCGCCAGCCTTGCCGCCGCCCCCTCCGCACAGGACCGCACCTTCATCCGTTCGGCCCAGCGGACGCGTGAAGCGGTACACACCGCCGCCCGGGCGGGTGACCCCCTCGCCGGCGGGACCCCGGTCGAGCCGGGCTCTGCGTGACGCGGGCGCCGCTCCCGCCGGGTACGGGGCGCACCGCATGCCGGAGGGCCGCGGGCTCGGTGCCCGCGGCCCTCCGGCCCCTCATGTCACTCCGTCAGACGCCCGGGGGCACCCGGGAGGGGCGGCCGCCGCCCCTGGTCAGGGTGTAGCCGAACACGGCCGCCAGCGCGGCGAGTACGGCTCCGCCCGCGGTCCACAGCCAGCGGTCGGTCCACCAGCCGGAGGACCAGCCGTCCTCCGGATCACCGGCGAGCGGGGTGTCCGACTCCGATGCCGTGGAGGCCTGCTCGGCCGAGGACGCGCCCGGCACGAGCGGCTTCGCGAGCGTGCCGTCCACGTCGTGGGCGCCGCCCTGGTCGGCGGAGGTGGCCTCGGTCTCGACGTGGACCGGGAGGCCCAGATCCTCCTCGGCCAGGCCGACCACCGTCAGGCGGATGTAGTAGGTGCCGGGCAGCGGATCCGACGCCCACGGCTCGGACCACGCGCGCACCGTGCGCAGCACACAGGACAGCTCGACGGCGCTCGCGTCCGGCGCCGCCTTCCTGGTCTGGTGGCCGTACATGCACGCCTGCCTGCGGCGGAGGCCGTCGTAGACGTCCACCTGCCAGGTCGACGCGCCGTGCCGGGTGGCGCTCTCCGGGAGGCTCACCTTCGCCCGGACCGTGGCCCGCTGGCCCGCGTCGGCGGGGAAGGCCCAGTACAGGTAGTCACCGGTGGAGGCGTCCGCCGTGGCCTTCGTGTTCTGCTGGATCGCCGTCGCGGTACGGAAGGTGGTGCCCGCTTCGGTGGGCCCCGCCGAGTCGCCGTCGGCCGGGCTCGCGCTCGCCGACGGGTCGTCGGCGACGGCGGTCCCGCCCGAGGTGAGCAGCGCGACTCCCGCGAGCAGGACGCCCGCGCAGGCGCGTCCGAGTGTGTTCCTACGGGTGGTACGCATCAGTTGGTCCTCCATACGGCGACGCGCCAGCGCGAGATCCAGCCGATCAGCAGGCCGGCGATCAGCCCGGTCAGGACCATGACCCCGAGGAGCCACCAGCCCCGTCCGAGGCCGAAGGCCGCCGTGTCGGCGGCGTCGTCGGGCGCGTCCACCAGGTCGATGGTCAGCTCGACGGGCATGCCGGGTGTCGTCTTCACGGACGGGGCCGCGGAGAAGGAGTTGCTGAGCTGGAGGCACACGGTCTCGGGTGCGGGGGCGGCGCCGTCCTCCGTGTCGTCCTCCTCGGCCTTCGGGTAGCGCAGGCCGGACGAGATCATGTCCGTACGCCCGGTGCCGGACTCCGAGCCCCGGACGATCTCACGGCCGTACTTGGTCACCGCCCGCAGGAGTACGCCGTAGTCGTCGGCGACCGCACGGTCGGCGGCCACGCTGACGGAGGCGCGCAGTTCCTGACCCGGTGCCACATCCACCCGGTACCAGCGGTGCTTGCCGATCTCCTGGCGGTCGGTGTAGAGACCGGCCTTCAGCTCGGGGGCCGCGGAACAGCTGCCGGCGCCCTCGGTGGCCACCGGGGTGACGACGGGCTCGGCGGCCCGGTCGACCAGCTGGGTCACCCTGCCCGAGAGTTCGTCGGTGTTCTGGACCGCCGTGTACGTGCCGCCCGTGGCCTCGGCGATGCACGTCAGCTGCTGGCGGATCTTGGCGTCGGGTACCAGGCCCAGTGTGTCGATGACCAGGTGGATCCCGCGGGCGGCGATGTCGCGGGCGACCTCGCAGGGGTCGAGCGGGCCGCAGGTGTCCTCGCCGTCGGTGATCAGGACGATCCTCCGGGTGGACTCGCCGCCCTTGAGGTCGTCGGCGGCACCGAGCAGCGCCGGGCCGATCGGGGTCCAGCCCGTCGGCGCCAGGGTGGCGACGGCGGTCTTGGCCTCCGTGCGGTCGAGCGGGCCGACCGGGTAGAGCTGCTTGGTGTCCTTGCAGCCCACTTTGCGGTCGTCACCCGGGTAGTCGGCGCCGAGCGTGCGGATGCCGAGCTCGACCTCTTCGGGCACCGCGTCCAGGACGTCGTTGAACGCCTGCTTGGCGGCGGATATCCGGGACTCGCCGTCCATGTCGCGGGTGCGCATGGACCCGCTGACGTCGAGGACCAGCTCGACCTTCGGCGATGCGGCGGTGGGGGGTTCGTCGGCGGCGGCCGGGAGGGCGGTGCCGAGCCCGGCGGCCAGGGTGGCGAGCAGAACGCACACCCCGGCCGTCAGCCGTTTTCTTATGATCATCGCCGGATCCTATTGAAGATCCGCAGTCATCCCCAAAACCGGTCCGCCGGGCGCGATTTCGGAGCAGCCGCCTATCCGCCGAGCAGCGGACCGGCGGCCCGGTCGAGCACCGAGCCGACGCGCTCCCACGTCTCCGTGTCCCGCTCCAGCGGCGGGAGTTCGGCGTCGATGCTGTCGGCCCCCGTGTTCCAGCGGGTCGCGATGGCGACCGGGTCGCCGCCGCCCGCGGCGGACGCCGCCAGGGCCGCGGCACCGAGGGCGACCAGTTCCCCGCTGCCGGGCACGATCAACGGCCGGCCGGAGAGCCGGCGCACCGTCTCCACCCAGGTGCGGCCCTGGGCGCCGCCGCCGATCAGCCGCAGCGGCCTGCCGGCCACCTCGGGGTCGGCGGGGTCCAGGCCGCAGGCCCGCAGCAGTTCGTCCATGGCCCGCAGCACGGTGAACGCCGCACCCTCGTACGCCGCGCCCAGCAGCTGCTGCGGCGTCGTGTCGTGCCTGAGCCCGGTGAGGAGGCCCGAGGAGGTCGGCAGGTCGGGGGTGCGCTCGCCGTCGAGGTACGGCAGGAGGACGGCCTCGCCGCCGGGCGCCGCGTCGTCGCGGTGCAGACCGAGCAGCGTGGCCACCTTGTCGACGGCCAGGGTGCAGTTGAGGGTGCAGGCGAGCGGGAGATACGTGCCGTCGGCGGCCGCGAATCCGGAGAGGGCGGGGGAGGCCGGCCGGGTCCGCGAGGCCGCGAACACCGTCCCCGACGTGCCGAGGCTGAGGACGGGGTGGTCCAGCAGCCCGGCGCCGCCCAGGCCGAGACCGACGGCGGCGCTCATGTTGTCCCCGGTGCCCGCCGCGACCGCGATCCCGGCGGGCAGGCCGAGCGCCTCCGCGGCGGACGCCGTCAGCGAGCCGATCCGGGTCCCGCCGCCGTCGGCGACCTCCGGCAGCATCGAGGCGTCCAGACCGAGGAGTTCCAGGAGCTCGGGGTCGTACGCCCCGGAGGCGGTCGAGTACCAGCAGGTGCCCGACGCGTCCCCGGGATCCGTCGCGGCCGTGCCCGACAGCCGCTCGGTGAGGAAGTCGTGCGGCAGTCTGATCCCGGCCGTGGCATCGGCGTTCGCCGGGTCGTTCTCGCGCAGCCACCGCCACTTCGTGGCCGTCATGGACGCGACGGGCACGGTCCCGGTGCGCGCGGTCCAGGCGTCGGGCCCGCCCAGCTCCGCCACGAGCGCCGTCGCCTGCGGGGCGGAACGGGTGTCGTTCCACAGCAGGGCGGGGCGCAGCGGGCGGCCGGACCGGTCGAGGACGACCAGGCCGTGCTGCTGGCCGGCCACGGCGATGCCGACGACGGAGGACGGAGAGACCCCCGACTCCTTCAGCCCGGCCGCGACGGCGTCGCACAGCGCACGCCACCAGACCTCGGGGTCGCTCTCGCGCGCCCCGCCCTCACCCGTGACCACGTGCGGCGCGCGGCCGACGGCCAGCAGCTCACCGGTCCCGGTGTCGGTGACTGCGGCCTTCGTGGACTGGGTGGAGCTGTCCACGCCGATGACGACGGTACGCGGCGGCATGGCCTACCTCTTCTCGTGCGGTTTCCGGTGGTGACGGTTTTGGGAGTGCGACAAACAAATTACGTGATCGAGGCCGCGCGGAACAGGGGCGTCCCTCGTTTCGTCGTCCGGGGGGTTACGTCCACGGGGTGCCGCGTGCATAATTAATCATGTCAATGAACAAATAGGCCCGGGTGCAGGCGACGGTCCCGGACCGCAGTCAGGCGAAGGCGGACAGACGATGACGGAACGCTTCACTCCCACTCCTGCGGACAGGTTCACCTTCGGGCTCTGGACCGTGGGCTGGCGGGGCAACGACCCGTTCGGTGAGCCGACCCGTCCCGCGCTGGACCCGGTCGAGTCGGTGGAGCGGCTGGCCGAGCTCGGCGCGCACGGGGTCACCTTCCACGACGACGACCTGATCCCGTTCGGGTCGGACGAGAGTGAGCGGGCCCGGCTGATCGGCCGGTTCAAGGACGCCCTGGACCGCACCGGCCTCAAGGTCCCCATGGCCACGACGAACCTTTTCACCCACCCCGTGTTCAAGGACGGCGGGTTCACCTCCAACGACCGCGAGGTCCGCCGCTTCGCGCTGCGCAAGGTCATCCGCAACATCGACCTCGCCGTCGAGCTCGGCGCCACCACCTACGTCGCCTGGGGCGGCCGCGAAGGCGCCGAGTCCGGCGCCGCCAAGGACATCCGTATCGCCCTGGACCGGATGAAGGAAGCCTTCGACCTCCTGGGCGAGTACGTCACCGAGCAGGGCTACGACCTGCGCTTCGCCATCGAGCCCAAGCCCAACGAGCCCCGCGGCGACATCCTCCTGCCCACCATCGGCCACGCCCTCGCCTTCATCGAGCGCCTGGAGCGCCCCGAACTGGTCGGCGTGAACCCCGAGACCGGCCACGAGCAGATGGCCGGACTCAACTTCCCCCACGGCATCGCCCAGGCCCTGTGGGCCGGCAAACTCTTCCACATCGACCTCAACGGACAGTCCGGCATCAAGTACGACCAGGACTTCCGCTTCGGCGCCGGCGACCTGCGCCAGGCCTTCTGGCTCGTCGACCTCCTGGAAACCGCAGGCTACGAAGGGCCCCGGCACTTCGACTTCAAGCCCGTACGCACCGACGGCATCGACGGCGTCTGGGAATCCGCGAAGAACTGCATGCGCAACTACCTCATCCTCAAGGAACGCGCCGCCGGCTTCCGCGCCGACCCCGCCGTCCAGGAAGCCCTCACCGCCTCCCGCCTCACCGAACTCGCCCGCCCCACCGCCGACGACGGCCTCAAAGCCCTCCTCGCCGACCGCACCGCCTACGAGGACTTCGACGCCACCACCGTCGCCGAACGCACCATGGCCTTCGAAGCCCTCGACCAACTCGCCATGGAACACCTCCTCGGCCTCCGCTGAACCACCCGCCTCCGGGGTGTCCGACGGTCCCACCGACGGGCACCCCGGGAGCGAGGCGCACGGCCCGTCAGGCGTCGGTCCCCGCCGACGGGGCGTACGCCGCCGGGTCGGCCAGCACGTCCTGCACCACCAGTGCCGCCGCGCCCCGCGCCGCGTCGCCCGCGACGGACGACGCGCGCAGCCGGCCGCCGTCGCGCGACCAGAGGCCGGACACCACACGGCCCGTCAGTTCCTCGTCGGCGGGCGGCGACAGCCACGGCATCAGGCAGCGGTATATCCCGCCCAGTACCACCGCGTCCGGGTCGAAGAGGTTCACCGCACCGGACAGCACCTGCCCCAGCATCCGCCCCGCGTCGGCCACGGCGGCGAGCGCCCGGGGATCGCCGGCCCGCGCGCGCCCCTCCAGTTCCCGCACACCGGCGGCGCCGCCCCCCGCCTCGTCGATGCCGGCCGCCCGCAACAGGGCCGACTGCCCGGCGTACTGCTCCAGGCAGCCGCGCGAACCGCACCGGCACTCCGGACCCGCCGGATCCACCACCACGTGCCCGATCTCCCCGGCGAAGCCGTGCGCGCCGCGCAGCAGCTCGCCGTCGAGCACGAGGGCACCGCCGACGCCGATCTCACCCGTGAGGTACAGGAAGCTGCGCACCTGGTCGAGCCCGCCGAACCACAGCTCGGCCAGCGCCGCCAGGTTCGCCTCGTTCTCCGAGCGCACCGGCAGCGGCCCGGATCCGGGGCGCAGGGCGGCCAGTGCCTCGGCGAACAGGACCTCGGCGGCGACCTCGTTCCAGCCCAGGTTCGGAGCCTGCCGCACGGAACCGCCCGACACGAGCCCCGGCAGGGCGAGGGCCGTGCCGACCGGGTACAGGTCCTGCTCCCGCGCCGACTCCAGGGTGCGGGCGGCGATCCGGGCCGCCCTGGCCAGCACCTCGGCGGGAGGGGCCCCGCGGTTGTCCAGGTGCTCGGTCTGCCGGACCCGGCCGGTGCCCGCGAGGTCCACCACGCACACCGAGACGTAGTCGATGTTGATCTCCACACCGAGCCCCGCGGGCCCGGTGCGCGCCACCTTCAGCGCCGTGCCCGGCCTGCCCGCCTGCCCGCTGAACGTCTTGCCCGACTCCGTGACGAACCCGCTGTCGAGCAACTGCTCGACCAGGGACGACACCGCGGCGCGGGTGAGTCCCACCCGGGCCGACACCCCTGCCCTGGTGGCCTCAGCGGCCTCGCCCTCGTCCCGTACGGCGCGCAGCACGAGGCTCAGGTTGTGCCGGCGCACGGTGTCCTTGTCGGCCTTGGACCCCAGAGGTGTGAGGTAGCTCTTCATATCGTCGACGAGCCTATGCGATGCCCCTGCCGGCACGGCCCGTGGCCGGGACCGCTACCTGCCGGTCGCGTCCGTCACGGCACCCAGGTCGACGAACTTGAAGCCGGTCGCCTCCCGGCCCTCCTCGCCGCCCGCCGCCGAGGTCTCGTGGCCGTCCTGGACGACCAGCAGACCGCGCGGGTAGCGCGGGCCCAGCGGCTCGGCGAGCGCTGCCGCCCCGTCGCACTCCTCGCTGCCGTCGAGGTCCGCCGACACGGCGGTGATCCGGAATCCGCCCTCGTAGGCGTTGCCCCGTGAGGACCTCCGGTCGTACAGGGCGAAGCTGTCGTCGCCCTGACCGGACGCCATCAGGTGGCCCTCACCGCCGGACTCCCGGAACAGGGTCAGGCCCTCCACGTCCGCCGCGAGGTGCCTGCCGCCGAATCCGGGGTCGGTCCCGGCGGTGCACTCCTCCGTCTCCGGGACGTAGGTGCCGGGGATGCCGTACTCCCTGACCTTGTCCAGCAGGACCGGACGTCCCTTCAGCCCGGCCGGCAGACGCCAGATCCCGACGTCCTCCTGGCCTGCGTAGAGCGTTCCGTCGTCCGGGTCGACGACCATGCCCTCGACCTGCGGCAGTTCGCCGGGCTCGCCGCACGGTGTCCACGAGGTGCCGTCGGGGAGCCGGAAGGAGGACGGGAGCGCGAGAGTCCGCACCCGGCGGTAGCCCACCGTGCCCGCTGCGGTCGGCCTCAGCTCCAGCAGCGCCAGGTCCGTGGTGTTGCGCCGGCTCACCAGCGCGTACGAACGCCCGCTCGCCCGGTCCTGCCAGGTGGCCAGGCCGTACGCCGTCCGCTGCTCGTCGATCTCGTCCTGGTCCGCGGAGAAGACCGGGGCCGCGGCCGGATCGGTCACGTCCTTCAGCGGCCCTCCCGGCCGGGAGGGGTCGATGCGGTAGACGCGCAGGCGGTCGTTGCCCCGGTCGCTGACCACGGCGACGTCCGTGCGGCCCGAAGGGGTGCGCAGCCCCGTGACGAGGTCGACGTTGTTGAACCGGCCCGGGGCGTTCTCCGGCGCCGGAGGCCGCGGAGCCGGGAGGGACTGCACGAGGGAGGCGTCCAGACCGTAGACGCGCAGGCCGCCCTCCTTGGCCGTGGCGATGACCAGGCTGCGCCCGGGGTGGGCGTCGTCGCGCCAGATCGCGGGGTCGTCCGCGTTCGCGTTGCCGCCCCGCTCGTCGTCGTACAGCGCGGGCGTCTGCGCCTTCGCGCCGACGGACGGCAGGGACCGCGCGTGTGCGGGGGACAGCGGGACGAGGGTGATGAGTGCCGAACCGAGGAGAGCGGTGGCCGCCAGGCGGGAGGGGCGCTGTGTGCGCACGGAGGCTTCCTGTCGTGGGAGGGACATGTCCATGACTCGTCAGGAAGTGTCGGGTGAGGCGGCGGTCACCGGGTGTCGCGTTCATGAGAAGGGTGCGGGCGGCAGGTGAATTCGCGGTGGTGCGGGGGGCTGCGGAGGTTGCTTCGACGGGGGAGCGGGCCGGGCGGGAGCGGCACCTGATGTCACCGTTCCCGCCCGGCCCTCCGTCACCCGGGTTCAGCGCTTGGCGCCCCTGGCTTCGAGCATGTCCGCCATGAGCGCGATCTCCGACTCCTGGGCCCGGGCCATGCCGTCGGCCAGGTCCCTGATCTCACGCGTGGACGCCGAAGCCGCCGCCGCGCGGGCCATGTCGGCGCCCGCACGGTGGTGGACGGTCATCAGGCGCAGGAACAGGACTTCGGCCGCCCTGCCCTCCGCCGTCCGCAGCTCGTCGAGCTGGGTGGCGGTCGCCATGCCGGGCATGAGGGCCCCGCCCGTGGCGGTGGCGGGGTGGCCCATCCACTCCATGGGCGGCCCCTCCGCGCTCTTGGGCAGGTCCCAGGCATCCAGCCAGCCCAGCATCATGCCCCGCTGGTTGGCCTGCGTGTTGATGATGTCGTACGTCAGGCGCCGCACGTCCTCGTCGTCGGTGCGGTCCCGGACGATGAACGACATTTCCACCGCCTGCTGGTGGTGCACCGACATGTCGCGCGCGAATCCCACATCGGCCGAACCCTCCGCGGGCGCACCGGCGGACGCCCCGGCTGACCCGCCGCCGGAGGAGGAAGCCGCGGAGGGCCGTACGACCATCAGCAGCACCAGCCCCACGGCCACCACGAACACCACGGCTCCCGCCCACACCAGCGAACGGTGAGCGCGCGCCGCCGAGGTCACTTGGCGACCCCGCCGGAGCAGGCGGCGCCCGGCTCCGGGGTCTGCGCGCCCTGGACGTACTTGGTGAAGAACTGGGCGACCCGCGCGTCCGTGGCGCTCTCGACCGTGACCTGCTTGCCCCAGGCGCTGAGGATCAGGGGGTCCTTCTGGTCGGACACGGGGCTCATGAGGGAGTACGGCGTCTTGGAGACGCGCTCGGCGAGGGCCTTGACGTCGGCGTCCTGCGCCTTGGCGTTGTACGTGACCCAGACGGCGCCGTGCTCCAGGGAGTGGACGGCGTTCTCCTTCGGTATCGCCTCCGTGTAGACGTCGGCGTCGCAGTTCATCCAGACCGGGTTGTGGTCACCGCCGACGGGCGGGTTCATCGGGTAGTCGACCGGCTTCTCCACGTGGTTCTGGGTCAGCTTGTCCCAGGAGCGTTCGCCGGTGACCGGGGAGGTCTTGGCCCGCGTCTCGGCCTTGTCCTGCTCGTCGGCCCTGGACATCAGGTAGCCGCCCCCGGCGACGAGGCCGGCGACCACGACGACCGCCGCGGTGATGGTGATGACGCGGCTGCGGCGCTCGCGGGCCCGTTCCTTGCGGCGGGCCTCGTCGAGCTTGGCCCGGCGTGCGGCGGCAGGGCTGTTCTGGTTCTTGGCGGAAGCCATGTCAGGTCCTCGGGTTCAGCGGATCGCGGGCGTACGCCCGCGGGGAGGTAAGGGCAGGCGGAGTTCCGCCCCGGCGCGTCGGGCGCCGGAGGGCGGTGGTTGCGGCCTCTAGATCCGCTGGACCTGCAGACGCTGACGATCGACGGCGCCCGCGCCGTCGTGGGAGGGGCCCCGGATCGTCCCGCTTCCGGGGAACGGCCCGGTTCCGGGTGCTGCCGCAGGGCAGGGCGGAGCGGCGGGGGCAGGGTGTCCGGGCAGTACGACCGCCGTCGAGTGGTCCGTGGCGCCGTGGCAGGAGCTCCCGATCCCACGCTCGCCGGGGGCGTCGGCCACCACGACCGACACGACGGCCGCCTGCACGGGGGTGAAGGCCCGGACCGTGCTCGCCGAAGGGGCGTCGGTGCGGGGCGCCGCCGTCGCGGAGGTGGAGCAGCACAGGAGCACGGCCAGAAGCGCGAGCACCCAGCCCACGGCGAGCGAGGGGCTGTTCGTGCCCCGCCACCGGTCCGCCCACGCGCTCGCTCTGCTCATCGCCGCCATCGTAATGGTGTGTGAATGTTCAAAGAGTCCCGCCCACAGGTCGGCAGGATAGTGTGCCCCGGTGACAACGCAATCGAACGTACCTGCGGGCTGGCATCCGGATCCCCATGGCGCACCCCAGCTGCTGCGCTACTGGGACGGCTCCCGGTGGACCGAGCACACGCACCCGGCGGAGGGTCAGGCCGCCCCGGCGACCGCCCCCGGCCAGGCCCCCGTGCCCCAGCAGCAGCCCCCGGTCCAGCAGTTCACGCCCCAGCAGGCGGCCCCGCAGCAGTACGCGGCGCAGCAGGCGGCGCCCGGCGGCGGCTCTCTGTTCAACCAGCCGGTCCTGGTCGTGAACCAGAAGGCCAAGCTGATCGAGGTCACCAACGAGTACCGCGTCTTCGACCAGCAGGGGAACACGGTCGGTTCCGTCGTCCAGGTGGGCCAGAGCGCCCTGCGCAAGGTGCTCAGGTTCGTCTCCAGCATCGACCAGTACCTCACCCACCGCCTGGAGATCCGCGACGCCCACGGGCAGCCGCAGCTGCTCCTCACGCGCCCCGCGAAGTTCATCAAGTCCCGGGTCCTGGTGCAGCGCCCCGACGGGCAGCCCGTCGGGGAGATCGTCCAGCAGAACGCCATCGGCAAGATCAACTTCGCCATCATGGCCGGCGGCCACAAGGTCGGAGCGATCAAGGCGGAGAACTGGCGCGCCTGGAACTTCGCCATCGTCGACCACAACGACACCGAGATCGCCCGGATCACCAAGACGTGGGAAGGCCTGGCGAAGACGATGTTCACCACGGCCGACAACTACGTCCTGCAGATCCACCACCAGCTCCCCGAACCGCTGCTCAGCCTCGTCGTGGCGACGGCGCTGACCGTGGACACCGCGCTCAAGCAGGACGCCCGCGGCTTCGGCTGATCGTCCCGGGTCCCGGGCGGGGATGCCGACGGGGGTGTGCCCCTGCGGTGTCCCCGCCCCGCCCCGCCGTCCGGGGCGCCTCCCTGCCGGCCGTTTCGGCGGGGTCTTCGCCGCCATATCGTTTACGGGTGTAACACCTGCTAAATTAAATAGATGAGCGATACAGTTATGCGGCCCCGGAAGCCGTCCGGACGCAGCCTGCCGGTCGTCGGCGCCCTGCGGCTGAACAGGCCCGCGGAGACCTGGTACAAGCCCGCGCTGAGCGTGGTCATCGCCTCCGCGGTGCCGAATCTGCTGCTGTACTCCCTCGGCCGGCTCGACCTCGTCATGTACACCATGGCCGGATCGCTCTGCGCGCTCTACGGACACAGCCTGCCGTACGCGCGCCGCGCCCACACCGTCGTCCGGGTGGTGCTCGGCATGGCCGCCGGCCTCGCGGTCGCCCTGGCCACCGCGTCACTCACGGACTCGGCCGCCGTGCTGATCGGCGTCGGCGCGCTGCTCGCGGCCGCGCAGAAGACCTTCTGCGACGCCACGCGCATCGGCCCGCCGGGCAACGTCATCTTCGCCTTCGTCACCTCCGCCGCGCTCTTCGCGCCGCAGGAGTGGCGACAGGTGCCCGGTCACCTCGCGCTCATGGCGGCCGCCGGAGCCTTCGCCTGGCTGGTCACCGCCGGACCGGCGCTGTGGCGCAGGGAAGGACCCGAGCGTCTCGCCACCGCCCGCGCGCTCGACGCCGCCGCAGCGTACGCGGCGGAACCCGGCCCGCGGACCCGGCACGCCGCGACCGCAGCGGTCCACGGCGCCTGGCAGACGCTGCTCGCCGCCGGGCGGCCCACTCCCGTCCGCCGGGCGCTCGAACGGCTCGTCGTCCACGCGGAGCGCGCCCTGGCCGCGGCCGGTGATGCCCGGCCCGACGAGCTGCGCCGATGGGCCGGGGCGACGCGCGGCCGTGGTCCGGTCCCCGAGCCGCCGACCGCGCCCGGGACCGCCGAACAGCTCTTCGGTGCCGATGCCGAGCGTGCCGGGCGGCGGACGCGGCGCGGACGCCGGGAAGCCCGGCGCAGGCTCCGGCGCGCGCTCGCCCCGGGCTCTCCGGTCCTGCCGGTCGCCCTGCGGACCCTCGTCGGCTGCGCGCTGGCCGGCTACGCGTCCTCGGCGCTGGGGGTCGGACACCCCTACTGGGCCATCGTCACCGCCGCTTCGGTCCATCAGCCCAACCTCTCCCTCTCCTGGAGCAGGGGCCTGCAGCGGACGGTCGGCAACCTCCTCGGCGTCCTGGTGTTCGCGGCAGTGATCCCCCTCGCGCGGACCGGCCCGCTCGTCCTGGTCCTGTGCGTCCTGTCCTGCGGCTTCGCCGCCGAGGCCCTGATCACCCGGAACTACTGGCTCGGCTCCGTCGCCGTCACGCCGATGGCCCTGCTCATCCTGGAGTTCGGGGGACCCGCCCCGGCCGGAGGGCTCATCGCCGACCGGGCCCTGGACACCGTGGTGGGCGTGGTGGTCGGACTGCTGGCCGGCGCCGCCGTCACCAACCGAAGAGCGGCCGGCCGGGTCGAGAGCGCCCTGGCCGCCGCCGAGGCGGCCCGGATCGGCGCGGAGCGGACCGTCGCCGACCCGGCGGCCGGGGCCCCGGCGCTCGCGACGGCCCGCCGGGAGCTGACCTCCGCCCTGGTCGAGCTGCGGGACGCCGGTGACGTCGCATCGGGTGAATGGTGGCAGCGCGCCCTGCCGGAGGAGGAGTTGCTCGCCGCCGAGCAGGCAGGACACCGTACGCTCGCGGCGACGGCACAACGGCAGGGACTCATCACCCCGGCTCGGGCGGACGGAGTGGTGTGACCGACGACATCGTGGCCTCGGTGGTGCGGCAGTGGCAGGCCGTCGACCCCGCGCTGGACACCGGGCCGATGGAGCTCATCGGCCGCATCAACCGGTGCGCGGCCCTGCTCCAGCAGGCGGAGGACGCACCGCTGCGCGCCGCCGGACTCAACCGGGCCGAATTCGATCTGCTCGGAGCCATGCGCCGGACCGGCCGCGAGCTCACCCCCGGTGAGCTGGCCCGCGAGACCTTCTCGTCGGGCGCCGCCGTCACCAAGCGTCTGCGGGTGCTGCAGGACGCCGGGCTGATCGCCCGGCGCGGCGACGCCAGGGACCGGCGGGTCGTCCACGTCGGGCTGACCGGGGAGGGGCGTCAGCTGGTCGACCGCTTGCTGCCCGAACAGCTTGCCTACGAACGGTCGGTGCTCTCCGGCCTCGACGAGGAGACCCGCAGCGCACTCAGCGGGCAACTCGGCGCGCTTCTGGTGCAGTTGGAGGGGCGCCTCGGGGGCGGCCGACGCTGACACCCGGGGCCGGCCCCCGCGCCGGACCTTTGTGGACCCCGGACCGGACCGGTCGGCGGGTCAGCTTCACCGACGGTCACGACCCCGAGGCCGCAGGGGTGAGGAGGGGCGGCCGTCGCGTTTCCGCCGGCGGGGGCGCACCGCACGCCGTCACCTCGTCCGCACACACGTCCGTCGCTCAGGGGTCTGCTCCTTTCGATTGGATTCGCGCACCTGTACCCTTGTCCTGTTCTGCGGTACACGGAATTTCGCATGCGCTGGCGAATGTCGATGCAAGACGCGGCAACGGGCGGGCTTTTTCCGTAAATAGTCCGTTCATCCCTCCCCGCTCCAGACCGCTTTCGTCCCGCTCAACAGGACGTGACTGTCGGCTTTCGGGCGATTCGAATCAGGCGTCACTCCTCGCGCACGCTCGGCGGCGCTGAGTACAAAACTGGCGAGTGTATTACCGCCCGCGTGCTCGCGCAGGGGGTTGGGTGAATGTGCCGAAGCCCTGTTCTGATCTGGCTAGGCTCACGCGCAGTGAAGTCGAGTTGTTGCGAATTCGAGCACTTGTTCATAACTGTCAGCACAAGTGCCGTACCTCCCGAATACCTCCCGAATCAACCGCCAGAGGGTTTAGATGGTCCGTGTTGAATCACCGCCGACCAACAGAGACGTCCCCGCAATCCGTGCCGCGCTGCCGCCCGTCCTGCTGATGGCCGCGGCCACGGCCGCCGGCGCGGTGCCGGTCACCGGGGACGTCCGCGCGGCAGTCGTCTGGTGCGGGGCGGTCGCCACCGTCGTGGTCGCCGCACTCACCGTCGTGCTCAACCGCAGGCGCCGCGCGATGGGCGTACAGCGAGCCGAGTACGAACAGCGCATCGCGCTCCTGGAACACCGCATCGCCTCGTACGACCAGGAGACCGTGCGGCTCACCAAGGAGCTCCTGCCCGCCGCGATCCGCCGGCTGCGTGCGAGCAACTCGCCGCAGGAGGTGATGCGCGACGTCGTCGACGCCGACGCGTCCTACCGCGGCCTCCCCGCCGCACAGCGCGCCCTGGTCCTGCAGGTCCTCGACATCATCGACAACGAGGAGGCCATGCGCGACTCCGCGCAGCGCGCCTTCGTCAGCGTCGCCCGCCGCGTCCAGGCCATCGTCCACCGGCAGGCCAGTGAACTCCGCGAGATGGAGGACCACCACGGCCGCAACCCCGACGTCTTCGACGACCTGCTCCGCATCGACCACGGCACCGCGCTGATCGGCCGCCTCGCCGACTCCATCGCCGTACTCGGAGGTGCCCGCCCCAGCCGTCAGTGGCCCAAGGCCGTGCCGCTGTTCAGCGTGCTGCGCGGCGCCATGTCCCGGATCCTGGAGTACCAGCGCGTCGATCTGCACTCGATCGCCAAGGTCGCCATCGTCGGCACCGCGGTCGAACCGCTCATCCACGCCTGCGCGGAACTCCTCGACAACGCGACCCGCTACTCGCCTCCCCAGACCCGGGTGCACGTCACCGCGGTCGAGGTGCAGACGGGCATCGCGATCGAGATCGAGGACGGCGGCGTCAGCCTCAGCGAGGAGGCCAGGGCGCGGGCCGAGAACATGCTCGCCCAGGCCCAGGCCGGCATCAACATGAACGACCTGGGGGAGTCCCCGCGGCTCGGCATGGCCGTGGTCGGCCGCCTGTCCCGCATGTACCAACTCCAGGTCTCACTGCGGCAGTCCGCGTACGGCGGGGTCCGCGCGGTGCTCATCGTGCCGCGCGACATGATCACCACCGGCCCCGCCCCCGGCATCGCCCACGGCATCGGCGCCACCTCGCGGCCCCAGAGCTCCCTCGACATGTCGCAGATGCAGCACGTCGTGCCGCCGCGGGGCAAGCACAAGGCGGCCCGCCCCACGGCGACCGGCCCCGTCCCCTCGGTGGCCGTCCCGGCCGCGGCCCCGGCGCCCTCGGCCTCCACGGCGCGGCCCGCACCCTCGGCCGCCGCCATGGGCGACGACGAGATCGTGGTGACGGAGTGGACCGCCGGCGGGCTCCCGCAGCGCCGCAGCCGCGGCCGCGCACCGCTCGGCTCGCACAACCTCCCGCAGCAGACCGCACCGGCGGCCCCCGAGCCCGCGGCCACGCGCAACGGGCACGGCGGCGGCTCGGCCGCGCCCGGCCTCTGGCTCGAGGCGTTCACCCAGGCCGTCAACGGTGTGCCCAAGGAGCCCGACAACGGCGAAGACTCTGACGACGCGTGGGACAAGGGAGACCAGAAGTGATCCAGCAGCGGGGAAACATGGACTGGATGCTCAAGGAACTGGCCGACGACGTGCCGAGCATCCACCAGATCGTGGTGCTCTCCGCCGACGGCCTGCGCATCGCGCGGCACGGCGGCGACCCGGACGTCGCCGACCGCCTCGCCGCCGCCTGCGCCGGGCTGCAGAGCCTGGCCGCCGCCGTCGCCACCGAGATCCCCTACAGCGACGGCCTCATGAAGCTCGTCGTCATCGAGGTCACGGGCGGGTTCTTCTACCTGATGGCCGCGGGTGCCGGGGCGTACCTCGCGGTGCTGGCCGGTGAGACGGTCGACGCCGGGCTCGTGGGTGCGCGCATGCGCGACATGGTCGTCCGCATCGGTGCGCATCTGACGAGCCCTCCGCGCCATGACGGGCAGGCCGGATGAGTGCTCCCCGCCGAGAACGCAAGAAGGCCGACCCGGCGCTGAGCGATCCGGAACGGCTGTACGTGATCACCGGTGCTCCCGACGGTGAGCGCGCCGCACTCGACCTCGTCACCATGGTGGTGGCACAGGCCGAGCCGTCGCCCATGGTCCAGCCCGAACAGGCCGCGATCCTGCGGCTCTGCACGGCGCCCTTGTCCGTCGCGGAGATCTCGGCCTACCTGAGCCTCCCCTTCAGCGTGGTCACCTCCCTCCTGACAGAACTCCTGGCGACCGAACTCATCGAGTCGCGCGCGCCCATCGTGCGCGCCGCACTCCCCGACCGGTCCCTCCTCGAAGCGGTGATGCATGGACTTCAGAAGCTCTGACACGGTCCCGGGCCCTCGCAGCGAGGACGTCCTCCCCAGCACGGCCACGGCCGCGGTGAAGGTCGTCGTCGTGGGCGGGTTCGGGGTCGGCAAGACGACCATGGTCGGCTCGGTCAGCGAGATCCGTCCGCTGACGACCGAGGAGACCATGACCCAGGCCGGTGTCGGCGTGGACGACAACCGGGGCGTGGAGACCAAGACCGCGACCACCGTCGCCATGGACTTCGGCCGGATCAGCCTCAGCGACGAACTGATCCTCTACCTGTTCGGCACCCCCGGCCAGGAGCGCTTCTGGTTCCTCTGGAACGGACTGTTCGAGGGCGCACTCGGAGCCGTCGTCCTGATCGACACGCGGCGGCTCCAGACGAGTTTCGACGTCATCGGCAGGCTGGAGGAGCGCGGTGTGCCCTTCGTCGTCGCGGTCAACACCTTCCCCGACGCGCCGCACCACCCGGTCGAGGCCCTGCGCAACGCCCTCGACCTGCCCGAAGAGGTTCCCATGATCGACTGCGACGCCCGGCTGCGCACCTCCAGCCGCGACGTGCTGATGACCCTGATGCGCTATCTGCACAGCCTGGCCGTACCGCTCGCCGGATGACCGCACGCGCACACCTCCCCCCGAACGGGCCGTGTCCCCCCACCCGGTCCCGGAACGCCTTATCCCTGGAGCCACAGTGACAACCCCCTTCCAGCACGAACCAGGCTCGGCCGCAGGCCCGGTGCCGCCCCCGCAGTGCCCCGCGCACGGCACGGGCATCGGCCCCGGGGGCCTGCGCCGCCTCTACGGTCCCGAAGCCGAGGGGGACCCCGCCGGTCTCTACGAGAAGCTCCGCGCCGAACACGGCACGGTCGCACCCGTCCTGATGCACGGTGACGTCCCCGCCTGGCTGGTGCTCGGGCACAGCGAGAACCTCCACCTGACCCGCACGCCCTCGCAGTTCTCGCGCGACTCGCGCCGGTGGCACGCCCTGCACGACGGGAGCGTGGCCCCCGACCACCCGCTGGCACCGATCTTCACCTGGCAGCCCGTGTGCTCCTTCGCCGAGGGCGAGACGCACGAGCGACTGCGCGGAGCGGTCACCGACAGCATCGCCCGCATCGACACCCGCGGCGTACGCCGGCACATCAACCGCTACAGCAACCGGCTCGTCAACAACTTCTGCCGGGAGGGCAGCGTCGACCTGGTCGGCCAGTTCGCCGAGCAGCTCCCGATGATGGTCATGTGCGCGATCGTCGGCATGCCGGAGGACTACAGCGAACGCCTGGTGGAGGCCGCCCGCGACCTGACGCGGGGCACGGAGACCGCCATCGCGAGCAACGCCTTCCTCGTCGACACGCTGAACCGCCTGGTGGAGCGCCGCAGGGAGACGCCCGCCGAGGACTTCGCGACCTGGCTCGTCGAGCACCCCGCCGGACTCACCGACAAGGAGGTCGCCGAACACCTGAGGGTCGTGCTCTTCGTCGCGTACGAGACCACCACCAACCTGATCGCGAACGTGCTGCGCATGGTGCTCACCGACCCCAGGTTCCGGGCCCGGCTGAGCGGCGGGCACATGACCGTGCCCGAGGCGGTGGAACAGACCCTCTGGGACGAGCCGCCGTTCACCTCGATCCTGGGACGCTGGGCGGTGGGCGACACCGAACTGGGCGGGCAGCAGATCAAGGCCGGTGACGCGCTGATCGTCGGGATCGCCCCGGGCAACACCGATCCGGTCGTACGGCCCGACCTCACCGCGAGCATGGAGGGCAACCGGGCCCACCTGGCCTTCAGCAGCGGACCCCACGAATGCCCGGGCCAGGACATCGGACGCGCCATCGCCGACGTGGGTGTCGACGCGCTGCTGATGCGCCTGCCCGACCTCGAACTCAGCGTCGACGAGTCCAAGCTGTCGTGGGTCGGCAACTTCACCTCCCGGCACCTCGTCGACCTGCCCGCGAGCTTCGCCCCGAGCCCGGAGCAGGAGATCGACGACGAACCGCTGCCCGCGATGGCGAGGTCGCGTGCCGCCACCGACTGGGAGGTGGCCTCGCCCCGGCGCACGACCCCCGGGGGAGACGTCCCCTCGGGCCACGCACCGGCCGGCGTGCGCACCTCGGAACCGCTCGGGCAGGGAGCCCTGATCCCGGCTCAGCGCAGTGGGCCCACGAAGATCTGGCAGGCCGTCGTGCGGTGGTGGAACGGCCACTGAGGACGGTCCGCAGGACCGGACCGGCGCCCCGGGCCTTCGGGTCCGGGGCGCCGGTCCCCCCGCCCCGTACCATCGAGCAGCGTGAAGCTGACAATTCTTGGCGGCGGCGGGTTCCGCGTGCCACTCGTGTACGGGGCGCTGCTCGGGGACCACGCCGAGGGCCGCGTCTCCCGGGTGACCCTGTACGACACGGACGCGGGCCGGCTCGCCGCCGTCGCCCGGGTGCTCCGCGAACAGGCGGCCGGTGTCCCCGACGCACCCGGGACGGTCGTCACCGACGACCTCGACGAGGCGCTGCGCGGCGCCGACTTCGTCTTCTCGGCCATCCGGGTGGGCGGCCTCGAAGGCCGCGCGGCCGACGAACGCGTGGCACTCGACGAGGGCGTCCTCGGCCAGGAGACCGTCGGGGCCGGCGGCATCGCCTTCGGTCTGCGCACGGTTCCCGTGGCCACCGCGCTCGCCCGCCGCATCGCCCGGCTCGCCCCCGACGCCTGGGTCATCAACTTCACCAATCCGGCCGGCCTGGTCACCGAGGCCATGTCCCGCCACCTGGGCGACCGGGTCATCGGCATCTGCGACTCCCCGGTGGGGCTCGGCCGCAGGATCGCGCGGGTCCTGGGCGCGGACCCGGATCGGGCCTGGATCGACTACGTCGGGCTCAACCACCTCGGCTGGGTCCGAGGGCTCCGCGTCGGAGGCCGGGACGAACTCCCGCGCCTGCTGGGCGATCCGGCGCTGCTGGGATCGTTCGAGGAGGGCCGGCTCTTCGGTCCGGACTGGCTGCGCTCGCTGGGCGCCGTCCCCAACGAGTACCTGCACTACTACTACTTCAACCGGGAGGCCGTCCGCGCCTACCGGGAGGCCGAGCAGACCCGCGGCGCCTTCCTGCGCGAGCAGCAGGAGGGGTTCTACGCCCGCATGAAGGACCCGGAGGCCCCCGCCCTGGCCACCTGGGACCGTACGCGTGCCGAGCGTGAAGCCACCTACATGTCGGAGAACCGGGAGGTGGCGGGGGCCGGGGAGCGTGAGGAGAGCGACCTGGGATCGGGCGGCTACGAGCAGGTGGCCCTGGCCCTGATGCGCGCCGTCGCCCGGGACGAACGGGCCACGCTGATCCTGAACGTCCGCAATCGCGGCACCCTCTCCGTGCTGGACGCGGACGCGGTCATCGAGGTGCCCTGCCTGGTCGACGCCAACGGGGCCCACCCGGTCGCCGTCGACCCCCTTCCGTACCATGCGGTCGGGCTGGTCACCGCGGTGAAGGCGGTGGAGCGGGCGGTGCTCGACGCGGCGGACAGCGGTTCGCGGGAGGCGGCCGTGCGGGCCTTCGCCCTGCATCCGCTGGTGGACTCCGTCTCCGTCGCGCGGCGCCTGGTCGAGGGCTACACCCGGGTCCATCCCGGCCTCGCCTACCTCGACCGGCCGTGAGGGTCTCCCTGCCCCGCGGTCAGGGTGCGGAGAGCGCCCTGGGCCCGCCGGACGGGTCCCAGGACGGTGCCACGCCGGTGACCTGGCACACCATCAGGAACAGCGGGATCGGCGGAGTGTAGGGGGTGCGGCTGTCCGGTGCGTGGATCAGCCGGGGCCGTCCGGCGGGCACGTAGGCCCCGGCGGCGTACGACGCCTGCTCGGGCCAGTCGAGATCGAGATCGGAGCCGGACGGCACGATCCACCACCACTGGTCCGCGTCGGCGAACACGCAGCCCGCGCGCGGCAGATGCGACATCAGCCGGAAGCCGTACCGCGCGGGTACCCCCACCGCGTCGCAGCCGAGGCTCGCCGACAGCGCGGGCGGCAGCGGAAGCCGCACCCGGCCCGTGGCGTCGTCCTCGTCGCCGGACCGGGTCCGTCGCGCGCCGAGCAGCTGGGACAGTGCATGCTTCAGCATGCCGGCTCCGTGCCGTCCGGGAGCTCCGCCCACACGATCCGGCCGGAGTCGTCCCCGGCGTCGTGGGAGCCCCAGGCGAGCGCCATGGAGTCGACGAGCAGCAGTCCGCGGCCGTGTTCGCCGTCCGCCGTGAGCGACAGCCGCGGCCCGCCCGGCAGGTGCCCCTGGTCCTGCACGGCGATGCGCAACCGTCCCTCGCGGCAGCGGAGCTCGCAGACGACCCGTGCGCTCGCCGTGTGCACGACGGCGTTGGTGACCAGCTCCGAGACGATCAGGACCGCCGCGTCGTACGCGTCACCCGTCAGCCGCCACTCGGCGAGCCGCGTCCGCGTCAGGCGTCGCGCACCAGCGACCGATTCGGGGTGCGCGGGAAGGGCGAAGCAGTAACGGAGCGCCTCCGTCCCGGGGCTGAGGTCCATGAGCCGGGGGATGAGCGCACTGCCAGGTGCCACGACCGATTCCTCACAGTGGGGGCTGTGTCACGCTTCGCGCCACCCCGGAAAAGGGCGGGAACGACCACGCGAACTGGTTCACTGCCCAACTCTCCCTCTGACATGAACACTTGGCAAGAGGCACTCTGAAATTTCCAGAGTGACTGTGTCCTTGGGGCGCACGTGCATGGCACACTGCTGACACACAGTGCATCGGGAGGTCTGAAGTGAGCGAACCGCGGTCCGCCCCGACCGTGGGCCAGGTGGTACTGGGCAAGCGACTGCAGGACCTGCGGGAGCGTGTCGGCCTGAGCCGCGACCAGGCTGCGAAGGTGCTCCGCGTCGCCCCGGGAACCATACGCAGGATGGAGACGGCCGAGGTCGGTCTGAAGATCCCGTACGTCCAACTCCTGCTCAAGGCCTACGGGATCGCCGACGACGAGGCCGACGCGTTCGTCGAGCTCGCGGAGGAGGCCAACAAGCCCGGCTGGTGGCAGCGCTACCACGACGTGCTGCCCGACTGGTTCAGCATGTACGTCAGCCTGGAGGGCGCGGCGAGCCTCCTGCGCACGTACGAACCCCACTTCGTCCCCGGCCTGTTGCAGACGGAGGACTACGCCCGCTCCGTCCTGCGCACCGGAGCGGTCGGCCAGGCCCGGCCGGAGGACATCGAGCGCCACGTGGCGCTGCGCATGCAGCGGCAGTCCCTGCTGACCGCGCCGGAGGCGCCGAAGCTGTGGGTGGTGATGGACGAGACCGTCCTGCGCCGCCCCGCCGGCGGTCCCGACGTGATGCGGGCCCAGATCGACCGGCTGCTCGAAGCGACGGACCTGCCCCACGTGACCCTGCAGATCGCGGAGTTCGCGACCGGTCACCACCCCGGCACCTACGGGCCGTTCGTCCTCTTCCGGTTCGCGGTCCCGGAACTGCCCGACATGGTCTACAGCGAGTACCTGACCGGCGCCGTCTACTTCGACGCGCGCCCCGAGGTGGCTTCCTACCTCGAGGTCATGGACCGCATGGCGGCCCAGGCCGCGACTGCACAACGCACGAAGGAAATCCTCAGGGACTTCCGCAAGGAGCTGTGATGAACCACATATACAACGGCATGCCGGCCGCCGACCTCGGCACCGAAGGCTGGTACAAGCCGTGGAGCGGTGGGAACGGCGGCAACTGCATCGAGGCCATGAAGCTCGCGGACGGCAGGGTCGCCGTGCGGCAGTCCGCCGACCCGGACGGCCCCGCCCTCATCTACTCCAACGGCGAGATCGCCGCCTTCATCCAGGGTGCCAAGGCCGGCCAGGCCGACTTCCTGCTCACCTGACGCACGGCCGCGCCGGCCGGTGCGGGCACTCCCGCCGGCGTCCGCCTCCGGGACCGGGGGAGAGCAGGCCACAATGGACCCATGTCACGACGCACCTCCCGCCCGCGCGGAACCGCCCCCGCCGGAGCGGGCCCCGGCCGGATCACCCCGCAGTCCCCGTGCCCGTGCGGCCTTCCGGCCACGTACGGGGACTGCTGCGGCAGGCTGCACGCGGGGACGGCGGCCGCCCCGACCTGCGAGGCGCTGATGCGCTCCCGGTACGCGGCCTTCGTCGTCCGGGACGCCGGCTACCTCCTGCGCACCTGGCACCCGGAGACGCGCCCGCCGTCCGTCGACTTCGACCCGGCGATGCGCTGGACGGGCCTGGACATCCTGGAGACCACGGAGGGGAGCGCGTTCCACACGACCGGCACGGTGACGTTCCGGGCGCACTACTCCGACGGCGGACGCCCCGACGCCCTCCACGAGAAGAGCCGCTTCGTGCGGCACGACGGTGCCTGGGTCTACGCGACGGCCGTCTTCGTCGACTGAGACCGCCCCCCCCCGCACCGGCGTCACGGCACGCCGGACGCTCAGACGGGGGCCGACACGTGGGCCGTCGAGGGCCCCAGCTCCTGCGCCAGGTCCTCTGCGAGGAGCCTCTTGCCGATCACGTCGACCGCGGCCCGCAGCTCCCGGTCCCCGGGCTGCGCACCGTCCTCGGCGAGGCGCTGGTTCAGCCAGCGTCCCCAGGTCGCGGACAGTGTCGCCGCCTCCCGCCGTCCCGCCGCCGTATGGGTGAAGAGCCGGCCGTCCCCGGTGAGGTAGCCCTCCTCGATCATGCGGTCGAACACCGGCACCAGGACCTCCGGCGGAATCCGGTGCCGGGTGGCGATGAGTCCCAGTCCCGCGTGGCCCACCATGCGGGTGAAGAAGTCGACCTGCATCACCGCCCAGGCACCCGCCATGTCGAGCCGGGTGTCGGACTCGTCCACGATCCGCCGGGCGGTGTCGGGGCCCGCCCGGTGCAGGATCCTGGCGACGGACGACTGCAACAGGCTCGCCGCGTCCCCCGGGCCCGGCTGGGCGAAGCCGTCACCCATGTCGGTCGAGCCCGCCCGTGCGCTGTCGCGCAGCTTCACCTGTTTCAGGAACAGCGAGACGACGAACCCCAGCAGCGCCACCGGCACCGTCCACAGGAAGACGGTGTGCAGGGTGTCCGCGTAGGCCTGGGCCAGGGGCGCGGTCTGTGCGGCCGGAAGGGCGTGCACGGCCCTGGGGTTCTCCGCGACCCGGGCGAGCGTCGCCGGATCGCCGCCCGCCCGCGTGGCCTGCGCGACGCCCTGCGCCAGGTTCGGTCCCAGCGCGTTGGCGTAGATCGTGCCGAAGACGGCCGTGCCGAAGGAACTGCCCAGGGTGCGGAAGAAGGTCACACCCGACGTGGCCGTCCCCAGGTCCGTGTAGTCGACCGTGTTCTGCACGGCGATGGTCAGCACCTGCATCGACAGGCCGATGCCGACGCCGAGCACGAGCATGTACAGGGACTCCAGCCAGACCCCGCTGCCCGGGCCCATCCGGGAGAGCAGGTACAGCCCCGCGGCCATGACGAGGGAACCCATGACGGGGAACAGCCGGTAGTGGCCCGTCCTGCTCACGACGTTGCCGCTGAAGACCGAGGCGGCCAGGAGGCCCACGACCAGCGGCAGGGTACGCACGCCGGAGAGCGTGGCCGAGTCCCCGTCGACGTACTGCAGGTAGGTCGGCAGGTAGATCATCGCGCCGAGCATGGCGAAGCCCACGACGAAGCTCAGGATGGAGCAGACCGCGAACACCGGGTTTCGGAACAGCCGCATCGGCAGCATCGGCTCCTTCGCCCGGGTCTCGACGACGCAGAACAGCGCCAGGGAGACGAGACCGCCGGCGAACAGGGCGATGACGACGGGGGAGCCCCAGGCGTACTGGTTGCCGCCCCAGCTGGTGGCCAGGATCAGCGCGCCGGCTCCGGCCGCGACCAGCGCGATGCCCAGGTAGTCGATGACCGGCCGTCCCACCGCACGCACGGACGGGATGGTGCGGGCGGCCGCGATGACCACCACGATCGCGATCGGCACGTTGACGTAGAACGCCCAGCGCCAGGTCAGGTGGTCGGTGAACAGTCCGCCGAGCAGGGGACCGACCACGGTGGCGATGCCGAAGACCGCGCCGATCGCCCCCTGGTACTTGCCCCGCTCGCGCAGCGGGATCACGTCGGCGATCAGCGCCATCGACGTCACCATCAGCCCGCCCGCGCCAATCCCCTGCAGGCCGCGCCAGATGATCAGCATCAGCATGTCCGGCGCCAGACCGCAGAGGAACGAGCCGGTGATGAAGACGACCGCCGAGATCTGGAAGATCAACTTCCGGCCGAAGAGGTCACCGAACTTGCCGACCAGCACCGTCGACACCGTCTCCGCCAGCAGATAGGCCGTCACGACCCACGACACGTGGTCCCCGCCGCCGAGGTCCGAGACGATCGTCGGGAGGGCCGTCCCGACGATCGTCTGGTCCAGAGCGGCGAGCAGGATACCGAGGACGATCGTGGCGAAGACGATGTTGCGGCGCCCGGGATCGAGAACGGGCGGCGCTGCGGCACTCTGCGCGGCGGGGGCCCTCTCGCTGGCAGTGGTCACCCTCGCACCCTCACACCCGCCCCCGGCCCACGCATGCGGGCACGGGCCGGAAGGGTCAGCCGAGCAGGTCCCTCAGGGACGCCGTCATCCGGGCGACGAACGACTCGCGCACCTCGTCGGTGACCCGGTCGAGGGACAGGTACGGATTGAGGTCCTCCAGCTCGACGAGCAGCAGCTCGCCGTCGGCCGTCCGGCAGGCGTCCACCCGCTGGATGCCGTGCGTGAGGGTGTTCCACCGCACGAAGCGGCGGGCGAAGTCCAGGTCCGCCGCCCCGGCCGCGTACGGCTCCAGCACCCACCGCCGCTCCGGGTGCGGTGCGTGCAGGGCGTACTGGAAGTCGTGGTCCACGAAGTAGAAGGACACCTCGTAGCGGAAGTCGATCCGGGGCTGGACGAGCAGGCCGTCCCCGGCGTCCGCCGGGAGCTCCGGGCCCCGGGTGAAGCGCAGGCCCACCGAATCCGCGCCGAGCTTCGGCTTGACGACGTACTGCTCCGCGCGGGGCAGCAGCCCGAGGTCCTCGGCGCGGTCCACGGTCGGGATGACCGGGAAGCCGTCACGGCTCAGGTCGACCAGGTACTGCTTGCCCGCCATGTCGCCGCGCCCGTCGAGCGTGTTGTAGACGCGTACGCCCGACTCGCGTGCCCTCGCCCGGAACGCGTCGTACGCCTCGCGGTAGTGGAGCACCGGACCGCTGTTGCGGACGACGGCCGCGTCGAACCGGTCGAGCAGGGCAGCCGCGTCCCGGGGGTGACAGAGCGCGATGTCGAAGGACTCGCGCAGGCGGGAGGTCAGGTGGATGTCCTCGTCGCAGTACCGCCGGCCGCGCGCCTCGTAGGCGAGATCCGTGACGAACAGGACGGAGGGACGGGGTCCGCCGGACGCGGTGCTCACGGGTACTCCCAGGGGGTTCGGTATCGGGCGGTCGGTCAATAGGCTTGCTGACACTGCCCGTTCACGACCATGAAGCGCATCGATCTCTGCCCCACAGGAGTCACTCGTGTCCCAGGCGTCGTCACCGCCCGATATTCTCTCGCCCGCCTTCGCGGCCGATCCCTACGGGGCCTACCGGCAGATGCGCGAGAGCGCCCCCCTGATCCTGCACGAGGCCACGGGGAGTTACCTCGTCTCCCGCTACGAGGACGTCGAGCGCGTCTTCAAGGACAGGGCGCAGGAGTTCACGACCGAGAACTACGACTGGCAGCTGGAGCCGGTCCACGGACGTACGATCCTCCAGCTCAGCGGCCGGGAACACGCCGTACGGCGGGCCCTGGTCGCTCCGGCCTTCCGCGGCGCCGACCTCCAGGAGAAGTTCCTGCCGGTCATCGAACGCAACGCCCGCGAGCTCATCGACGGCTTCCGGCACACCGGGGAGGCCGATCTCGTCGAGGACTTCGCGACCCGGTTCCCGGTCCTCGTCATCGCCGACATGCTCGGCCTGGACCGGGCGGACCACCAGCGTTTCCACGGCTGGTACACCACGGTCATCGCCTTCCTGGGCAACCTCGCGGGAGATCCCGCGGTGGCGGCTGCCGGGGAGCGCACCCGGCGGGAGTTCGCCGAGTACATGATCCCGGTCATCCGGCGGCGCAGGGAGGAACCGGGCGACGACCTGCTCTCCGCGCTCTGTGCCGCCGAGGTCGACGGCGTCCGGATGAGCGACGAGGACATCAAGGCGTTCTGCAGCCTCCTGCTCGCAGCCGGCGGGGAGACGACCGACAAGGCCATCGCCTCGCTCTTCGCCAACCTCCTGGCCCACCCCGAACAGCTCGTCGCCGTGCAGCGGGACCGGTCCCTGATCGACCGGGCCTTCGCGGAGACTCTGCGCCACACCCCGCCGGTGCACATGATCATGCGGCAGACGGCGAACGAGGTGGAGCTGTCCGGTGGCACCGTCCCGGCCGGTGCCACCGTCACCTGCCTCATCGGCTCGGCCAACCGGGACGAGGCCCGCTACGAGGACCCGGACCGTTTCGACCTGTTCCGCGAGGACCTGACCGGCACCACCGCCTTCTCGGCGGCGGCCGACCACCTGGCGTTCGCGCTCGGCCGGCACTTCTGCGTGGGGGCGCTGCTGGCGAGGGCCGAGGTCGAGACCGGAGTGAACCAGCTGCTCGACGCGATGCCCGGTCTCCGCCTGGCCGACGGCTTCAGCCCGGTCGAGCAGGGCGTCTTCACCCGGGGGCCGGCCTCGCTCCCCGTACGGTTCGACCCGGTGGCCACCTGAGGGGGCGGCGCCCCGAGATACGGTGGATGTCGCCCCGCAGCGGCCGGCCCCGCCCCCTCAGCGGATCTGGCGCCCCGAGATCGCGCGGGCGATGACCAGGCGCTGGATCTCGCTGGTGCCCTCGAAGATGGTGTAGATCTTGGCGTCGCGGTACATCCGCTCCACCGGATGCTCCCTGCTGTAGCCGGCGCCGCCCAGGATCTGGACGGCCTTCTCCGTCGCCGACACCGCCAGCTCACCCGCGCGCAGCTTGGACATCGAGCCCTGTCCCGCGTCGAAGGCGCGGTCGTTGCGGGCCATCCAGGCGGCCTGCCAGATGAGCAGCCGTACGGCCTCGATCTCGGTCCGGATGTCGGCGAGGGCGAACGCGATCGACTGGTTCTCGATGACCGGCCTGCCGAACGCCTCGCGCTGCCCGGCGTACTCCAGCGCGTACTCGTACGCGGCGCGGGCGATGCCCAGGGCCTGCGCGCCCACGGTGGGGCGGCTGACCTCGAAGGTCGCCATGGCGGCCTGCCCCTTGGCGGTGCCGCCCTCGCGTGCGCGGGCCAGCCGGGCGTCCAGCCTCTCCTTCCCGCCCAGCAGGCAGTGCCCCGGCACGCGTACGTCGTCGAGGAAGAGGTCGGCCGTGTGGGAGGCACGCAGTCCGAGCTTCTTCACGGTGCGGCCCGCTTCGAGGCCGCGGGTGCCGGGCGGCACGATGAACGCGGCCTGTCCGCGCGCGCCCAGGGACGGGTCGACCGAGGCCACCACCACGTGCACCTCGGCGATGCCGCCGTTGGTGATCCACGCCTTCTGGCCCGAGAGCACCCATGCGTCGGCGGCCTCGTCGTAGCGAGCCCTGGTGGCCATCGCCGAGACGTCGGACCCCGCCTGCGGTTCCGACACGCAGAAGGCGGCCACCTTCGGGTCGTCCGCGTCGCCGTAGCACTGCGGGACCCACTCGGCGAGCTGGTCGGGCGTGCCCGAGGCGAAGATCCCGGCCACCGCGAGCGAGGTGCCGAAGAGCGCCATGCCGATGCCGGCGTCGCCCCAGAACAGTTCCTCGTTGGCTACCTGGAGGGAGAGCCCGCTGGGGTCGCCGTACATGTCGGCCAGCGACTCGAATCCGTACAGCCCGATCCGGGCCGCCTCCTGGATCACGGGCCACGGCGTCTCCTCCCTGGCGTCCCATTCGGCCGCCGCGGGGCGCACCACCTCGGCGGCGAATCCGTGCACCCAGTCGCGCAGGTCCTGCTGTTCCTCGGTGAGGGCGAGGGAGAAGTAGCTCATGGGCGCTCAGGCCTTCGGGATGTCGAAGTAGCGGGTGAGGCCGGAGGCCAGGCCGACGTCGCCGGCTATCTTCAGCCTGCGCATCATGAACATCGTCACGGGGTTGCCGTTCCCGGAGACGAGCCGGAGGAAGTCGGCGTCGGCCATCACCAGGGTCGTCCGGGGCTCGGCCGCGGAGCGGCCCGCGCCGACCGTGCAGACGCCGTCGGCGATGGTGGTCTCGTAGACCTCGTCGCTCTCGCCCGTGATCCTCCAGCGGATCAGTGCCTCCAGCGGGCCGGCCGCCTCGGGGCGGAACTGCTGCCGCATCCGGCCGAAGACCTCGCTCAGCACGCGGGTGCGCAGGTCGCCGCGCATCACCTCGCCGAGCTCCTTCGTGGACAGGCCCTTGACGATCCGTGCGAACTCCCCGGGGGAGACCGCGGCGAAGTCGAGCCCGGACAGTTCGCCGGTGAGGTCGCCCTTGCTGTGGTCGGGCACGCCAAATCCTTACTCCGGAGTAAACTTACTTCAGAGTAAGGTAAGGGTGCCGCAGGGTCTTCGCAAGCGTCACCAAGGGCCGCCCTGACGAACCGCGAGGAGCGGGTCATGGGCCGACAGCACCTTGTTGGCCCACGCGAGTTCGGACAGTGCCTGTTCCCGGTCGGCCTGGTCCTCGATGCCCAGCCTCGGCCCCCGGAACCTGCGGACCTCGCGCGCGGCGCAGTCGGCGTCGAACTCCGCCTGCAGGATGTGCGGCGGGGTGCAGGCCCCGATGAGCGCGGCGACCCGGTCCGGGATCGGCACGGGGACGAGGAGGTGCGAGGCGGTCATGGGGGGTTCCCTCTCGGGTGGTCGGCCAGGAGGCGGTGCCGCGCGGTGACCTGTGGGCCACCGCTCCTCCATATGTACGGGACGCAGTTCCTGGTTTCTCGTTGAGAACGTCTCCGTGTCGCAACCGTTTGGGACTGACCGTCTATTTCGCATTACTTGGAGGTAAGTTGACGCCGTGCGTGACGTGTGATGCACCATCAGTTGAGGTTCTGGCTGCCGCGCGCCCGTAACTGCAGTGCCCGCAGCACGGCCTCCGTGGCGAACCGGCTCTCGGGATCCGTCAGTTGCCCGCCGAAGATGGCCTCCAGGCTGCGCATCCGGTAGCGGACCGTCTGCGGGTGCACGTCCAGCAGCTCGCCCATCTGGGCAGCTGTGCCGCGGGTGTCGAGCCAGATCCGGAGCGTCTCGATCAGCCGCTCGCGCCGAGTGGTGCTGATCGAGGAGACCGCGGCCAGTTCGCGCTCGGCGAGCTGGTCCAGGAGGGCCGGGTCGGACAGGAGCCAGAGCGTGATGAGGTGGTCCTCGCAGCGCACGAAGGGGGTGCCCTCGATGACACCCGCGTCGACCAGTTCCAGAACCCGTCGGGCCCAGCGGATCGAGTCGGCCGCCGAGGCGGTCGGCACCGTCAGCCCGATCGCCGCGCCCCCGTTCGGGATCGTGCGTTCGAGCATCTGCCTGCGGTCCTCGTCGACGGCACCGGGGATGAGGAGGTGCGGCTGCGGGTCGCCCGGATCGATCAGCACGTCGTGGTCCGCGCTGATCCGGTCCAGGCCGGCCGGGGCGCGCACGGCGACGAGCGTGACCTGTTCGGGCAGTGCCCACCCGGTCTGCTCGCACAGCTCGGCGATGGCGCTGCGGGGCACCGGCCGGCCCGCCAGGACGAGGTGGAGCAGCTGGCGCCGCATGGCCTCGCTCTGTTCCCCCGACCGCGACTGCACCTCCAGGAAGCCTTCGCGTGAGAGCGTCTCCAGCTCGTCGACGTAGGCGAAGAGCGCGTCCGCGAAGCTCAGCATCAGCGACGGTGAGAAGTTGTACTTCCGGCCGACCTTCTTGGCCCGGCGCAGGGCGACGCGGGCGCCGAGGCGGTAGGCGCCCTGGAGCGTCTCCATGGTGCGGCCCTCGTAGGCCTCGAAACGGCCGAACCGGCGGCAGATGTCGTCGCGCAGCGGTGTGGCCGAGGTCGGTTCCGCGACGAGGTCGACGAACGCGGCGAGGCTCTGCTCCACACCCACCCGGATGGCCTGCCCGTTGGGCCCCCCGAGCAGACGGGCGTACTCCGGATAGGCCCGGGTGACCTCGACGCCGATCTCCTTGATCAGGCTGGGGAGTTCGGGACGCATGATCGCGGCGAACTCCTGGGGGAGGGGACCCAGCGGGTCGCCGGTGTCCAGCGGCTGGATGAGTCTCGGCATGACCGTCCCCTCGCTCATCGGTGCCCTGTGTGGGTGAGGCGGTGGAGGGAAAGCGCTCCCACGGACCGATAGGTGTATACCAACATCGGCGCCGAAGATAGACCAAGTCGGGCGGGTGGCACACCGCCTGGACAAGATCGAAGTGCAAGGGGCACACATCGTGGCCCTGTTATGGGGTTCCGGTGCAGGTGGGGCGCTCCTGCTCACTTCCGGACAATGTTTTCGGCCTTATGCTCCTCGCGAGGCGCGTAAACGACCTCCGAAGCCGGCCGCCACGGAACTCCGGGCCCCGGCGCTCCTACCCGGCCGGCTCTCCGGGGAGACGGCCGAAGCGGTGCCCGCCCCCGGTGCCGCGGACCGCGAAGATCCCGGTCCGGTGGCCTTCCTCCCCGAATTCTGCGCACCAAGTGACAAGTGCTCCGGGCGAATTAGTGACGTGCGGACGAGGAAACAAACTCGCGGCACCAATCTTGACCGACGGCATTGTGTTCCAAGTTTCCCGCAAGTAACGTCACGCCCTGTCACAGAACGTGTGTGGCTGAAAGCGCAGCACGGCCCCCCACGCAACTCGGTTCATCGCGGCACTCCCTGCGCCTTTGCAGGAATTCGGGTGCTGTCCCCGCAGCAGTGCACCCGCATTGTTCGAATCGGAGGAAATCACTGTGCGCAACTCCCTCAGGAAGATCTCGGTAGCGGTCGGCGCCGCCACCGCCGCTGTCGCCCTCGGAGCCACCACCGCGACCGCCGGCGTCTCGGCCCCGACCTGGACCGTCGGTCCCAGCTCCCCGGAGACGTTCTCGGCTACCGCCGGCACCGTCACCCTCACCCTCAACGGCATCCCCATGACGTGTACGTCGTCCGCGGCCCAGGGCAACCTGGCATCGGCCGCCGGCACGACCAACGTGCAGGTCGGCACCATCGCTCCGCTGACCTGGAGCGGCTGCACCAGCCCGTTCGGCCCGGTGACCCCGACCGCCGACACGTCCACCCCGTGGAAGCTGAACGCCAACACCTACAGTGCCGGCGTCACCAGCGGATACATCAGCGGCATCAAGGCCACGCTCAAGGTGCTCACCTGCACCTTCACCGTGACGGGCAACGCCGCCGCCACCTACACCAACTCCACGGGCAAGCTGGCGGTCAGCAACAACGCCACCTACAAGCTGACCGTCGCGACCGTCACCGCGGGCTGCGCGGGCATCGCGGCCGTGGGCAACAACCCGACCTACAGCGCCAGCTACAACGCTGTGACGCCGAGCGGCGGCACCACCAAGCCGACCATCGTCTACACCCCCTGATCCGGCCTCCAGCCGGTAACGGGTGATCAGGGATCGCACGGCGGGCCCGCCCGCCGTGCGATCCGCGTCAGGCCGCCCCCGAGGGGCATCGTCGATGAGGGGCAGTCGTATGGCGGGAACCCGGAGACGCACGGCGCGTGGTGCGGCAGTCGCCACCGCGGTACTGCTGGGCGGGATGATCCCCGGTGCGCAGGCGGCATCAGGCACGCAGAGGATCGACGCGGAGCTGGCCTACACGTGTGCCGCTCCAGGAGGCGAGCAGCACCCGGTCGAGGTGGGTGTGACCGCCGAGGTCACGGATTCGGCGCGCCCCGGCGACCGGTTGCAGCCCGAGGGCGTGACGCTGGACGTGAGACTGCCGGAGACCGTCCTCGCCGGGGTCCCCGATGCCGGGGCGGCGACGCTCACGGCCGCGACACGGCTGTCCGTCGCCGTCTCGCAGGACGACCGCCGGGCCGGGGCCGAATGGCTGGGCTCGACTCCCGAACCTGTCACGGTCCCCGGGGCGGGCGGCCCGAAACTGAGCACCACGGGGAGGGTGCCCTACGTACAGCCCACGGCAGAGGGCGAGTTGGCGCTCGACGCCGGGGCCCTGACGGTGGAGCTCGGGCTGAGGAAGGCGGACGGGACACCGGCCGACCCCGAAAGCATCGTGCTGGAGTGTGTGCTGGATCCGGGCCGGGACGCGGCCCTGGCGAAGATCCCCGTCGCGGGCGGCGACGAGGGCGGAGAGGGCGAGCCGGAGCCCGGGCCGACGGAGACCTGGCCCGCCGACGAGCGGGACGCGGGAGCCGTGGACGGCCGGCCGGAGGTCGGTACCGCTGCGAAGCCGTCCGCCGCCGACGGCGTGCCTCCCTGTGTGGGTGACCCGAGCGCCGAGCTCGGCATGGTCGCGTACGTCACCGGATACGCCAATGTGACGAAACTCGACGGCGCGACCAGATTCCCGGTCGCCTGCGCCCGGATCACCCAGGGGCTCAGCCAGCTCGTGCCCGACGGTGAGTTCCTCCACATCTTGCAGGATTCGACCGTCGACCTGGAGTACGAGGGGAAGCCGCAGCTTCCTCCCTCGTCCGGGACCTTTCTGACCTTCGGCTTCATGCCGACCACCGCGACCCTGGAGATGACGCAGATCCCCCCGGCGGCCAACCCCGACGGCACCCGTGAGGCGAATATCAAGTCCGATCTGGCGATCAACCTCGCCGAGGGTTCCACCAAGGCCCTCACGGTCGTGACTCTCCAGCTGATGCTCAGGCTCCGCGACGTCGAGGTGAACGGGGTGCCCCTCGACGTAGGCGACAACTGCCGGACGAGCAAGCCCTTCACGCTCAGGCTGGAAGGGCGCATGACGCTGAAGGACGGCGTCCAGGTCGGCTACACCCTGGCCACCGGAGGCGAGTTGACCGGGTCGGTCACCCTGCCTCCCTTCAGCGGGTGCGGGGCCCACGAGGATCTGGACAGCCTCTTCACCGCCTCCCTGTCCGGGGTACCCGGATACGTCAAGCAGACGCAGGGTGCCCCCTGTGCGGCCGTCAGCGCGGATCCGACGTTCTGTACGCCCGACTTCCGGCCGACGGACATCCCCACGGCGGCTCGCTGAGCCCCGGAACCGCCCCGAGAACCGCACCGCGCACAGCAATCCCCCGAGCCGCTACCGAATTGAGGGAACGATGAGACCTGCCTCGAAGACCTGGATCAAGGCCGCCGGCGCCGTCGCCGCGTCCGCCGCGCTGGTCATGCCGCTGAGCGCGACGCCCGCCGGTGCCGCCGCGGCGGCGGCGCAGCTCAACGGTGCCTGGGCCCCGTTCGACCGGTGTCCCGTGGACGCCCCGGCCATGCTCGCGACGGACGGCGACACGGACATCCCCCTCTGTGTGACGTCCACCTCGCCCAACGGGACGATCAAGCTGGGCAACACCACGGCCACGACGGGTTCCACCAACCTGCAGTTCGGGGTGATCCAGCACCCGGCCGAGGGGACCTACACCGTCGTCCCGCCGCCCGCCGGCTCCATCGTCAGCGGCAAGACCACCATCCCCGGCGGGCTGCTCGGCATCATGTGCCCCAGCAACGTCCCCGTGATCTCCGCCGTGTGCGGGCAGATCACCAACGCCACCCTGAACAAGGTGACGGCCACGGTCGAGTCCGCGGGCACGCCGACCGAATTCAGCCTGGTCGCCGGAATATCCTCCGGGCCCATCGTCAAGCTGCCCGTCAAGATCAAGTTGGAGAACCCGCTGCTCGGCTCCAACTGCTACATCGGGAGCAGCGGCAGCCCGGTGATCCTGCGCCCCGGGAACCTCAGTGCGCCCAGCCTGGCGGCCACCAGGCACAACGGTGACGGCTCGGACAACCCGGACGAGGGCTCTCTCATCCAGATCGGCCTGTCCGGGGCCGCGCAGGGCGACAGCCAGTTCGCCGTGCCGAAGGCCAGTGGCTGCGGCCTCGGCGGGATCCTCAGCTGGGCGATCGACCTGAAGGTCGGCCTGCCCGCCGGGGCAGGGTCGAACAACCTGGTCCTGAACGACGCCAGGACCTCCACCATCGGCCTCACGGCGCCGGGGCTGTCGGTGCCGAACGCCGGCAAGGAGTTCGCGCAGAACTGGCACTCCGCGGTGAAGTAGGCCGAGAGGGAGGCACGCGCCGCGCCTTGTCACTTGGTGCGTGCCGGCACGGCGTCCACCGGGCCCGCCCCGACCGAAGGAACCCTGGTCGGGGCGGGCTTCCGTGCGCAGGTGCTGCCTTTCGCCGCCGCGCGGCCCCGCCTCGAATGCCTCACTTATGGATAGGTTTCGCTCCCCGATTACTCATCCGGGAACAAGAAAACAAGGCCCTTCCATTGCCTCGGAGAAAGTTCGTGAACCGCTATTGCGGACCGAGGTTACTGACCCGTAGCGTCCGGCATGAGCGGCTCGGAAAGGGGTCCGCAATCGCTCGCCCGACATACGTGGAGTCCTGGTCGCACCCCTTTTGAGCCGGGATTCCACCGGGAGTTCCTCCGGCCCCGGACCTCCCACACCGGGGCCGGGAACGCTCCCGTCGCCGGGGTCCCGCGGCTCCGGCCCCGGACCGTGGTGCCCCGGTGGGAACGGAGTGCTTGCGCAGATGACGACAAACCCGCGACGGGGATTTGTCATCCGGTGACAAGTGGTCCGCCCGAAGATCGAAGTCCGGCGATTTCCGCTGTTCCACTGCTTGTCCTGGCGGTTTCGACGGACCTAACGTGCGCCCCCTGGTGCATGTGTGACAAGCCGTCCGTTGCACGTACCGGAGCCGGAGCGCTGACAGATGACGCCGTTCACCACCACATCGAGGGAGGGCCGATGGGAATCGAAGTAGTCGTCGAAGGCCTGACGAAGTCCTTCGGCAAGCAGAACATCTGGCAGGACGTCAGCCTCACGCTGCCGGCCGGTGAGGTGAGCGTCATGCTCGGTCCCTCCGGTACCGGGAAGACCGTGTTCCTGAAATCCATCATCGGACTGCTGAAGCCGGAAAAGGGCCGCGTCCTCATCAACGGCGTCGACATGGTCAACAGTCCCGAGCGGGAGATCATGGAGACCCGCAAGCTCTTCGGCCTGATGTTCCAGGACGGTGCCCTCTTCGGCTCGATGTCGCTCTTCGACAACATCGCCTTCCCCTTGCGTGAACACACCCGCAAGAAGGAGTCCGAGATCCGGCGCATCGTCATGGAACGGATCGACGTCGTCGGCCTGCTCGGCGCCGAGGGAAAACTGCCCGGCGAGATATCCGGCGGGATGCGCAAGCGGGCCGGCCTGGCCCGCGCACTCGTCCTCGACCCGCAGATCATCCTCTGCGACGAACCGGACTCGGGGCTCGACCCGGTGCGCACCGCCTACCTCTCGCAGCTGCTCATCGACCTCAACGCCCAGATCGACGCGACGATGCTCATCGTCACCCACAACCTCGACATCGCGGCCACCGTCCCGGACAACATGGGCATGCTCTTCTGCCGCAACCTCGTCACCTTCGGGCCGCGCGAGGTCCTGCTCACCAGTGACACGCCCGTGGTCTCCCAGTTCCTCTCCGGGCGACGGGAGGGGCCCATCGGGATGTCCGAGGAGAAGGACGCGGCCACCCTCGCGGCGGAACGGACCGACGGCCACGCCCACCCGGCGCCGCGCACCGTCGTCCCGCAGCTGGAACCCTCGCCGGGCATGCCCGTGCGGCAGGGGGCGCTGCGCCGCCGGGAGCGGGTGCACTCCATGCTGGGCACGCTGCCCGAGGCCGCCCGTACGGCGATCCTCAACAGCTACTCACCGGCCTTGGACGGTGGGCGCCGATGACGGCACCGCTGCCCCTGCGGCCGCCGGACCCCGGCACCGGGAAGGCCGGGGCGGCCCCCGCGCGGCGGGAGCCCTCGCGGCTCCTCGCCCCGCTGCGCCAGACCGGCGGGCTCTTCGCCCTCGCCCTCGCGGTCGCCCGCGCGGTCTTCCGCCGGCCCTTCCAGGTGCGGGAGTTCATCGAGCAGTTCTGGTTCGTCGCCAGCGTCACCATCCTCCCGGCGGCCCTCGTCTCCATCCCGTTCGGCGCGGTGATCGCCCTCCAGGTCGGCTCGCTCACCGAGCAGCTCGGGGCCCAGTCCTTCACCGGGGGAGCCAGCGTCCTCGCGGTGATCCAGCAGGCCAGCCCGCTGATCGTGGCGCTCCTCATCGCCGGGGCCGCCGGCTCCGCGATCTGCGCCGACCTCGGCTCCCGCAAGATCCGGGAGGAGCTCGACGCGATGGAGGTCATGGGCGTCTCGCCCGTCCAGCGCCTCGTCGTCCCCCGCGTCCTGGCCACCATGCTGGTCGCTGTCCTGCTCAACGGCCTGGTGTCCGTGGTCGGGACACTCGGGGGCTACTTCTTCAACGTGATCATGCAGGACGGGACCCCCGGCGCGTACCTCGCCAGCTTCTCCGCCCTGGCCCAGCTCCCCGACCTCTACGTCGGCGAGATCAAGGCCCTGATCTTCGGCTTCATTGCGGGCATCGTGGCCGCCTACCGGGGACTGAACCCGCGCGGCGGACCCAAGGGCGTCGGCGACGCGGTCAACCAGTCCGTCGTCATCACCTTCATGCTCCTGTTCCTCGTGAACATGATCCTCACGGCGGTCTACCTCCAGATCGTCCCCCCGAAGGGAGGCTGACCGATGTCGGTGCTCGGCTGGCTGGACCGCTCGGGTGACCAGCTCACCTTCTACGTCAAGGCGCTCCTGTGGATCCCCCGGACCCTGCGCCGCTACCTCAAGGAGGTGCAACGGCTCCTCGCCGAGGTCGCCTTCGGCAGCGGCGGGCTCGGTGTCATCGGCGGAACCATCGGCGTGATGATCGCGATGACCCTCGCGACCGGCTCGGTCGTCGGACTCCAGGGATACGCCGCCCTCGACCAGATCGGCACGTCCGCCTTCACCGGGTTCATCTCCGCCTACTTCAACACCCGCGAGATCGCCCCGCTGGTGGCGGGCCTCGCCCTCTCCGCCACCGTCGGCGCGGGTTTCACCGCGCAGCTCGGCGCGATGCGGATCAACGAGGAGGTCGACGCCCTCGAAGCGATGGGCGTGCGCTCCATGCCCTACCTCGTCACCACGCGGATCATCGCGGGAGTCGTCGCGATCATCCCGCTGTACGCGATCGGCCTGCTCTCCTCCTACCTGGCCTCCCGCTCCATCACGGTCCTGTTCAACGGACAGTCCGCGGGCACCTACGACCACTACTTCAACCTGTTCCTCTCCCCGGACGACGTCCTGCTGTCGGTCCTCAAGGTGCTGATCTTCAGCGTGCTGGTGATCCTCGCCCACTGCTACTACGGCTTCCACGCCACCGGCGGACCGGCCGGCGTGGGTGTCGCGGTGGGCAGGTCGGTGCGCAACGCCATCGTGCTCATCAGCGTCACCGACTTCTTCCTCTCGCTCGCCATCTGGGGTGCGACGACAACGGTGAAGGTGGCCGGCTGATGCGTACCTCCACGGCGCAGACGGTGCGCCGCAGACTCGCGGGCGTGGCCTTCGTGCTCGTGCCCGCCGTACTCGTCTGGGTGTCGGTCTCGGTGTACGAGAAGGACTTCACGGACGACGCCACCGTGACCGTACGCACCGGCAGCGTCGGCAACGAGATGCACGACAACGCCGACGTGAAGCTGCGCGGTGTCGTGATCGGCGAGGTGCGCCACATCGCGGCCGACGGGGACGGCGCGCGCCTCACCCTCGCCATCGAGCCCGGCAGGCTCGGCCGGATACCCGCCGACGTCACCGCCCAGATGCTGCCCACCACCCTCTTCGGCGAGCGGTTCGTCGCGCTCGTCCCCCCGGCGGTCCCGTCGGCGCAGCCGCTGAAGGCCGGGGCGGTGATCCCGCAGGACCGTTCCAGCAACGCCATCGAGCTCGAAGAGGTACTCGACAACGTCCTGCCGATGCTGACCGCGGTCAAGCCCGAGAAGCTGGCCGCCACCCTCAACGCCGTGTCGCAGGCGCTCGAAGGGCGGGGCGAGAAGCTCGGCGACACGCTCGTCACCCTCGACGCGCACCTCAAGGAGTTCAACCCCCAGCTCCCCACGCTGAACGCGGACATCAAGGAGCTGGTGAAGGTGAGCACGCTGTACGCCGACGCCGCCCCGGACGTCCTGGACGCGCTCACCGACTTCACCACCACCAGCGGCACCATCGCCGAGCAGCAGGCGGAACTCGCGGACCTGTACGGCTCCACCACGGCGTCGGCGCAGGACGTGACCACCTTCCTCCGCAGGAACAAGGACAACCTGATCCGGCTCTCCGCCTCGGGCAGGCCGACCCTGGAACTCCTCGGGGAGTACTCCGACGCCTTCCCGTGCACCTTGCGGACCATGGCCGGGTTCGTCCCCGCCATGGACAAGGCGCTGGGCAAGGGCACCGACGAGCCGGGCCTGCACGTCACGCTCAGACCCGTCGAGTCCAAGGGCAGGTACGTGGCCGGCCGGGACACCCCCGTCTACGGCGCGACCGGCGGCCCGCACTGCTACTCCGTCCCCTACACCGGCAGGGCCGTGCCGACCGCCGACGCCCGGACCGCGTCCGCCCCGGACAGCACCGCCACCGCCGCCGGCGACACCGGGACGGACACCACCGCGCTCGGCATGCCCAACTCCCCGCAGGAGAGCCGGCTCGTCAACGAACTCGTCGCCCCCTCACTGAAAGTCCAGCCGCAGGACCTGCCCGACTGGAGCGGCGTGCTCATCGGTCCGGCCTTCCGCGGTGCGGAGGTGAAGCTCAAGTGAAGCGCCGCTCCCTCGCGGGCCCCCTCGTGAAGTCCCTCGTCTTCGTCGTGGTGACCGTCCTGGCCACCACCGTCCTCGGGCTGTCCATCGCCAACACGGGCGTCGGCGACACCACCTCGTACAAGGCGAGGTTCACCGACGCCACCGGACTCGTCGTCGGCGACAGCGTCCGGATCGCCGGCGTCAAGGTCGGGCAGGTCGAGTCCATCAGGGTCGCCGACAAGCGGCTGGCCGAGGTCGGATTCGCCGTACGCAGGGGGCGCCACCTGCCCGCCTCGGTCACGGCGTCGATCAAGTACCTCAACATGGTCGGCCAGCGCTACATCGACCTCGACCAGGGCGCCGGGCCCGTCGGCGAGAGCTTCGGAGCGGGCGCGACCATCCCGCTCTCCCGCACCACGCCCGCGCTCGACCTCACCCAGCTGTTCAACGGCTTCCAGCCGCTCTTCGAGGGCCTGTCGCCACCGGACGTCAACCAGCTCGCCGGATCGATCGTGCAGGTCCTCCAGGGCGAGGGCGGCACCGTCGACAGCATCCTCTCCCACGTCGGATCGCTGACCGGCACCGTCGCGGCCAAGGACAAGGTGATCGGCGAGGTGATCGAGAACCTCAACACGGTCCTGAAGACCGTCAACGACCGGGAGGCCGGCTTCAACGACCTCGTGGTCACCCTGCAGAAGCTCGTCACGGGCTTCTCCGGCGACCGCAAGCCGCTGGGAGAGGCGGTCACCGCGATGGGGGCGCTGACCACCGTCACCGCCGGCCTCCTCCAGGACGGCCGGGGTCCCCTCAAGCGCGACATCGCCCAGCTCGGACGCCTCAGCGGCCAACTGGACCGGAACGCACCCCAGATCGAGAACTTCCTCCGGAAGACCCCGGCCAAGATGGAGGCGATCACCCGCCTCACCTCGTACGGGTCATGGCTCAACCTCTACCTCTGCGAAGCGAGGGTCAGCGGGGTCACGACCGAGGACGGCAGCGCCCCGCCCACCGGCATCACGATCCGTCAGCCGAGGTGCCAGGCATGAGGATCAAGCCCGTGCGGGAACGCAACCCCGTCGCCGTCGGCATCGCCGGACTCCTCGTCCTGGCACTGCTCGGCCTCGCCGCCTACCGTGCCGACGCACTGCCCTTCCTCGGCGGCGGCACCACCTACAGCGCCGACTTCACCGAGTCCGCCGGCCTCGACGAGGGCGACGAGGTGCGCATCGCCGGGGTGAAGGTCGGCGAGGTCACCGGAGTCTCGCTCGACGGCGCCAAGGTCAAGGTCGACTTCGAGGTCGAGGACGCCTGGATCGGCAACTCCTCCACCGTGGGGATCGCCATCAAGACGCTCCTCGGCGACAAGTACCTCGCGGTCGACCCGCTGGGCGACGCCCCGCAGGACCCCGGCTCCCGCATCACCGCGAGCCGCACGACCTCGCCGTACGACGTCACCCAGGCCTTCAACGGTCTCGGCGAGACGATCGACGAGATCGACACGGCCCGGCTCGCCGAGAGCTTCGAGACGATCTCCGACACCTTCAAGGACTCCCCGCCGGACGTGCGCAGCGCCGCCGACGGGCTGTCCGCACTGTCGAGGACCGTCTCCGAGCGGGACGCCCAGCTCGCCACCCTCCTCAAGGGCAGCAAGCAGCTCACGAAGACCCTCGCGACCAGGAAGAGCAGCTTCGAGACGCTCCTGGAGGACGGGAACCTGCTCCTCGGCGAGATCCAGGCCCGCCGGGAGTCCATCCACCTGCTCCTCACCGGCACGAAGAACCTCGGGACCCAGCTCACCGGACTCGTCGCGGACAACGACAAGCAGCTCAAGCCGACCCTGGACTCCCTCGGCCGGGTCACCGCCGTGCTGGTGAAGAACCGCAAGAGCCTCGACAAGGTGCTCTCGCTGGCCGGTTCCTACAACCGCCTCGTCGGCAACACCCTCGGCAACGGCCGCTGGTTCGACAACTACGTCTGCGGCGTCGTCCCGAAGAAGTACCTGCCGGCGGGCACACCCCCGGCCGACGGAGGGTGCATGCCACCGAAGCAGGGAGGGAGCTGACATGAGGCGCACACGCGTCATCGGCATCGCCGCCGGACTCGCCGTCGTCGCCGTGGCCGCCACCTCCGGGGTGATGGCGATGGACGACCGGGGGAAGACGACGATCACCGCCTACTTCGACCAGGCCACGGGCGTGTACGCCGGATCGGACCTGCGGATCCTCGGCGTCAAGGTCGGCACCGTCGAGTCCGTGGAGCCGCACGGCCGGGAGGTCCGGGTCGTCCTGCGGCTCGACGAGGGCGTCGACGTGCCCGAGGAGGCACACGCGGTGGTCGTCGCCCCGAGCCTGGTCGCCGACCGGTACGTCCAGCTCGCCCCGGCCTACACCGGAGGAGCCCGGCTGAAGGACGACGCCGTACTGCCGGCGGCGGACAACGCCACGCCCATCGAGGTCGACCAGCTCTACGCGTCGATCACCGAACTCTCCACCGCGCTCGGCCCCGACGGGGCGAACACCGACGGTGCGCTCGCCGAACTCCTCGACACCGGCGCGAAGAACCTGGACGGCAACGGGAAGGCCATCGGCGACTCCGTGGAACAGTTCGGCAAGGCCACCAAGACCCTCGACAGGAGCAGCGGCAACCTCTTCGACACGCTGTCCTACCTGCAGACGTTCACCACGATGCTGAAGGACAAGGACGGCGACGTACGGGCCGCCGAGCAGCAGCTGAACTCCGTCACCGGCTTCCTCGCCGACGACCGGAAGAACCTCGGCGCGGCGCTCGAGGAACTGGGCAAGGCACTCGGCCAGGTCAAGGGCTTCATCCAGCGGAACCACGGAGCCCTGAAGGAGAACGTGGACCTCCTCGTGCCCCTCACCCAGACCCTGGTCGACCAGCGCGCCTCGCTCGCCGAGTCCCTGGACACGCTGCCGCTCGCCGCGGGCAACGTGCTCAACGCCTACGACCCGGCGAACCGCACCCTCAACGGCCGCACCAACCTCAACGAGCTGTCCATGGGAGGACCGCTCACCGAGCCGGGGGCCGGCCTGACGGGACTCGCGCCGGTGGACGCCGCCCGCCGGCAGAGTCTGCCCGCCCTGCCGCTGCCCGCCGTCGGGACCGTCTACGGCACCCCGGACCGGACCGGGCCGCAGGAGAAGAAGGAGACGCCCCGATGAGCCGCGCCCCGCGCAGACCCGGCAACCGCGCGCTCGCCGGTCTGGCAGCCCTGGTCGCCGCCGGAGCCGGCCTCACCCTCGTGGTGACGAGCGTGAGCCTGCCGTCCCTCACGGGCATCGACCAGGTGCCCCTGCCGGGCGGCGCCGACCTGGGCGACCACCCGTACGAGATCACCGCCGAGTTCGGCGACGTACTCAGCCTCGCCCCGCAGTCGTCCGTGAAGGTCAACGACGTCGCGGTCGGACGGGTCACCAGGATCGCCCTGACGCCCGGGGGGTGGACCGCGAAGGTCACCATGCGCGTCAACGGCTCGATCGACCTGCCCGCCAACGCCTACGCCCACCTCGAACAGTCCAGCCTCCTCGGCGAGAAGTTCGTCCAGCTCTCACCCCCGAGCACCGGCGCCGCGCGCGGCGCCCTCGCGGACGGCGACCGGATCCCGCTCTCCCGGACGAACCGCAACCCCGAGGTCGAAGAGGTCTTCGGGGCCCTCTCGATGCTCCTCAACGGCGGCGGGGTCAGCCAGCTCAAGACCATCACCACCGAGCTGAACAAGGCGCTCGCGGGCCGGGAACCACAGATCCGCTCCATGCTGAAGCGCGTCGACACGCTCGTCACGAACCTGGACGACCACAAGGCCGACATCACCCAGGCCCTCGACGGGGTGAACCGGCTCTCCGCCACGCTCGCCACCCGCAAGCAGGACGTCGGCACGGTCCTCACGGGGCTCACCCCCGGCATGAAGGTCCTGGAGAAGCAGCGCGGCTCCCTGCTCACCATGCTGCGCTCGCTCGACTCCCTGTCCACCGTCGCCGTCGACACGATCAACAAGAGCAAGGCGGACATGATCGCCGACCTCAAGGCCATCGCACCCACCCTCACCGCACTCGCCGACTCGGGCGACGACCTGCCGGACTCCCTCCAGGTGCTGCTCACCTACCCGTTCACCGACGAGGTGCTGCGCGGGGTGAAGGGCGACTACCTCAACGTCTACCTCGACGTGACGGCCGTGCCCGGCACCCAGGTCATACCGGCGCTCACCCCGGCCACCACACCGCCGGCGGCGTCCGGTACGCGCAAGGGAGCGGCGCTGCCCCTGCCACTGCCCTCGGTCACGGCACCGGGAACGGAGGGCACCCGCTGATGATCACCACAGCCGTCCGCCTCAAGAACGTGGCCTTCCTCCTCATCGCCGTACTCGTCCTCGGCTACCTCGGTGCGCGGTACGCCGACCTCGGCCACTACGTCGGACTGCGCGGCTACTACACCGTGACGGTCCAGCTCCCGCAGACCGGCGGCCTGTACACCCACTCCGACGTGAGCTACCGGGGCGTGTCGGTCGGCAGGGTCGGTCCCATCGAACTCACCGACGACGGGGTCGAGGCGGAACTGCGCATCGAGAACGACGCGCCCCCCATCCCCGACAGCCTCCACGCCGTCGTCGCCAATCTCTCCGCGGTCGGCGAGCAGTACATCGACCTGCGGCCCACCCGCGCCGACGGCCCCTTCCTGGGGAACGGCTCGGTCATCGACCAGGCCGACACGACCATTCCCGCGCCCGTCACCGACGTCCTCACCAGCGTCGACGACCTGACGGCCTCCGTCGACACGGAGGCCCTGCGCACGGTCGTGGAGGAGTTCGGCGCCGCCTTCGAGGGGCGGGGCGACGACCTCCAGGTCCTCCTCGACACCAGCGGCGAGTTCGTCGAGGCCGCCGACGAGGCCCTGCCCACCACCACGAAGCTGATGGCCGACGGCGAGACCGTCCTGCGCACCCAGTCCGAACAGGGCGAGGCGCTGAAGGGGTTCGCTTCCGGGGCCAAGGAACTGGCCGACGAACTCAAGGACTCCGACACCGATCTGCGCCGGCTCATCGCCGCCGCACCCGGCGCCACCGAGCAGATCAGCGGGCTGCTCCGGGACCTCGACCCCGAGTTCGGGGTGGTCGTCGCGAACCTGCTCACCACGTCCGAGGTCGCCGTGACCCGCCAGCGTGGACTGGAGGAACTCCTGGTGAAGGTGCCCGCGGTCGCGGCCGCCGGTTCCAGCGCCATCGACGCCGACGGCGCCAGGTTCGGGATGTCCGTCACCTTCTTCGAACCGCTGCCCTGCACCTCCGGCTACGGCGGTACGACCTACCGGGTGGGCACCGACCTCTCGCCCGCGCCCGCCGCCAACACCAAGGCCCGGTGCGCGTCGGCGCCCGGCAGCGGGATCAACGTCCGAGGCAGCGCCAACGCCCCGAAGGGCGGACCCGTCCCCGAACCGGCCGAGCCCGGCGCGTCCCTCCCCGGAGCCCTCGGCGCCCCCGCCGGCACCCCGCGCGCGGCCGACGGCATGGCCGGCCTGCTCGGCCTCGGAGGCGGCGCATGAGCGACCGGACGAGAACACGGCTCGGCTGGGCGGCGATGCTCGCCGCCGCACTGGTGTGCGTCCTCGGCGCGTGGTCGTACGCCCAGGCGCGCGGCGACGGCACGCTTGCCTACGCGAAGGGCCGCGACGCCGCGCTGGCCGACGGCAAGCGGCACCTCGCCAGGCTCACCAGCATGGACGGCCGGAGCACCCAAGGCGTCGACTCCGGCCTCACGGCCTGGCTCGGATCCTCCACCGGACCACTGCACGACCGGCTGGAGAGCTCCCGGAAGAAGGACGCGGCCGAACTCACCGCATCCGGCGCCACCGCACGCGGCAAGGTCACCGACGCCGCCCTCACGGCGCTCGACGACCGCGCCGGCACCGCGGCGCTCATCGCGACGGTGGACGTCGAGATCACCCCGCGCACCGGCAAGGCCGGGACCGAGCGCAAGCGCTTCGAGGTGACCCTCGCGCGGACCGGCCAGGGCTGGAAGGTCAAGGCACTCGAAGCACTACCGGTCGGGAGCGGCTCATGAAGCGGAGCGGGGACACGACGACGCCCGGTCCGGAAGACGGCACGGTGGCCGAACCGGGCCCCGCGCCGGAACCAGGCACCGCGATGGAGCCGGGTACCGCGACCGGACCCGGGCAGCCCGCCCTTCCGCGCCCGCGGCGATGGCCTCGCGCGCTCGCCGCCGTGCTCGCCGTCGCGCTGCTGGCGACGGGCGGCACCCTGTTCGCCCAGGGACGCCAGCTGCGCGACACCCCGGCCACCTCCAACCACGCGCTCACGGACACCGCCGCGACCACCCGGGTCGTGGGCGACGTGAGCAGCGCACTGGGAAAGGTCTTCTCGTACAGCCCGCAGGCCACCGCCGCCACCAAGGAGTCGGCGAAGCACCTGCTCGGCGGCAAGGCGCTCCAGCAGTACGCCGCCCTGTTCGGCCAGGTCGAGAAGCAGGCGGCGGACCAGCGGCTGACGCTCACCAGCCAGGTCGTACGCGCCGGGGTCACCCGGCTCAGCGGGTCCAGCGCCCACCTGCTCGTGTTCCTCGACCAGGTCTACGAGCGCGAGGGCAAGGCGGCCACCACGGCGGCGGCCCAGCTGTCCGTCACCGCGGAACTGCGCGGCGGGCACTGGCGGATCGTCGACATCACGTCCAGGTAAGGGGAGAGGCACCGGATGGCACGGGTACGGATGAGGGGGAATCCCCTGACGGCGGCCGCGATCGCGCTGACGATCGCCGCGGCCTGCGTCGCGGGCTGGGGCGGCTGGTCCCGCTACGAGGCGGCGCACGACGACTCGGCGGCCTACGCGCAGGCCCGCGACGACGTGCTCGCGGCGGGGGAGCAGGCCGTGCAGAACATGAACACGCTGGACCACGCCGAGCTGGAGGAGGGGCTCGACAGCTGGGAGGACTCGACCACCGGAGATCTGCACAGCCAACTCGTCGACGGACGGGACGCGTTCGTCGAGCAGATCGAGGCGGCGAAGACGGTCAGCACCGCGAAGATCCTGTCCGGGGCCGTGACCGAGCTCGACGACCGGGCCGGGAAAGCCGCGGTGATGGTGGCGCTCCGGGTCACGGTGACCGCGTCCGAGGGCAAGCCGGCGGTGAAGGAGAGCCGCATGCTCGGGCAGCTCACCCGCACCTCCACGGGCTGGAAGCTCAGCGCCCTCGGCCAGGCGCCCGTCGGCAGCACGGCCGGCTGACCCGCCCCCTTCGAGAGGACCACCGCACATGTCGACGACCCGTCACCTCGTGAACCGGCGCCGCCGCCTTGCCGTCGTCGCCGCGACCGCGACGCCGCCCCGCACCCCGGCGGCCCCGGCGGACGAACAGGCCCGCGACGAGAACCCGCAGGAGCAGGAGCAGGAGCAGGAGCACGCACAGGCGCAGGCGCAGGACGAGGACCCCGCCTCGGGACCACACTCCCGGGACGGCGTCACGGCCGACGAGGAGCCCGCGGATGACGGAGCACCGCGCGGGCGGCTGCCACGCCCCCGCATTCCGCTCCCGGCCGCACTCTGCGCCGTGACCGTGCTCCTCGGAGCCTTCGCCGCCTGGGCGTTCACCTCTGCCGGTGACCTGCGCGACGAACCCGCCCGGCAGAACACCGCGCTCACCGACATCGCCCGGACCAGCGAGGTCAAGGGCCGGATCACGCAGGCCGTCGGCGCCGTCTTCTCGTACGACTACGCCTCGCCCGGGAAGTCCGACCGCGCGGCCCGCACCTACCTCGTGGGCAAGGCGGTCCAGCAGCACCGGGAGATGCTCGCGGAGGTACGCGCCCAGGCGCCGAAGCAGAAGCTCGTGCTCACCACGACCGTCACCGGGAGCGGGGTCCAGGTGCTCGACGGCGACCGGGCGAGGCTGCTGGTGTTCGCCGACCAGAGCAACACCCGTACCGGCGAGAAGGAGGAGACGACGTACGCGGCGGCGATGTTCGCCGTGGACGCGGTCCTCCGGGACGGCGCCTGGCGCATCTCGGCCATCGACACGTTCACCCAGTGACCCGGGGAGAGGAGCACGCGTGAGGTTCCACGGAAAGATGCGCCGCGGACTCGGCGGCACCGCCACCGCGGTGGCCGCCATGGCGGCGCTGACGGCGTCCCAGGCACCCGGGCTCGCCGCGGGCGCGGACGCCACGGAGAAGACGGCCGCCACGGACGACGTCGTCTGGACCGAGGTGCCGAACGACGACAGCTACCACACGGAGCTCCCGCCCCTGAAGTCACCGCAGCCACCGTCGAAGGCGGGCCGCGGGCAGAGCTCCCCGGCGGTCGTGCGGTCCTGGGCCGAAGCGGGCGTCCCCGCCACCGTCCTGGCCGCCTACCGCAACGCGGAACGCGCCCTGGCCCGTACCGATCCCGGCTGCAACCTGCCGTGGCAGCTCCTCGCGGCGATCGGCAAGGTCGAGTCGGGCCACGCGGGCGGCGGACGGGTGGACGCCTCCGGCACGACGCTCACCCCCATCCTCGGCCCGGTCCTCAACGGTGAGGGTTTCGCCCGCATCCCGGACACCGACGGCGGGGCCTACGACGGCGACGCGACGTACGACAGGGCCGTCGGGCCGATGCAGTTCATCCCCTCGACGTGGGCGCACTGGGGCGCGGACGGGAACGGAGACGGACGCAAGGACCCCGGCAACGTCGTCGACGCCTCCCTCGCCGCCGGCCACTACCTCTGCGCGGGGACACGGAACCTGTCCGTCCGCGCGGACCTGGACCGGGCGGTGCTCAGCTACAACCACTCGGACACCTACCTGCGGACGGTGCGGTCCTGGCTGGAGTTCTACCGCAAGGGCGTCCACACGGTGGCCGACGGCAGCGGTGTGGTCCCGAGCAGCCCGGGTGCGGGCGGCCCCCACGCACCGCAGGCCCCGGTCGGCGGCCCCGGAGCCCCGGGCAAGGGCGGGGGAGGCATTGTCGTCGGCCCGCAGCCGACGGGATCACCGAGCCCCTCCACCTCGCCCACCACCGGCCCCTCAGGCTCCCCGAGCCCCACCGGTCCGGGTCCGGACCCGACCGGCACCGGCGATCCGACCGGTCCCGCGACGCCCGACCCCACGACCACGCCGGACCCGACGACCACACCCGACCCCACGACCACGCCGGACCCGACCACCACGCCCGACCCCACCACGTCACCCGATCCGGACCCGACCACCACGCCCCCGGAGTGCCCCACGGACACAGCCGGCCCCGACCCGTCACCCGGCACCACGCCGGACGGCGACCCGGCCGGTGATCCCTGCGCCACCCCGGCCCCCTGACGGGTCAGCCGGGCCGGAGCACCTCGGACAGGTCGTACCGCACCACTTCCTCCAGCTGTGCGTAGGTGCAGCCGGTGGCGGTGCGGTCCGGCCGCCACCGCCGGAACTGGGTGGTGTGGCGGAAGCGGTCGCCCTCCATGTGGTCGTACGCCACCTCGCAGACGCGCTCCGGGCTCAGCGCCACCCAGGACAGGTCCTTCTTGCCGGACCAGCGGCTGGGCGCTCCCGGCAGCCGAGATCCCTCGTGCGCCGTGGCGTCCGCCCAGGCCGACCAGGGGTGCCCGGCGGGGTCGATGCGCAGCGGGTCCAGTTCCTCCAGCAGTTCCGCGCGGCGCTTCATCGTGAAGGCGGCGCACACGCCCACGTGCTGCAGGGCGCCCCCGGTGTCGTACAGGCCGAGCAGGAGCGATCCGACGACCGGGCCGCTCTTGTGGAAGCGGTAGCCCGCCACGACGCAGTCGGCGGTCCGCTCGTGCTTGATCTTGTACATGGCGCGGGTGTCGGGGCGGTAGGGCAGGTCGAGCGGCTTCGCGACCACTCCGTCGAGCCCCGCGCCCTCGTAGCGCTCGAACCAGTCCTGCGCGAGCGCCTGGTCCGTGGTGGCCGGTGCGAGGTACACCGGCGCGGACGCGCCTGCCAGCGCCCCCTCCAGGACCGCTCGGCGCTCCGTCTGCGGGGCGCCGAGCAGCGAGGCGTCGTCCAGCGCGAGGATGTCGAAGGCGACGAGGCCGGCCGGCGTCTCCCCGGCCAGCATGCGTACGCGGGAGTCGGCCGGATGGATGCGTTCGCTCAGCCGGTCGAAGTCCAGCCGTCCCTCCCACGGCACGACGATCTCGCCGTCGATCACGCAGCGGGCGGGCAGGTTCTCCAGGACGGCCGCGACCACTTCGGGAAAGTAGCGGGTGAGCGGCTTCCCCGTCCGGCTGCCGATCACCACCTCGTCGCCGTCCCGGTGGACGATCGCGCGGAAGCCGTCCCACTTCGCCTCGTACTGCATGCCCGGCGGGATCCGCTTCACGGACTTGGCGAGCATCGGCTTCACGGGAGGCATCACCGGCAGGTCCATGGCCCGATTCTCACCCGGCGGACCGGGCACGTCTTCCGATATGCGGCATATGTGCGTGCCGCCTACGGTGTTCGGCATGGGCGCAGGAGCAGCGGTGGAACTGGACGTGGACGGGCGAGCCGTACGGCTGTCCAACCCTGACAAGGTGTACTTCCCGGACAAGGGCTACACGAAGAAGGACGTGGCCGACTACTTCCTCGCGGTGGGACCCGGCATCCTCCGCGCCCTGCGGGAGCGGCCGACCACGCTCCAGAGGTTCGTCGACGGGGTCGAGGGGGACTTCTTCTACCAGAAGCGCGCGCCGAAGAACCTCCCCGACTGGACCCCGACCGCGCGGATCGAGTTCCCCAGCGGCCGGCACGCCGACGAGATGTGCCCCACCGAGCTCGGCGCCGTCCTCTGGGCGGCCAACCTCGGCACCCTGACCTTCCACCCCTGGCCGGTGCGCAGGGCCGACACCGACCACCCGGACGAGCTCCGCATCGACCTCGACCCGCAGCCCGGCACCGACTACGCCGACGCGGTGAGGGCCGCCCACGAGCTGCGCGCGGTCCTGGACGACCACGGCCTGCGCGGCTGGCCCAAGACCTCCGGCGGGCGCGGCATCCACGTCTTCGTCCCGATCGTCCCGGAGTGGACGTTCACCCAGGTGAGGCGGTCGGCCATCGCGGTCGGGCGGGAGCTGGAGCGCAGGATGCCCGACCGGGTGACGACCGCCTGGTGGAAGGAGGAACGGGGCGAGCGGATCTTCGTCGACTACAACCAGACGGCCCGCGACCGCACCATCGCCTCCGCCTACTCCGTACGCCCCTTCCCGCACGCCCCGGTCTCCGCGCCGCTGCGCTGGGAGGAGGTCGACGACGCCGAGCCGCGCGACTTCGACCTCCGGAGCATGCCCGCCCGCTTCGCCGAGGTGGGCGACCTGCACGCCGACATGGACGAGCACGCCTTCCGCCTCGACGCCCTGCTGGAGCTCGCCCGGCGCGACGAGCACGACCACGAGCTGGGCGATCTGCCCTATCCCCCCGAATACCCCAAGATGCCGGGCGAGCCGAAGCGCGTGCAGCCCAGCCGCGCCCGCCGCGACGACGGGGGACCCGCATGACGTCCGGAGGCGACGGCGGACACGGGGCGCACGGCAAGCCGCTGACCCGGCGTGAGAAGTGGGAGGCGTACAAGAAGTCCCCGTACCTCCCCGCCATGGTCGTGGGCCTGATCATCTCGGCGGGGGCCGGGCTCTTCGCCGCCTCGTACACCTACGCCCTCGCGAACCCGACGCCGCGCGAGATCCCGGCCGCCGTCGTCGACAACGCCAGGGCGCCGCACACCAGGGAGTTCCTCGCGGGGATGGAGAAGGCGCTCGACGCCTCGCTGCAGCTCCGCCGCTATCCGGACGCCACGCAGGCCCGGGACGCGATCGACGACCAGAAGGTCTTCGTGATCTTCCGCACCGTCGGGCAGGGGGTTGACATGCAGGTGGCGGGCGCCTCGGGCTCGACCGTCGCCCAACTGCTGGAGCAGACCGGGGCGACGGTGGCCCGGACTCTCGGCACCCCGCTCAAGGTGCAGGACGTCATGCCCCTCCAGAGCGGCGATCCGCGGGGCCTCGCCCTCTTCTACATCTCGATCGCCGCCGTCATCATCGGCTTCCTCGGCGCGATCCAGCTCAGCGTGCACGCGCGGGCCCTCAACCCGCTGGAACGCATCCTGTTCACCGTGAGCTACTCCCTGCTCGGCGGTTTCGCGATCGCCGCGATCGTGGACTGGGGGCTCGAAGCGCTCGATCTGCCCTTCGCCCAGTCGTGGGCGATCCTCGCCCTCACCATGTTCACGTCCGGCATGGTCTTCACGATGTTCAACACCCTCATGGGCCGCTGGGCGATCATCCCGACCTGGGGGGTGATGGTGCTGCTGGGAAACCCGTCGTCCGGCGGTGCGGTGTCCTGGCCGCTGCTGCCCTCCGCCCTCGGCCACATCGGCCGCTGGCTGCCGCCCGGCGCCTCGGTCAACGCACAGCACACCGCGGTCTACTACCAGGGCCACCAGTACGTCTTCCCCTACTTCGTGCTGGCGATCTGGGCGCTGGTGTCCTGCACGGTCTTCTGGGTGTGGCGCCACAGACACCCGGGAGGCCGCGGCCACGTGCCTGAGCACGCGGCCACGGCCTCCCGTCTCCGTCTGTGACCTACAGCTCCTTGATGCGGATGTCGCGGTAGGAGATCACGTCCGAGGTGCTGTGGACCTGGAGTCCGACATAGCCGGAGGCGTAGCGCCGGCCGTCGGTCCCCGGGTCGTCACCCCGCGGCGGCTCGAACAGCTGACCGCCGGTGTTGTCGAACTCGTTCAGCAGGACACCGTTGCGGTAGATCGAGTAGTGCTGGTCCACCACCCGGATCTCGTAGTCGTTCCAGGTGCCCTTGGGTGTGACCCCGGCGCCGCCGAGACCCACCCGGTCGAATCCGTAGAGGGAACCGGTCTTGTACATGTCGCCGTCGGGCCGGTCGTTGATCTGGACCTCATGGCCGTACTTGATCGCCGCCCACTCCGGCCGGGACTCCTCCGGCTGCTCGTGGACGTTCGGGAAGCGGACGAACACACCGCCGTTGGCGTTGCCGTTGCCCGGGGCGTCGTCCCGCCACTGGAGCTTCATCGAGAAGTCCCCGTACTGCCTGGCCGGGAACCACAGCATCCCCATGCCGTCCACGGTGGTGGAGCTGGTGATGGAGCCGTCCGCGGTGTTCAGCCCGAACTTCCCGCCACCGACCTGCTCCCACTTCGCGAGGGACGCGGCCGTGCCGTCGAAGAGCTTGGTGTAGCCCTCGTCCTGGCCCGGCTTGCCGATGCCGGACTGCTTGGCCGCCTTGTAGATCTTCTTGTGCTCACGGGTGTCGACGACACCGTCGGTGAGCAGCTTGTCCAGGACCTTGTCGACGTGCTTGAGGAACAGCGCGTGCGACGACCAGTCCTTCTCGTCCTCGATCAGCTCGTTGATCGTGCAGCGGTTGCCGGTGAGCCGGTTGGGGACTCCCGAGTCGACCGTTCCGACGATGACGGTGAGCCGCTCGTCGTACTCGGGGCAGTTGGGCGGCGGGACTCCGCCGCTCTCCGCGATGGTGAACGAGGACTGCTTCGCAGTGGAGGTGTTGCCGGCCTTGTCCGTCGCCCGGTGGGCGAAGGTGTGGTAGCCGACACGGTCCACGATGACGGGGGTGGTGTACGCCAGGTACGGACCGCCGTCGAGGGAGTACTCGACCTTGGCCACACCCGAATCCGCGTCCGTCGCGGTGACCGTGGCCTTGGCGCTCGTGATGAACGCGCCGTCCGAGTTCTTGTCGCCCGTCACCGTCACGGAGGTCACCGGCGCCGTCTTGTCCTGCGACGGCGGCTCCACGACCTTGAAGTCGGCGGACTTCTCGGCCGCCACGTTGCCCGACTTGTCGGTGGCGCGGTAGCGGACGGTGTGCGAGCCCACCTCGTGCACCATGACGGGAGCGGTGTACGCCTTCCAGGCGCCGTCGGCCCCGAGGGCGTACTCGATGGTGTTGACGCCCGAGCCGGTGTCGGACGCGGTCACGGTGACCGTGGCCATGCCGAGGTACGCGCCGGAGGCGTCCTTCTCGCCCGAGACGGTCGCCGAGGTCTCCGGCGGCGTCTTGTCGTCCGTCGGGGGCGCGGCCACCGCGAAGTCGACGGACTTCTCGGCGGCGGCGTTGCCCGCCTTGTCGGTGGCGCGGTAGCGGATCTTGTGGGTGCCCACCTCGTTCACCACGACCGGCGTGGTGTACGGCTGCCACGCGCCGTCGGCCCCGACGGCGTACTCGACGGTGTCCACGCCGGAACCCGTGTCGGTGGCGGCGACGGCGACCGTCGCCTGGCCGATGTACGCGCCGTCGGCGTTCTTGTCACCGGTCACGGTCGCCGAGGTCTCGGGAGCGGCCGTGTCCTCGCCGCTGCCCTCGGTCACCGTCAGGATGCCCTGCATCGACCCGTGGCCCGGCATCGTGCAGTGGTAGAAGTACCGTCCCGGCGTCAGGGTCACCTGGACGCTGTGCTTGCCGCCCTCGGAGTCACTGGGGTTGGCCAGGATGTTGACCGCGACGTCGTTGTTGAACTCCACGTCCGACACGCTGAAGGTCAGCGTGTGCGGCATGCCCGTGGTGTTCCCGGTGGCCGCGCTGTTCTCGAACACGAGCGTCGCGGCGCCGGCCACCGCGGTCTTGGGCGCCGACAGATAGCGGTCGATGGGGTCGCCCGCGGTCCAGGTCAGGACCTGGTCGGCCGCGGCCGACGCCCGGTCGTCCTCCCGTCCGTACGCCGCTGTCGAAGCCAGCCCGAGGACCATCAGGAACGAGCCGAACAGGGCGAGCCACCAGTGTGCGGGCCCGTACCGCTGCCGGGCGAGGAGCATGGGTCGTCTCACTGAGCTGCCGCCTTCCTGGCCAGGTCTGCGGCGGCCGGGGTCGGGCCGCCGCCCTTGTAGGTCACGCGCCACAGCGCGGACTTGGAGTCGGAGGTGAAGAATCCGCGACCGTAGTCCAGGACGTAGAGCGAGCCGTCCGGGGCGAACTTCCAGTCCATCAGGTTGCGGATACCGGTCGCGCCGACCGGGATGATCTTCTTCAGGGATTCGGCGTGCGTGGGCAGGCCGCCCTTGCCGACGGTCTTCGGGTCGGTCAGCACGGCGTGGCGCGGCTGGGTGTCGTCGTAGAAGTCACCGACGAACCACTTCCCGTCCCAGTACGAGGGCCACTTGGCCTCGCTGGTGCTCGCCGCGTCGTAGCGGTACACGGGGCCGTTCATCGTGGCCTGGCCGCCGCCCTTGAGCCAGGGGAGGAGCTGCTTCTGGTCCTCGACCTTGTAGCTCGGGATGCCGTTGGCGTCACGCGGGTAGTCGACGCCGCCGCCCTGGGGCGAGTACCAGATGGTGTTCGACGTGATCGGCGGCAGCTTGACCAGGCCGTCGTTGTTCGGCGACTCGTTCCTCGGCGCGTCGCAGTTGTACCAGCCGAGCGGCTTGGACGGGTCGGGCAGGTTGCGGTCCCGGTAGGGCTGCTTGTTGCCCATGCAGTACGGCCAGCCGTGGTTGCCGGCCTTGGTGATCGCGGCGAACGTGTCGTACTTCGCCGGACCCCAGGTCGTGCTCGGGGCACCGGCGTCGGGGCCGACCCAGCCCGCGTACAGCGTGTCCGTCGACTTGTCGATGGAGATACGTGCCGGGTTGCGCACGCCCATCACATAGATCTCGCCGCGGGTCTTTCCGCCGCCCTCGTCGGGCTCCTTGCCGGTGAACAGGTTGCCCTGCGGCAGGGTGTACGTGCCGTCGTCCTCCGGGTGGATCCGCAGGATCTTCCCGTTGAGGTTGTTGGTGTTGCCCGCGGTGCGCCGGGCGTCCGCGAAGGACACGCCCTTGTAATTCGGCTGCGGGTTGTTGCCGGAGTAACCATCGCTGAAACCGGACGAGTTGTTGTCACCGGTGGCGATGTAGAGGTTCTCCTTGGAGTCCCACGCCATGCCGCCGCCCGCGTGGCAGCAGCTGTGGATCTGGACCGGCCAGGACAGCAGCACCTTCTCCGACGCCAGGTCCAGCTTGTTCGTGGCCTGGTCGAAGGTGAAGCGCGATACCTGACGCACCGCCATCTGCTTGTCGCGGTCGATCTTCGCGTGCGGGGTGTAGTGCAGGTACACCCAGCCGTTGGTGGCGAAGTCCGGGTCCAGCTCGATGCCGAGCAGACCCTCCTCCACCTTGACCAGCTCGTCGCCGCCGCCCTTGTTGCCGAAGATGCTCAGCCGGCCGGCCAGGGTGACCTTCTTCGTCGCCGGGTCGTAGACGTGGATCTCACCCCAGCCCTTGCCGACGTCGGGGTTGTTCCAGTCGGTGACCACGGGCACGCTGCTGTCCGCGCCGCCGCGCCCGATGTAGAAGACCCGCCCGTCCTTCGCCGTCACCAGGCCGTGGGGCTCGCCGATCTGGTCGTTCGCACCGGGCTGGTTGGGCTGGGTGAGGCGCTCGGCCGTGTAGTTGGAGTCGATCGTGGCCTTGCAGTCGGCCTGCGAGAGGCGGCTCGTCCAGGCCAGGGCGCCGCGCAGGTGGTCACGGAAGTCCGTCTCGGCGAAGCTCGCCGCCGTACCGCCCATGGCGGTGTAGAACGACCGGCCGCCGTCGTAGTCGCGGCACCAGGAGACCGGGTGGTCCCAGCCGTTGGCGCTCTTGCCCGGGGTGTAGGTGAGCTCGCGGACCCGGGCCACGGTGTGCACGGCGCCGGACGGGTTGGTCTTCCAGTTCAGCCAGGTGTCCGGACGCTTCCACTCCAGCGGGAGGTTCTTCGTCGCCGGGTGCTGCCGGTCGCCGATCTCCACGGTGGCGCGCTGGACGGCCGTGGGGCTGTCCGCCGCGGGGCGGGCGCCGACGAGGCCGGTGAACCAGTCGGAGTACGGCTCGGTGCGCGCCGCGTCGTGGATGCCGAGGAAGCCGCCGCCGGCCTCCATGTACGCCTCCAGACCCGCTTCCTGCTCCGGGTCGAGGACGTCACCGCCGCCCGTCAGGAAGACGACGGCGTTGTACTTGCCGAGCTGCTTGCCGTTGGTGAAGACCCCGGCGTCGTCGGTGGCCACGGTCTTGAACCGCCCGGCCTCCGGACCGCTGAGCCCGATCTTCTCGATGGCCGCGATCCCCGCGTCGACGGTCGGCGACTCGTCGCCGGCCGAGGCGTGGAACACCAGCACCTTGACGTTGGCCCCGCCCGGCGGCGAAGGAAGGGACAACGTTGTCGCCATCCGTTCCTTCAACCCCGGATCCGGATACGGGCTCGCGGTGGCGTTCCCGCCCAGCAGGGACGCGGTCAGGGCCCCGATCCCCACGGCCGCCGCGATACCGCGGCGCGATCTGGACCTGTGATGTGGTGTGCGCTGCATGTGGTCACCCACCCCTCTTGGTCGCTTCTCCGGTCACACTTCCGTCACCGCACCTCTGCGGTCACTGCGACAGCGCACGAAGCTAGACCTCTTTTCGCGGCTCGCCAATAGGTATGGCAGCAATCGAACGAACTTTGTCCTGAGTGTGGATAAACGAGGTTCCCCCGGCTACCGTGTGGGCCGTCCAGGGGGTGCAGTGCGTCAGTTTCCGTATCTCAGTGGGGAGTTCGACATGGACCGAAGGACCTTCAACCGCCGGATGCTCGTGGGTGGCGGCGTCGCGGCCGCGACCGGGGTGACATCGATGTCACTGGGGGCGGTCCAGGCCACATCGGCGGAGAACCCGGCGAAGACCGCGCCCGCCGGGGGAGCCGTACGCCATCTCAAGCTGTACGCCGAGAAGCTGGCGGACGGGACCATGGGCTACGGCTTCGAGAAGGGCAAGGCGTCGGTCCCCGGCCCGCTCATCGAGATCGTCGAGGGCGACACGCTGCACATCGAATTCGAGAACACCACGGACGTCGACGCGAGTCTCCACGTCCACGGGGTGGACTACGACATCGCCAGCGACGGCACCCGCATGAACCGGAGCCACGTCGAACCCGGCGGCACGCGCACCTACACCTGGCGCACCCACGCCCCCGGCCGCCGCAAGGACGGCACCTGGCAGGCGGGCAGCGCGGGTTACTGGCACTACCACGACCACGTCGTCGGCACCGACCACGGCACCGGGGGCATCCGCAAGGGCCTGTACGGGCCGCTCGTCGTGCGCCGCAAGGGCGACGTCCTGCCCGACAAGACCATCACGATCGTCTTCAACGACATGACGATCAACAACAAGGCGGCCCACGAGGCCCCGAACTTCGAGGCGACGGTGGGCGACCGGGTCGAGGTCGTCATGATCACGCACGGCGAGTACTACCACACGTTCCACATCCACGGGCACCGCTGGGCCGACAACCGGACGGGCCTGCTCACCGGCCCGGACGACCCCAGCCGCGTCGTCGACACGAAGATCTGCGGGCCCGCCGAGTCCTTCGGCTTCCAGGTCATCGCGGGCGAACACGTGGGGGCGGGGGCCTGGATGTACCACTGCCACGTCCAGAGCCACTCCGACATGGGGATGGCCGGGCTGCTGCTGGTCGCCAAGGCCGACGGCACGGTCCCCGGATACGACCCGCCGCACCACGCCGCCGAAGCGGCCGGCGAGCACGAGCACTGACGGCCGCGGAGCTGCCGGCGCGCTCCCGCCGGGTGCGGGCCTGACGGCGGCCCGTGCGGGACGCGCCGGCGGTCCCGGAGGTGCGACGGGCACCCGCCCGCACCTCCGGGACGCGGGCGCGGCGGGGCTGCGGTCCTCGGCGCCCGGTGCAAGACTCGGAGGGGGTGGGAACGCCCGTGCCACGAGGCGCGCGGGTACACGTGCACACGCCCGAGGAGCACACCATGCTCGACCCGTCCTTCGAGACCGGCGCCCCCAACTGGATCGACCTGGGCACCCCCGACATCGACGTGGCCACGGCCTTCTACCGGGGCCTCTTCGGCTGGGAGCTGGTGCCCGGCGGCCCCGAGACCGGGGGGTACGGCACGTACCGGCTGAGGGACAGGACGGTCGCGGGCGTCATGACCGTGTCCGAGGAGCAGGGCAAGCCCGCGTGGTCCGTCTACTTCCAGACCCCCGACGCGGACGCCACGGCGCGGACGGTCGAGCAGGCAGGCGGCACCGCCGCGTTCGCTCCGATGGACGTACTGGACTACGGGCGCATGGGTGGCTTCACCGACAGTGCGGGCGCCTATTTCGGAGTGTGGCAGCCCGGCACGAACACCGGACTCGGCATGATCATGGAGCCGGGCGCACTGATCTGGTCCGAGCTCTACACCCCCGACGTGCCGGCTGCGGCCGCCTTCTTCCACACGGTCTTCGGATGGCAGACCGGGGCGATGCAGTATCCCGGCGGCTCGTACACCATGATCCGTCCCGCCGGCACCGAGGACGACACGTCGTCGTTCGGCGGGCTCGTGCCGCTCGACCAGGCGAAGGCCGGAGCCGCGGCCGGACCGCACTGGCTGCCGTACTTCGCGGTCGAGGACGTCGACGCGACGGTCGCCGCCGCGGAGCGGCTGGGCGGCGCGGTGACGATGGCCGCCACCGACGTCCAGCAGGTCGGCCGGATCGCCGGCCTCGCCGACCCGGCGGGCGCGGCGTTCGCGGTCATCAAGCCCGCACCGATGACCTGACCGTGCACGGGCCGCCGTCAGCGATCGTTGATCACCTGTTTATCGCGACAGGGCACCGTGTCTTCCATGCCGATCAACATCACGACGACCGAAGAGCTCCCCTGGCAGGAGACGGCGCTGTGCGCCCAGGCCGGGCCCGAGTTCTTCTTCCCCGCACCCGGAAGCTCCACCCGCGAGGCAAAGCAGCTGTGCAACGCCTGTGAGGGCCGTACGGCCTGCCTCGAGTACGCACTCACCCACGACGAGCGCTTCGGCGTCTGGGGCGGGCTCTCCGAGAAGGAGCGGGAGCGCATGCGCAGAGGCCGCCGCGACGCGGGCTGACCGCGCACCGCACACGGCCGGGACCGCCGCGACGCGGGCCGCCGGCCGCGACCGGCTCCCGTAGCCGGGCGGCACCTCGGCGACCCGGTCAGTCCAGGCGGAAGGTCTCGCCGTACACCCGCCACACCAGCGGCTTCTCCAGGCCGAGGTTTCCCGCGCGCAGGAACACCCGCTGCGCGGTGTCGATCCGGGTCGTGTCGCGCTGCACCTTCCGCGCCTTGATCGCCGACCTGCTCGCGTCGAGGAAGGCGTTCAGGTACGCCTTCTCGTCGCCGCCCTCCGCGACCGTGTCCGCGGAGGCCGTCGCGGCGTCCCGGATGCCGTAGAAGCCGTCGGCCTCGACACCGGGCCCGTGCAGCACCATCGCGTCGTAGTAGACGAACTGCCCCAGGGTGCCGAGGCCGTCCAGCTTCGCCAGCCGGACCGCGGGATCGAAGTACAGCTCGTCGCGCGTGCGGTCCTGCGCCTCCCGGAACGCCGGTTCGCCGGCGGCCTGGTGCCACGCGTCGGTGAAGCCGGGATCCAGCCCCTCGTGCGAGTCGCTCCCGTCCACCTTGCGGAGGGCGGGGAGGAAACGTGCGAGCGGATTGTCCGGATGGCCCTTCGTGTACGACTCGACCAGGTGCAGCATGTCGCCGGTGCCGGAGCAGAAACCGATGATCCCCGCCGTGTAGCCGGTGCCGTCGCCGATGTCGTCGATCGCCCCGTACCGGCTGCGCCAGTCCAGGGTGGACGCCTCGGCGCTGGACACCAGCCGGGACGCGGTCTCCTTCATCGCGGGAGCGGCGAGACCGGGCGGCACTGAGGCGATCCGCTCCGCGTCCGCGGCCTCGTCCGACCCCTGTCCCGGCCGGGGCGTTGCGGTGGTCCCGCCGGTGGCTCCCGTGGCGGCCTGCCCGACCACGGTGGGCGCCTCGGAGTCGCCGTGGTTGAGCACGATCGAAGCGACGATGGCAAGGGGTGCACCGAAGAGAACCAGACGCGTCACGGATTTCACGCGGACAAGAATACGTTCGGTGAGGTCGTGCGGTGCGGTGCGGCCCGACCGGACGGGCGGCCCACCCCGCCCGCCGCACGCCCCGGAAGGGCGGTTCAGCCGAAGAGGCGGCACACGCCGGAGCGTGCGCCGCCTCTCGCCGCGCGGTTCGGGGAGCGGCCTCCGGGCCGGGAGCGGACCGGTCCGGAGGGTGTCGGGTCGGGCGGCCGTCAGCCCTGTGCGCGGGCTGCCAGTCGGGCCTTGCGTGCGGCCAGCTTCTCGTCGAACTTCGACGCCTCGCTGTCCAGGCCGCTCATGTAGAGACCGAGTTCCTCCTGGGCCTTCAGGCCCTCGGGGCCGAGACCGTCGATGTCGAGCACCTTCAGGTAGCGCAGCACCGGCTGGATCACGTCGTCGTGGTGGATGCGCATGTTGTAGATCTCACCGATCGCCATCTGCGCGGCGGCCCGCTCGAATCCGGGCATCCCGTGACCGGGCATGCGGAAGTTGACCACCACGTCCCGGACGGCCTCCATCGTCAGGTCCGGCGCGAGCTCGAACGCGGCGGCCAGCAGGTTGCGGTAGAAGACCATGTGCAGGTTCTCGTCGGTCGCGATACGCGCCAGCATGCGGTCGCAGACGGGGTCGCCCGACTGGTGGCCGGTGTTGCGGTGCGAGACGCGGGTCGCGAGTTCCTGGAAGGCGACGTACGCGACGGAGTGCAGCATGGAGTGGCGGTTGTCGGACTCGAAGCCCTCCGCCATGTGCGCCATGCGGAACTCCTCCAGCTTGTCCGGGTCCACGGCGCGGGAGGTGAGGAGGTAGTCACGCATCACGATGCCGTGCCTGCCCTCCTCCGCCGTCCAGCGGTGCACCCAGGTGCCCCAGGCGCCGTCACGCCCGAAGAGGGAGGCGATCTCGTGGTGGTAGCTGGGGAGGTTGTCCTCGGTCAGCAGGTTCACGACGAGGGCGATCCGCCCGATGTCGGTGACCTTGGACTGGCTGGACTCCCACGCCTCGCCGTCCTCGAAGACGCCGGGGAAGTTCCGGCCGTCGGAGAACGGGACGTACTCGTGGGGCATCCACGCCTTGGCGACCTTGAGATGGCGGTTCAGTTCCTTCTCCACCACCTCCTCCAGCGCGTACAGCAGCTGGGCGTCTGTCCACGCCTTCGAACTGCCGAGGTGGGGAGAGGTGATCGTCACGAGCGCTCCTGGGGACGGGAGAATTACCTACGGCTTCGTAGGTTACGTGACCGTAGGTTAAGGCGGCGGTAAGGCCGCAGCCAAGCCCGGTCCTCGCACCGCTCGCTCACGTACGGTGATCAGGCCAGCTCAGTGGCCTGTGGTGGCCGCAAGACGGCCCTTTCATGCGTCTGCTCGCGACGCCGTTCCGGATCGATGTCGTGCAGTCCGCCGTCGTCAAGCACAGGTCATCGGTGATCCCCGGTGAGCCGAGGAGGGGACGCCGCGGCTCACCGCGACGAGCGCCCCTCGTACCCCTCCAGGGCCGACGCCGGCCTGCGCACGCCGGACAGGTCGAGACCGTTCGTCTGCTCGTCCGGCAGGACGAGCCGCGGAGCCGGCTCGGCGGCAGCGGTGCCGCCAGTGTGGCACGCAGAAGCTCCCCTCCGGACAACGTCCCCGCGGGGGAGGTCCGAACGGCCCCCTTTGAAAAGGAAATGTGCCAGTCGGGCGCGGCGGCCGTTGTCCTCGGGCCCGGTGCGAAGCGAGCCGGATCGCGCAGCAGCCGTACGCCCTGCCCCGGCCGCAGCCGTGTGCGCGGCAGCTCGACGCGGATCGCCTCGTCGTCCCTCACCGCCTCGACGGTCCGGTCGAGGGCCCCCGGGCGGGACGTCCGGTGTGCGCGGTGCGGTGTTCTCCGGCCGGCTCCCGGGCCGTCCGCCCGCGCTGCGCCGTCACGCCCTTGGGGGATCGCGCCTGATGACCCACCTTTTCGGGCCGTACCGCTGACGTCTGGAGAGCTTGACGTGGGCGTCGGCGAGTTCACGCCTCCGGCGCCGTACGTCCGCCTCCGGGCCGCGGTCGTGACCGACGACGACCAGGACTCAGCAGGCCCCGCCGAGCAGGTCCGTCAGATCCCCGTCGAGGTCGAGGAACCGGTACTCGTCGCCCACCGGGACGAGTTCCTGAGCGCGTTTCAGGAAGCGGCGCAGCTCGGACGTCCGCACGTGCACCATGGCGATGCCCTCGACGGCGTGGAACTCCAGCACCGTGCGGTCGTATCCGAACGGCCGCACCCTGACGTCGCCGACACCCGCGGGGGAGTCCATCCCGGTGGCCAGGAGCTCCCGGGAGAACTCCCAGGACACCTCGGTGCCTTCGAGGGTCGCCGGTGCCGGGAACGCCATGCGGACGGCGAAGGGGTCCCCGCGGTCGTAGTGCAGAGTCGCCGGCAGGGTCTCCATCCGCGGTGCGGACGCGACCATGCGGGCCTGCACGGACTGCTCGATAACGCTGGACAAGACCTGCTCCCTCTCGCCTCGGACGACGGCTCCCGCCATTGGAGTAGACGACGGAACTTCCCCGTCCGTGCACTGCCCGGCAGCGTGAGCTGCGTCACCGCCGGGCCGTCCTCCCCCCGGTCGACTGCCCCGTTTCGCGCGGCGCACCCTGGACGCCCGCGGCGGGGTGGGTTAGCTTCCAGCGCCATGACGGCCATGCGGAAGACGAGACTGCTGGTGGCACTGGGACTCTGCGGGGCGGCGGTGGCCGCCGCGTTCGCCGGACCGTCGGCGCAGGCGGGAGAGGTGAGGCACCGTCACGGGACGCCCGGGTGGGAGCTCACGGCCACCGGGACGGACGCACGGTTCCGCGGCCTCGCCGCCGTGGACCACCGCGCGGCCTGGGTCGCGGGGTCCGGCGGCACCGTGCTGCGCACCGAGGACGGCGGGAGGCACTGGCGCGACGTGTCGCCGGCCGGTGGGGCCGGTCTGGAGTTCCGTGACATCGAGGCCTTCGACCGGCGCAGGGCGGTGGCCCTGGCCATCGGCGAGGGCGAGGCGTCCCGCGTCTTCCGTACGGGTGACGGGGGGAAGACCTGGACGGAGTCCTTCCGCAACGACGACCCCCGGGCCTTCTACGACTGTCTGACCTTCTTCGACAGCCGTCACGGGCTGGCGATGAGCGACCCGGTCGACGGCAGGTTCCGGATCCTGTCCACCTCGGACGGCGGCCGCAGCTGGCGGGTGCTCCCCGCCGCCGGGATGCCGGTCGCCCAGCCCGGCGAGGCGGGGTTCGCGGCGAGCGGCCAGTGTCTCGTCAGCGCGGGCGGCAGGGACGTCTGGCTGGCCACCGGCGGCGCGGCGACCGCCAGGGTCCTGCACTCCGGGGACCGAGGGCTGACCTGGACCGAGGCGGGGCCGGGCATCCCCGCGGGGGACCCCGCGCGCGGGGTGTTCGGCCTCGCCTTCCGTGACCGGGCCCACGGCATCGCCGTCGGCGGTGACTACCGGGCCGGCCAGGCGTCGCCGGACGCGGCGGCCGTCACCGCGGACGCCGGACGGACCTGGCAGCGGGCCACCACCCCGCCGCCGGCCTACCGTTCGGGCGTCGCGTGGCTGCCGCACAGCCGCCGGTCGGCGCTGGCCGTCGGTCCCACCGGCACCGATGTCACGCGGGACGGCGGGCGCACCTGGCGGACGGTGGACACCGGTTCGTACGACACCGTGGACTGTGCCGCGGACGGCGGCTGCTGGGCCTCGGGCGAGAAGGGCCGCGTCGCACGGTTCGCGTGACACCCGGGGCGCCGCCGGCCGGCCGGTGCGTTGCCGGCCGGCGGCGAACCGGCCTGCCGGGCTCCGGCCGCCTCAAGGGGCGGCCCCTAGACTGACCCGCCATGACGACCTTCCGGATGCCCGCCGACGAGGCCGAAGCCCGCGCCGTGCAGGACGCGTTGCGGCCCCGGGTGGTACTGGACGAGCCGGGGCCGCCGCCCGGCACCGGCCTCGTCACCGGGGTCGACGTGGCCTACGACGACGAGCGGGACCTCGTGGTCGCCGCCGCCGTGGTCCTGGACGCCGCGACCCTGGAGGTGGTCGCCGAGTCGACCGCCGAGGGCCGCGTGACGTTTCCGTACGTCCCCGGGCTCCTCGCCTTCCGGGAACTCCCCGCCGTGCTGGCCGCGCTGGAGGGACTGCCCGTGGACCCCGGCCTCGTCGTCTGCGACGGATACGGCAGGGCCCACCCGCGCAGGTTCGGGCTCGCGAGCCACCTCGGCGTCCTCACCGGCCTCCCCGTCATCGGGGTGGCGAAGAACCCCTTCACCTTCCGCCACGAGGAACCGGGCCCGCTGCGGGGCGACTGGGCCCCGCTCCTGGACGGGGACGAGGAGGTGGGGCGCGCCGTGCGCACGCAGGACGGCACGAAGCCCGTGTTCGTCTCCGTCGGCCACCGCACGGATCTGGACGGGGCGTGCGCCCACACGCTCGCGCTGGCCCGGGAGTTCCGCCAGCCGGAGACCACCCGCCGGGCCGACGCGCTGTGCCGCACCGCGCTGCGGGAGGCGGTCGGCTGACGGCGGCTCCGGCGGGAGCCGGGGCAAGGGCGGGGCGGTTCTGTTGCCAACTGAGTACAAGGACGGATGTTCCTCGTCGAACATCAGGGGCAGGCTGGTACACATGATCGACCACCGCGCACCGCAGATGAGCACCGGAACCGTACGTCTCTCCCAGCGCGGCGTCGCCGTGGGCATGACCCTGGGCGTCCTCGCGGGAGCCGCCTGGACCGTGTCCATGGTCGTCACGCTGGCGTCCTGGATGAGCTGACCCCCGGGCCCCACCCGGCCCGGTGGCGGTCAGCGCTCCGCCGCGACCCGGAAACGCAGTCCCGCGGCCGTGAGCCGCCCGATGAGCGCGTCGCCCATCGCCACGGCGGTCGTGACCTGGCCCGATGTCGCCGGCAAGTCGTCCAGGGCGAGTGAGAGCGCCGATTCGGCCAGCATCTTCGCCGTCTCGCCGTAGCCCGGGTCGCCGCCCGACACCTCGGTGAACACCCGCCGACCGCCGCCCTCCCCGACGAAGCGGACCGTGAACCAGCTGCGCCGCCTGCGCCGCTCGTCCGGGCCCGTGCCCGGCTCGACCCGGGCCGACAGCCAGGTGCGTGCCGCGGGTATCTGGGCGGCGCACAGCAGCAGACCCACGGCCGCGGAACCGCCGAGCGCCATCGGCAGGCGCTCGACCGAGGCGAAGTGCCGGTAGCGGAAGTCGGGTCCGTAGCGCTCCAGTGCCCGCGCCGAGCGCTCGACGACGCGCGGGTCCAGGGTGGGCAGGGGCAGCGCCCAGGTGCCCGTCTCCGGGCTGAAGTGCGGTGACCCCTGCGGGGCGCGGGCCCGGCGGCCGACCAGCCGCGGTTCGTGCAGCCTGCGTTCCCTGGCGGCGCGCAGCATCTGCGGGCCGCGCCCCATGGCGGTGAGGGCGGAGGCGAACGTACCGCCCGAGAACACGGCGTCGGTGCGTACGAAACCGTCGACGGTCAGGGGCACGCCCTCGGGAAGCTGCTGGACGGTGAAGTAGGCGCCGAGGTCGTGGGGCACGGAGTCGAAACCGCAGGCGTGCACGAGGCGGGCTCCGGTCTCGCGGGCCCGGGCGTCGTGCTCCAGATACATCCGGTCGACGAACTCGGCCTCGCCCGTGAGGTCCGCGTAGTCCGTGCCCGCGTCCGCGCAGGCGGCGACCAGCTTCTCGCCGTACCAGACGTACGGACCGACCGTGGAGGCCACCACGTGTGCCGAGCCCGCCAGTTCGCGCAGGGCCTCGTCGTCGTCGGCGTCCGCCGTCAGCAGCGGGAGGTCCGCGCAGTGCGGATGGTCCGCGGCGAGGCGGTCGCGCAGGTGTTCCAGCTTCGCGCGGCTGCGGCCCGCCAGGGCCCAGCGGCAGCCGTGCGGTGCGTGGGCGGCGAGATATTCGGCGGTGAGTGCCCCCACGAAGCCGGTAGCTCCGAAAAGGACCACGTCATAGGGGCGTTCTGCCCCGTTCTGCCTGTTCATGAGTGCCTCCGCGGGGAGCCGGGTGCCGATGTGGCAGGCAGAGGTTAGCCGAGGCGTTCGTGGCGCCGTACGGCCGGGAGGGTCTCGGTGCGAGAGGATCCCGGGGGAAGCAACTAAGCGCTTGCTCGGCCAAAAGGGTTGTGCGGAGCGCGGCCGGTTCTTAGCATCATCGATGTTACATCAGTTGTGTCATACCGCTGGGGGCTTGATGACAACGACAGGGCACGGGTCGCGGGGCCCGCTGACCGGGGTGCGCGTCGTCGAACTGGCCGGCATCGGCCCGGGCCCGTTCGCCGCGATGCTCCTCGCGGACCTCGGCGCCGACGTGGTGCGGGTCGACCGCCCCGGGGGTTCGGTGCTCGGCATCGATCCCGCCTTCGACCTCACCAACCGCAACAAGCGTTCCGTCCTCGTCGACCTCAAGGCCGAGGACGGGCCGGCCCAGGTGCTCGGCCTCGTCGAGCGCGCCGACGTGCTGATCGAGGGCTACCGGCCGGGCGTCGCCGAACGCCTGGGGGTGGGGCCCGACGCCTGTCTGGCACGCAACCCCCGGCTCGTGTACGGGCGGATGACCGGCTGGGGCCAGGACGGGCCGCTGGCCGACCGGGCGGGGCATGACATCGCCTACATCGCCCTCAGCGGCACCCTGTCCATGATCGGCGGGTCCGGCGGGCCGCCGACCGTACCGGCCAACCTCGTCGGCGACTACGCGGGCGGCTCGCTCTACCTGGTCGTCGGCGTGCTCGCCGCCCTCCAGCACGCCCGTACGCCGGAGGGGGCCGGCCAGGTCGTCGACGCGGCGATCGTCGACGGCGCCGCCCACCTCGCCACGATGATCCACGGCATGCTGGCGGCCGGCAGCTGGCAGGACCGGCGCGGCGCCAACCTCCTCGACGGCGGCTGCCCCTTCTACGGCTGCTACGAGACCGCCGACGGCGGGTACATGGCGGTCGGACCCCTGGAGCCCCGGTTCTACGACGAGTTCGCCACGCTCCTGGAACTCGGCGACGACGCGCCCGACCGCGACGACCCGGGACAGTGGGAAGCGCTGCGCGCCCGCGTCACCGAGCGGTTCGCCAGCCGTACCCGCGCCGAGTGGACCGAGGTCTTCGAGGGCACGGACGCCTGTACCGCCCCCGTGCTCTCGCTCCGCGAAGCCCCCGGCCACCCTCACCTCGCCGCCCGGGCGACCTATGTGGAACACGGCGGCCTCACCCAGCCCGCCCCCGCGCCCCGCTTCTCCGCGACGCCCGTGTCCGTCCGGAGCGGCCCCGCGCTGCCGGGGGCGGACACCGAGGACGTCGCCGCGGACTGGGACCTGCCGGGCCTGCGGGCGCACGGGAGGGAACCGGCCCGCTGATGGAACGCTCCGCCGGACCCCGTCCGGCGCGCCCGATCTCCACCGTCAAGACATGGCTCCAGGGGGCTTGAAGTGCAACGGCAGATCTTCACCGACGAGCACGACGCGTTCCGCGCGACGGTCCGCACCTTCCTCTCGAAGGAGGTCCTCCCGCACTACGAGCAGTGGGAGCGGGACGGCATCGTCTCGCGCGAAGCATGGCTCGCCGCGGGGCGCCAGGGACTCCTCGGCCTCGCCGTGCCCGAGGAGTACGGCGGTGGCGGCACCACGGACTTCCGCTACAGCGCCGTGCTCGCCGAGGAGTTCACCCGGGCCGGGGTCTCCGGGCTCGCGCTCGGACTCCACAACGACATCATCGGGCCCTATCTCACCGGCCTTGCCACCGAGGAGCAGAAGCGCCGCTGGCTGCCCGGGTTCTGCAGCGGCGAGACCATCACCGCCATCGCCATGACCGAACCGGGCGCGGGCTCCGACCTCCAGGGCATCCGCACCTCGGCCCAGGACAAGGGGGACCACTGGCTCCTCAACGGCTCGAAGACCTTCATCTCCAACGGCATCCTCGCCGACCTCGTCGTCGTCGTGGCCAGGACGACACCCGAGGGCGGCGCGAAGGGCCTCTCCCTGCTCGTCGTCGAACGCGGAGCCGAGGGCTTCGAGCGGGGCCGCAACCTGGACAAGATCGGCCAGAAGTCCCAGGACACCGCCGAGCTGTTCTTCGAGGACGTACGCGTCCCCAAGGACAACCTGCTGGGCGAACGCGACGGCGCCTTCCTGCACCTCATGACCAACCTGGCCCAGGAACGCATGGGCATAGCGGTCGCCGGCATCGCCGCCGCCGAACACCTCCTGGAGATCACCACCGACTACGTCAAGGAGCGCGAGGCCTTCGGGCGTCCCCTCTCCAAGCTCCAGCACATCCGGTTCGAGATCGCCGAGATGGCCACCGAGTGCGCCGTCACCCGGGCCTTCCTCGACCGGTGCATCGTCGACCACTCCGAGGGGACGCTCGACGCCGTGCACGCGTCGATGGCCAAGTGGTGGGCCACCGAACTGCAGAAGCGCGTGGCCGACCGCTGCCTCCAACTCCACGGCGGCTACGGCTACATGGCGGAGTACCGGGTCGCGAAGGCGTTCACCGACGGGCGCATCCAGACCATCTACGGCGGGACGACCGAGATCATGAAGGAGATCATCGGCCGCTCCCTCCTCGCCTGACCTCCCCGCTGCTCGGCCTCGCCGCTCCTCGCCGCTCCTCGCCGTTCCCGCTCCTCGCCGTCCCTCACCGACCCCGAAAGGCAGCTGCCTTGAGTACCGAAGCATTCGTCTACGACGCGATCCGCACCCCGCGCGGCCGCGGCAAGGCCAACGGCGCCCTGCACGGCACCAAGCCGATCGATCTCGTCGTCGGCCTCATCCACGAGATCCGGGGACGCTTCCCGGACCTGGACCCTGCGGCCATCGACGACATCGTCCTCGGCGTCGTCAGCCCCCTGGGCGACCAGGGCTCCGACATCGCCCGTATCGCCGCCATCGCCGCCGGGCTGCCGGACTCCGTGGCGGGCGTACAGGAGAACCGCTTCTGCGCCTCCGGCCTGGAAGCGGTCAACCTCGCCGCCGCGAAGGTCCGTTCCGGCTGGGAGGACCTCGTGCTCGCCGGTGGTGTCGAGTCGATGTCCCGCGTGCCGATGGGTTCCGACGGCGGCGCCTGGGCCATGGACCCGATGACCAGCTTCGAGACCGGCTTCGCCCCCCAGGGCATCGGTGCCGACCTCATCGCGACCATCGAGGGCTTCTCGCGGCGTGACGTCGACGAGTACGCGGCGCTGTCGCAGGAGCGCGCAGCGACGGCGTGGAAGGAGGAACGCTTCGCCCGCTCCGTCGTCCCCGTCAGGGACCGCAACGGCCTCCTCGTGCTCGGCCACGACGAGCACATGCGTCCCGGCACCACCGCGGACTCGCTCGCCGGCCTCAAGCCGTCCTTCGCCGCCATCGGCGAGATGGGCGGCTTCGACGCCGTGGCCCTGCAGAAGTACCACTGGGTCGAGAAGATCGACCACGTCCACCACGCGGGCAACTCGTCCGGGATCGTGGACGGGGCGGCCCTCGTCGCCATCGGGTCGAAGGAGACCGGCGAGCGCTACGGGCTCACCCCGCGTGCCCGGATCGTCTCCGCGGCAGTCTCCGGCTCCGAACCGACCATCATGCTCACCGGACCGGCTCCCGCGACCCGCAAGGCGCTTGCCAAGGCCGGGCTCACCATCGACGACATCGACCTCGTCGAGATCAACGAGGCGTTCGCCGGAGTCGTCCTGCGCTTCGTGCGCGACATGGGTCTGTCCCTCGACAAGGTCAACGTCAACGGCGGCGCCATCGCGCTCGGCCACCCCCTCGGAGCTACCGGCGCGATGATCCTCGGCACGCTCATCGACGAACTGGAGCGCCAGGACAAGCGCTACGGCCTCGCCACCCTCTGCGTCGGCGGCGGCATGGGCGTCGCCACCGTCGTCGAGCGCCTCTGACCGTTCCCCTTCCTACGGAGAAGACAAGCAGATGACCGAGAGCACGACCATTCGCTGGGAACAGGACGAGACCGGCGTCGTCACCCTCGTACTGGACGACCCCAACCAGTCCGCCAACACGATGAACCAGGCGTTCCGGGACTCCATCGCGGCCGTCGCCGACCGTGCGGAGGCCGAGAAGGACACCATCCGGGGCATCATCTACACCTCCGCCAAGAAGACCTTCTTCGCCGGCGGTGACCTGAAGGACATGGTCCGGATCGGCCCGGACAACGCCCAGGACGCCTTCGACGCCGGTACTGCGATCAAGAGGTCGCTGCGCCGCATCGAGACCCTCGGGAAGCCGGTCGTCGCCGCGATCAACGGAGCCGCTCTCGGCGGTGGTTACGAGATCGCGCTGGCCGCCCACCACCGCGTCGCCCTGGACGCCCCGGGCTCCAGGATCGGCCTGCCCGAGGTCACCCTCGGCCTGCTGCCCGCGGGCGGCGGTGTCACCCGCACCGTGCGGCTGATGGGCATCGCCGACGCGCTGCTGAAGGTCCTCCTCCAGGGCACCCAGTACACGCCCGCGCGGGCCCTGGAGAACGGGCTGATCCACGAGGTCGCCGCCGGGCGTGAGGAGATGCTCGACAAGGCCCGCGCCTTCATCGACGCCCACCCGGAGTCGCAGCAGCCCTGGGACGTCAAGGGCTACCGGATCCCCGGCGGCACCCCGTCGAACCCGAAGTTCGCCGCCAACCTGCCCGCCTTCCCCGCCAACCTGAAGAAGCAGCTGGCCGGCGCCCCCATGCCCGCGCCCCGCAACATCATGGCCGCGGCGGTCGAGGGCGCGCAGGTGGACTTCGAGACCGCGCAGGTCATCGAGGCCCGCTACTTCACCGAGCTGGTCACCGGCCAGGTCGCCAAGAACATGATCCAGGCGTTCTTCTTCGACCTCCAGGCCGTCAACTCCGGTGCCAGCCGCCCCGCGGGCATCCCGGAGCGGCCGGTCCGCAAGGTGGCCGTCCTCGGCGCCGGCATGATGGGAGCCGGCATCGCCCACTCCTGCGCGCGTGCCGGAATCGACGTGGTGCTCAAGGACGTGTCCACCGAGGCCGCCGGGAAGGGCAAGGCGTACAGCGAGAAGCTCCTGGCCAAGGCGCTGTCCCGCGGCCGTACGACCGAGGCGGAGCGCGACGGGCTGCTGGCGCGCATCACCCCGACCGGTGACCCGGCCGACCTCGCGGGCTGCGACGCGGTCATCGAGGCCGTCTTCGAGGACACCGCGCTCAAGCACAAGGTGTTCGAGGAGATCCAGGGCATCGTCGAGCCCGACGCGCTGCTCTGCTCCAACACCTCGACGCTGCCCATCACCGTGCTCGCCGAAGGCGTTGAACGGCCCGCCGACTTCATCGGGCTGCACTTCTTCTCGCCGGTCGACAAGATGCCGCTCGTCGAGATCATCAAGGGCGAGAGGACCGGTGACGAAGCCCTCGCGCGGGCCTTCGACCTGGTGCGACGCATCAAGAAGACCCCGATCGTCGTCAACGACTCACGCGGCTTCTTCACCTCGCGTGTCATCGGGCACTTCATCAACGAGGGTGTCGCGATGGTCGGCGAGGGCGTGGAGCCCGCGTCGGTCGAGCAGGCGGCGGCGCAGGCCGGCTACCCGGCCAAGGTGCTCTCCCTCATGGACGAGCTGACGCTCACCCTGCCGCGCAGGATCCGCGACGAGACCCGCCGCGCCGTCGAGGAGGCGGGCGGCACCTGGGCCACGCACCCCGCCGACGAGGTCATCGACCGGATGGTCGACGAGTTCGGGCGGCCGGGCCGCAGCGGGGGAGCGGGCTTCTACGAGTACGGCGAGGACGGCGGCCGGGGCGCCCTGTGGCCCGGACTCCGCGAGCACTTCACCCGCCGGGACGTGGAGATCCCGTTCGAGGACATGAAGGAGCGGATGCTCTTCGCCGAGGCACTGGACAGCGTCCGCTGCCTGGAGGAGAACGTCCTCACGACCGTCGCCGACGCCAACATCGGCTCCATCATGGGAATCGGCTTCCCCGCGTGGACCGGCGGAGTGCTCCAGTACATCAACGGTTACGAGGGCGGCCTGCCCGGCTTCGTGGCGCGCGCCCAGCAGCTGGCCGAGCGTTACGGCGACCGCTTCCTGCCGTCCGCGCTCCTGCTGGAGAAGGCGGCCGGGGGCGGGACGTTCCACGACTGACGTCGACGCCGGCCCCGCGGGCCGTGCTCACCCCTGCTCCTCGGCGGTGAACGCGGCCCGCAGTTCCTCCTTGAGCGATCGCTGGAAGGCGGTCAGCAGCGCCTGCAGCACCATCGGCTGCATGTGGGCGGAGAGGGACTTCATCGCCTTCACGTGCTCCGGGTCCGACTCCCGCTCCCGGTAGGGGTTCCACACCTCGTCCCGGAACAGCCGCGTCAGCTCGTGGGCGGCCGACCTGGTGTGCTCCAGCAGGACCGTGCGTGCCGCCAGGATCGTCTCGTGGGCGATGGGCACGTCCAGGAGTTCCACCCCGAGCCGCAGCAGGCCCGGATCCACCCTGAGCGGCCCCCCGGGCTTCTCCGCGCGCTCCAGCACCCCCATGGCCGCCAGCCGGTCCACGTCCTGCCTGCTGAGTGTCCGGCCCGCGCGCCGCTCCAGCTCGCCGCGCTCCATGTCCTCCGCGGCGTCCGGGGCCCACGACGCCACCAGCGCGCGGTGGATCGCGAGGTCCTGCGCGCTCAGGTCGGGCGGGAGCTGCTGGAGGTAGCGTTCGATGGCGGCCAGCGTCATGCCCTGGTGCTGGAGCTCCTCGATGAGCGCCAGCCTGGAGAGGTGCGCGTGGCCGTAGTGGCCGACGCGCCGGGGGCCGATGACCGGAGGCGGCAGCAGGCCCCGGGTGCTGTAGAAGCGCACCGTACGCACCGTCACCCCCGCCCGCGCCGCCAGTTCGTCGACGGTCAGCGTCGGCTCCTCGGTCCCCGCAGCCATCTCTGCTCCTCGCTCCTGCCGGCCGGTGCGCGTGTCCGCGGTGTCCCGGGGGTCTCCCGGCGGCCGGTGCGTCACCCAGGTGCAACAGTATTGCTGTCTCACCACTGTTGTGTAAGTGTCCGGTGCCGGGGGCCCGCGACAGATCCCGCGGTGGCGGTCCGCCTACGTGGTGCCGGGGCCGGTGTCAGTGACGGCCCGTACGGTGACGTCATGCCGGGAATCACGTACGTCCAGGGGGACGCCACCGTGCCGCAGGGCAAGGGTGCCAAGATCATCGTCCATGTCTGCAACGACCTGGGCGGCTGGGGCAAGGGCTTCGGCGTCGCGCTGTCGCGCCGGTGGCCGGAGCCCGAGACCGCGTACCGACGCTGGCACCGTGAGCGCGCGGGCAACGACTTCGGGCTGGGCGCCGCGCAGTTCGTCCAGGTCGACCCGTACGTGTGGGTCGCCAACGTCGTGGGCCAGCGTGGGATACGCACCGCCGGCAGGGGTGCCCCCGTGCGCTACGAGGCGATCGCCGACGGCCTCGCCAAGGTGGCCGCACGGGCGTCCGCGCTGGGCGCCTCGGTCCACATGCCGAGGATCGGCTGCGGGCTGGCCGGTGGCCTGTGGTCCCGGGTCGAGCCCCTGATCACGGAGCGGCTCGTGAACCGTGGGGTCGAGGTGACGGTGTACGACCACGGGTGAGGGCGGTGACGGGCCGCCGGCGGTCGCGTCACAGGGACACGGGACGGGTGACTCCGTCGCGTGGCCGATAGGGTGGGGACGCCACCGCGGACGGGAGGCCCCATGGCGGCACGGAGCGCTGACGAGACCCTGCTGGCCAGGGCGCTCGTCGAGATCCCACCTTCCGACGCGCTGAACGAACAGATCCTGGACGCCGCACGCGAGCAGTTCGTGACGTTCGGGCTGCGGCGCTCCACCGTCGACGACGTGGCCAAGCGGGCCAAGGTCTCGCGCGTGACCGTGTACCGGAGGATCGGCAACAAGGACGGTCTCGTCTCCGCCTGTCTGCTGCGTGAGTACCGGCGCTTCGTGGCGGACGTCGACGAGGCCGTGGCGTCGCTGCCGACCATCGAGGACCGGCTCGTCGCCGGGTTCGTGGCCGTGCTCAAGCACATCCGCGAACACCCGCTGGTCGGAGGCCTGCTGCGGCTGGAGCCGGAGACGCTGCTCCCCTTCCTCACCCTGGAGAGCGGGCCCGCCTTCGTCGCGATGCGTGAGTACCTGGCCGACCGGCTGCGTCATGCCCAGCGGGCCGAAGGCCGCCCGGAGACGGACCCGACGCCCGTCGCCGAACTGATGGTGCGGATCACCGTCTCCTTCCTCCTCAACCCGGTGAGCTGCTTCGAGCTGGACGACGACGAACAGGTGGGCGCCTTCGCCCGGCGTTACCTGGTACCGCTGCTCAGCGTGCGCTGAGCCGGCCGTGGAGCGGGTGCGGCGCCCCGAGGCACCCTCGCGCTCCTCCCACCGGGACGCTCCCGTGCAGGGCGCGTCGCGGAGAGCCGCCCGCTCCGGCGGGTCATCACCTCTCTACCGGCAGGGGCTCCAGCGGACGGCTCCGTGCCCAGTGCGGGCCGAGGTCGTCGAGCCGGTAGCCGAAGGGGTAGCTGCGGGGTCTCGGCCGGGAAGGTATCCAGCGCGGCCGGGCGGGCAGCAGGCGCACCCCGTGCGAGCGGGCGCGCACGAGCCGCACCGCCGCCGCGCGCGCCCACCAGGGCTGCGCGGGGAAGCCGAGCGCCCGCAGCAGTGCTTCGTCCAGCAGGGCGAGCGAGAACCTGGCGACCAGCGGGCGCAGCGGCGCCGGATACCAGGCCGCCATGACCCGGAAGGTGGCGTTGGCGACGCGACGGTTCGCCGGGTCGTAGGCGAACATCCGGGCCTCGTAGGAGTCGAGCAGCGCCTCGAAGCCCTCGTAGGTGTCGGGGGCGCCCTCGATGCCCATCATCTCGGCCATGCGCCTCCCCACCTCCGCGAGTGCCGCGGTCTCCTGCGGGCAGAGGGGACGCCAGCCGAAGCGGTCGATCCACCGTTTGGGGCCGACCACGGTGGTGGCCAGCACGTAGAGGTAGTCCTCGTTCGGGATGCGGTACCTGCCGTGGATGCGGTTGAGGTGCCGGGCCGCAGCCCGCGCCCGCTCCGAGTCGAATCCCTCGGCCGCCATCTCGTAGCCGAAGAGGACCGTGTCGTCGTAGCGCTTCTGTCCGTTGCGCTCGAACTCCTGCGTGCGGTCGAGGAGCGAGGAGATCCTTGGCACGCCGTAGTCGCGCAGGAAGGCGACGCTGATGCCCTGACGGTAGTCCCACGGGAATTCGTACTGCGACATCAGCCGGAGTATCTCGGCGCAGTCGCGGGCTGGATCCATCCGGCGGATCTCACGCAGTCGGCTGTAGCGGCCCATGGTGTGCAACCTCCTCGGTGGACGGGAGCCGTTCGGGTACGAACCCGCGGGGGAGGCCTCCGGTGCGGCCGTCACGGGCTTCGGGCGGTACGTCGGGGCGAGCAACTCGTAGCCGCAACAAGCGAGGTGATGAGTCATCACCTCGCGAGCGTCAAAGTTACAAATACTATCGACTTGTTTCATCGGGTGCGTCAACACCGCCACCGCTGCTGTACGAGGGGCAGGGGGGTTGCAGGCGGACAGGGCGCGGAGCGCCTGGCCGCCCGGCCTCCGCCTCGCCCGCCCTCCCGGGATCGCATACTGGAAGACACGGGGCCGCGCACAGGTCCGCGTCCCGCCGATGCCTGGGAGCACCCGCATGAACAGCGCAGGAGACCCCGTCCCGCCCCCGCCGGGCGGCGTCCTGTGGAGTCTCGCCGGCGACATCCGGGGCCTGCTCATGCTGCCCGCGGCCCTCACCCTCCAGGTCGCCCACCCGGCCGTCGGTGCCGGAGTCGACGACCACTCCGTGTTCCGCACCGACCCGTGGGGGCGCGGGGAGCGGTCCCTGCGCTCGCTCCAGCTCTGGGTGTACGGGGGAGAGGAGGCCGCGCAGGAGGGGCGCAGGCTCAGAAGGCTGCACCGCACCATCCAGGGCACCGACACCAGGGGCCGCCCGTACCACGCGCTGACGCCGTCGAACTACGCCTGGGTCCACGCCACGGGCTTTCCCGTCTACCAGCACGCCTCGCGCTACCTGGTCCGCCCGCTCACACAGGCGCAGGAGCGCGCCCTGTACCGGGAGTGGCTCCAGGTCGGCCGCGTCCTCGGGCTCAGGGACGCGGACATGCCGCCGACGATCGAGGAGTTCTGGCCCTACTACCGGGCCATGCTGGCCGAGGAGGTGGAGGCCACGACCGTCGTACGGGAGCTGGTGGACGTGGACGCCCCGGTGCCGCCGCCCGACCGGGGGCCGCTCGCCCTGCGGCTTGTCCTACGAGCCGCGTGGCCGCTTCTGCTGCCGCCTCTCGCACGGTTCCGCCGCTTCGTCACCGTCGGACTGATGCCGCCGGACGCCCGCGAGGCCATCGGGCTCGACTGGACTCCCCGGCAGGAGCGGCGGCTCCGGCGGTTCGGGGCGGTGGTCCGGGCGGTCGTGCCGCTGCTCCCGGAGCGGTTGCGCTACCTGCCGCGTGCCCGCTCCGCCCGTGCCGCCCGGCGGGCCGGGCAGGGGCGGTGGCGACAGGTCAGGCCGACGCCCGGCGGATCAGCTCCGTCGCAGTGACGACCGACTCGGGCCATGTCCCGGTGTCGCTGTTCAGCCGCTCCATGAGCAGACGCACCATCAGCCGCCCCATGCCCTCGACGTCCTGACGGATCGTCGTCAGCGGCGGCTCGGTGGCGGCGGCCACCGACGTCATGTCGTCGAAGCCGACCACCGCCACGTCCTCGGGCACCCGTACGCCCCGCTCGCGCAGCACGCGCAGGGCGCCCGAGGCCATCAGATCGTTGGACACGAAGACCGCGTCCAGGTCGGGGTGGGCGTCCAGCAGCCCCGCCATGGCCCGGGCCCCGCCCTCGACGGTGAAGTCGCCGTCCGTGATCAGCTCCGTCCCCGCGTCCGGAAGGACGTCGTGGTAACCGTCGATCCGGTCGAGCGCCGACGTCTGGTCACGGGGCCCGGCGATGTGCGCGATGCGCCGCCGGCCGAGCGAGACCAGATGGCGCACGGCGTCGCGTGCACCGCCTCGGTTGTCGCAGTCGACGTACGGCACGCGGGGCGCGTCCCCGGCCCCCTCGGCCGGATGCTCCGGGCGGCCCCCGTACACCGTGGGAACCCGGAACCGCCTGATGATCGAGGGCAGTTCGTCGTCCGTGTGCAGGGAGAAGGCGAGCACGCCGTCCACGTGTCCGCCGGCCAGGTAACGGGTGACGCGGTCGAAGTCGCCGCTGCCCTCGACCAGCAGCAGTACCAGCTGCGCGTCGTGCGCGTTGAGTTCGCGGCTGATGCCCCGTATCTGGCGGGAAAAGAACGGGTCGGAGAACACCCGGAGCTCGGGTTCGTCGATGATCACCGCGACGGCGCCGTTGCGCCGGGTGACGAGCGTCCGCGCGGCGTGGTTCGGGATGTAGCCGAGTTCGTCGACCGCCTTGCGTACCTGGTCCACCAGCGGCTGGCGCACGCCCGCACCCCCGTTGACGACCCGGGACGCCGTCGCCCGGGAAACCCCGGCGCGGGCTGCCACTGCTTCCAGGGTGGGCCGAACGTCACGCTGCGGATCAGGGATCGGGTCGGGCAAGGGTCGCTCCTCGTACACGCGTGCCCCGGCGGGGAACGGCTGGAACCGGCGGGTTCGGCACGGACGCTCCAGCCTATCCGCCCCGCCGGACGAGCAGGCGCCCGAGCCTCCCGGCCCTTCGGCTCGTACGGCAACGGCCGGTGGTTCCGCGCGAACGGCTGCCTCGAGGCGGTCACGCGGGAACGGCCGCGCGTGTACCGCTCGGCGGTCCCCGTGGATGCGCGCCGAGTGTGGTACTGCCTACGGAGAGCGAAATATTCGCATTGCCTGAAAGGTGCCATTTGTGTCACACGACGAGCAGAGAAGGGGTGGGCGAGGGGAGTATCTGCCGGTCACGGCCGAACTGCCCACCGATCCGCACCACGGACGCCGTGCCTCGACCGACCGAGTGGTGTTCGGCGTCTCCGCGGTCCTCACCGTCGCCTTCGTGATCTGGGGCTCCACGGCCACCGACTCGCTGACGGACGTGTCGGACAGTCTGCTCACCGGGCTGATCCACAACGGCGGCTGGGCCTTCATCCTGGCGGCCTCCGGATTCGTGATCTTCGCCCTCTGGCTCGCGATCAGTCGCTACGGGCGGATCTCGCTCGGTCAGGACGGGGAGAAGCCCGAGTTCCGCACGGTCTCCTGGGTGGCGATGATGTTCAGCGCCGGCATGGGTATCGGCCTGATGTTCTACGGGGTGAGCGAGCCGCTGGCCCACTTCGTCAACCCACCCCCCGGCACGCACCCCGCAGACGCCGCCGAGGCGGAGCAGACGGCGATGGCGACCACTCTCTTCCACTGGACGCTCCACCCCTGGGCGATCTACGCGGTCGTCGGCCTGGCCATCGCGTACAGCGCCTACCGCCGGCACCGGCGCCAGACCATCAGCGCGGTCTTCATCCCGCTCATCGGCGAGCGGCACTCCCACGGGGCCGTCGGCCGGATCATCGACATCCTCGCGATCTTCGCGACCCTCTTCGGCTCCGCCGCCTCGCTGGGGCTCGGGGCACTGCAGATCGGCAGCGGCTTCGAGGAACTCGACTGGATGGAGAAGACCGGGACGGGCATGCTCGTCGCGATCATCGGGGTCCTCACGGCGGCCTTCGTCGCATCGGCCGTCTCCGGTGTGGAGAAGGGCATCCAGTGGCTCTCCAACATCAACATGGTGCTCGCGCTGATCCTGGTGGTCTTCGTGTTCGTCGTCGGCCCCACCATCATCATCCTGGATCTGCTGCCCACCTCGATCGCGGCGTACTTCGGTGACCTCGCCCAGCTCGTCGGCCGGACCGAGGCGACCGGGGAGGGGGACGTCGCCGACTGGCTCGCCAGCTGGACGGTCTTCTACTGGGCCTGGTGGATCTCCTGGACGCCCTTCGTCGGGATGTTCATCGCCCGGATCAGCCGCGGCCGCACGATCCGGCAGTTCGTCGGCGGCGTGATCCTCGTGCCCAGCACGGTCAGCCTGATCTGGTTCGCGGTGTTCGGCGGCTCCGCGATCGAACTGCAGCGCAACGGGCAGCTCAAGGGCGTCGGTGACACCCCGGAGGCCCAGCTCTTCGGCGTTCTGCACGAATACCCGATCGCCACCGTCATGAGCATCCTGGTGATGGTCCTGGTCGGCATCTTCTTCGTCTCCGGCGCCGACGCGGCGTCGATCGTGATGGGCACGCTCTCCCAGAAGGGTGTCCTCGAACCCGCCAAGTGGGTCGTCATCTTCTGGGGCGTCGTGACCGGAGCCGTCGCGGCGGTCATGCTGCTCATCGGCGACGGGCAGGGGGACGCCCTGGCGGGGCTGCAGAACTTGACCATCCTGGTGGCCGCGCCCTTCACCATCGTGATGATCGGGATGTGCGTCGCGCTCATGAGGGATCTGCGCCAGGACCCGATGATCGTCCGCAGGGAGTTCGGTGTGGAGGCGGTCGAATCGGCGGTCATCGAGGGCCACGCCAAGTACGACGGCGACTTCGAGATCCGCATCGGCCCCGGGTCCGAGGTCACCAGCGACGAACGCCACAGGCCCGAGCCGCCCGCCTGAGCCGGTGGCGGCGGCGCCGGCTCCCGCGACATCGCCGCCCCGGTGCGGACGGGCCGAGGCTCAGGGCACCAGCCGGGCCGCGGCGTGGGCGCACCCCCGGGCGACGGTCACGCCCGCACCACCGTGACCGTAGTTGTGCACCAGCAGCCCGCCGCCAGGCAGTTCCTCCGCCTCGATCCGCACCCCGGCGTCCCGGGCCGGCCGCAACCCCACGCGGTGGCCGATCACACGTGCCCCGGCAATCTCCGGCCGCACCCGCGCGCAGCGCGCCACGATCTCCCCGGCCGTGACCGGGTCGGGTTCCGCGCGTTCGTCGCCGGTCTCCGCGGTCCCGCCCAGCACCAGGCCGCCCGGCTGGGGGAAGAAGTAGGTCGTCGCGCTCGACACCGGATCCGCCCGGGTGAACCACTCGTCGATGCCAGGGTTCTCCACCACCACCAGCTGGCCCCGCACCGGGTGCACCCCGGGGTCCGGGACGAGTTCCCGGGCGCCCAGCCCGGCGCAGTTGACCACCACGGGTGCCTCCGCCGCGGCTTCGGCGAAGCCGCCCACGGTACGCCGTTCGACCACACCCCCGGCCGAGGCCAGCCGCTCCTCCAGCCAGCGCAGATGGACGGGCATGTCGATCAGCGGGAGGGTCACCCGCAGTCCCTGGGGCACCTCGGCGACCCCGGTCAGCCCGCGGGCCCACGCCCCCAGGGCCGACAGCCGCTCGCCCCCGTGCACTCCGGCGACCATCCGCACGCCGGTCTCCCCGGGGGACGACGACAACTCCTCGTACACCCGCAGAGTGTCGAGCGACCACCTGCCGATCGATTCCTCGGGTTCGATCCGGTACGGCCACCACAAGGCACCCGCCACCGCCGAAGTGGTATCCGAGGACGCCTCCCGCGACCAGACCCGGACCCGCAGTCCCCGCTCCGCCAGCAGCAGCGCCGTGGTCAGTCCGCTGACCCCGCCGCCCACCACGATCACGTCCGCCACCGCGCCACCCCGTCCTCGCTCCGCCCGCGCCCGCCGGGACCCGGGCAGGCCATGGTCGCACCGCGGTCCAGCCGGGAGAAGGGCCGCCCGGGTTCGTTAGGATCGTCAGCCTGATGACTGCCACTCTCGTCGCCAAGGAACTCGCCGCCGGGCACGGCGACCGCACACTCTTCGCCGGACTCGACCTCGTGGTCGCGCCCGGCGACGTGATCGGTCTCGTCGGAGCCAACGGCGCGGGCAAATCCTCGCTGCTCCGTCTGCTCGCCGGCCTCGACCGGCCGGAGGAGGGGGAGCTGCGGCTCTCGCCGCCCTCCGCCACCGTCGGCCACCTCCCGCAGGAGCCCGAACGCCGTGCGGGCGAGTCCGTGCGGGAGTTCCTGGCCCGCCGGACCGGGGTCGCCGACGCACAGACCGCCATGGACGCCGCGACACAGGCCCTGGTCGACGGAACACCCGGCGCCGACGACGCGTACTCCGAGACGCTGGAGCGCTGGCTCGCACTGGGTGGCGCGGACCTGGACGAACGCGCCGAGGAGGTGGCCGCCGAACTCGGGCTGACCGTCGGTCTCGACCTCCCCATGACGGCGCTCTCGGGCGGACAGGCGGCCCGCGCGGGCCTCGCCTCCCTGCTCCTCTCGCGCTACGACGTCTTCCTGCTCGACGAACCCACCAACGATCTGGACCTCGACGGTCTGGAACGCCTGGAGCGCTTCGTCTCCGGGCTCCGGGCCGGCACGGTCGTCGTCAGCCACGACCGCGAGTTCCTCATGCGCACCGTCACCAAGGTCCTGGAACTCGACCTCGCCCAGCAGCAGATCAATCTCTACGGCGGTGGTTACGCGTCCTACCTGGAGGAGCGCGAACGCGCCCGCACCCATGCCCGCGAGGAGTTCGAGGAGTACGCAGACAAGCGCTCCGCGCTCGAAGGCCGTGCACAGATGCAGCGGGGCTGGATGGACAAGGGCGTCAAGAACGCCCGCCGCAAGGCGACCGACAACGACAAGATCGGCCGCAAGTTCCGCAGCGAGGCCAGCGAGAAGCAGGCCGCGAAGGCCAAGCAGACCCAGCGCATGATCGAGCGACTCGACGTCGTCGAGGAGCCGCGCAAGGAGTGGGAGCTGCGGATGGAGATCGCCTCGGCTCCGCGCTCGGGCTCCGTGGTCGCCACCCTCCGCGACGCCGAGGTGGCCCGCGGCGGCTTCTCCTTCGGCCCGGCCACCCTGCAGATCGACTGGGCGGACCGGGTCGCCATCACCGGTGCCAACGGTGCCGGGAAGTCCACGCTGCTGGCGGCCCTCCTGGGGCGCCTCCCGCTGGACTCGGGCCACGCCACGCTCGGCTCGGGAGTCGTGGTGGGCGAGGTCGACCAGGCGCGCAAGCTGTTCCACGGCACGGAGAGCCTGCTGGACGCCTTCTGCGCGGCGGTCCCCGACACCGAGCCGGCCGAGGTGCGCACCCTGCTGGCGAAGTTCGGCCTGCGCGCCGCCCACGTGCTGCGCCCCGCCACCACGCTCTCGCCCGGCGAACGCACCCGCGCCGGCCTGGCCCTGCTGCAGGGCAGGGGGGTCAACCTGCTGGTCCTGGACGAGCCCACGAACCACCTGGACCTGCCGGCGATCGAGCAGCTGGAGTCGGCGCTGGAGTCGTACACGGGCACTCTGCTGCTGGTCACGCACGACCGGCGGATGCTGGAGGCCGTCCGCACGACCCGCCGTGTCGAGGTGGCCGACGGCAAGGTCACCGAGGCCGCCTGACGGACGCGGGTCCGCCCGCCCCGGCTCCGGGGCGGGCGGACCTTTCGCAGGGAGGGGCGGGTCCAACCGGCTGGGGAGAAGCCCGGACGGGGAGCGGACGCGGTCGGTCCGCCGTTCCCGCACCGGTCCGGCAGCCGGTCGGTCCGCTCGGGCACGACGTCCGAAGCGGTGCGGGACTCCCGTCACGCCGTCCGGGCGCCTCGGCGCCCGTACCGTTGCGGGACTCCCGGCACCCCTCCGTACGCCTCAGCGCCCGGAACCGCCCTTGTCTGACCCGCCGGTCAGCCCGGCGCGCCGCAGGGCGTCGGCCATCGCGCTGTTGGCCGGCGCCGCGGCGGGACGTGCCGCGCCTCCGCCACCGCCGCCCCGCCGGTCACGGCGCTGAGCGCCGCCACCCTGGCGGTTCTCCTGGCCCTGCCCCTGTCGCTGCCGTGGCGGACGCTCGCCGCCGCCCTGACCGGTCCGCTCGCCGCGCTCGCGCTTCGGGCCCTTTCCACCGCTCTGCCCGCCGCCCTGTCCGGCCGACGCCTCGTCGTCGAGCCTCAGCGACAGGGAGACCCGCTTGCGCGGGATGTCGACGTCCATGACCTTCACCCGCACGATGTCGCCCGGCTTCACGACGTCCCTGGGCTCCTTGACGAACGTGCGCGACATCGCGGACACGTGCACGAGACCGTCCTGGTGCACGCCGATGTCGACGAACGCGCCGAAGGCGGCGACGTTCGTGACGACCCCCTCCAGCACCATTCCCGGGGCCAGGTCGGCGAGCTTCTCGACGCCCTCCTTGAACGTGGCCGTCCTGAACGCGGGCCGCGGGTCGCGCCCGGGCTTCTCCAGCTCCTTCAGGATGTCCGTGACCGTGGGGAGACCGAACTTCTCGTCGACGAAGTCGTCCGGCCGCAGCGAGCGCAGCGTGTCCGTGTTGCCGATCAGCGAGGCGACGTCCCCGCCCGTCCGCTTCACCATCGTCCGCACCACGGGGTACGCCTCGGGGTGCACGCTCGACCCGTCCAGCGGGTCGTCGCCGCCCCGGATCCGGAGGAAGCCGGCGCACTGTTCGTAGGCCTTCGGTCCCAGCCGCGCCACGTCCTTGAGCGCCCGGCGGGAGCGGAACGGGCCGTTCGTGTCGCGGTGCGCCACGATGTTCTCGGCGAGACCGGAACCGATGCCGGACACCCGCGAAAGCAGCGGTGCCGAAGCGGTGTTGACGTCGACGCCCACACCGTTCACGCAGTCCTCGACCACGGCGTCCAGGGAACGCGACAGCTTCACCTCGGACAGGTCGTGCTGGTACTGCCCGACGCCGATCGACTTCGGGTCGATCTTGACCAGCTCGGCCAGCGGGTCCTGCAGCCGGCGGGCGATCGACACCGCACCGCGCAACGACACGTCCATGTCGGGGAGTTCCTGCGAGGCGAACGCCGACGCCGAGTAGACCGAGGCGCCGGCCTCCGACACCATCACCTTGGTGAGCTTCAACTCGGGGTGCTTGTCGCACAGTTCGCCCGCGAGCTTGTCCGTCTCGCGGGACGCCGTGCCGTTCCCGATCGCGATCAGGTCGACCTGGTGCTCCCTCGCGAGGCGCTCCAAGGTGGCGAGTGACTGATCCCACTTGTTCGCCGGCACGTGCGGATGGATGACGTCCGTGGCGACGACCTTGCCGGTCGCGTCCACGACGGCCACCTTCACACCCGTCCGGAAGCCGGGGTCGAGCCCCAGCGTCGCCCGGGTACCGGCCGGCGCGGCGAGCAGCAGGTCACGCAGGTTGGACGCGAAGACCCGTACGGCCTCGTCCTCCGCCTCCGTGCGCAGCCGCAGCCGCATGTCGATCCCGAGGTGCACGAGGATCCGGGTGCGCCAGGCCCAGCGCACGGCGTCGCCGAGCCACTTGTCGCCCGGGCGCCCGCGGTCGGCGACACCGAAACGCCGGGCGATCATGTTCTCGTACGACGAAGGCCCGGGCGTGTCCGACGGCTCCTCCGGTTCGAGGACCAGGTCGAGCACGTCCTCCTTCTCCCCCCGCAGCATGGCGAGGACCCGGTGCGAGGGCAGCGCGGTGAACGGTTCGCTGAAGTCGAAGTAGTCCGCGAACTTCGCACCCGCCTCCTCCTTGCCGTCCCGCACCTTCGCGACCACCCTGCCCCGCGACCACATGCGTTCGCGCAGCTCGCCGGTGAGGTCGGCGTCCTCCGAGAAGTGCTCGGCCAGGATCGAACGGGCGCCCTCCAGGGCCGCTGCGGCGTCGGCCACGCCCTTGTCCGCGTCGACGTACGCCGCCGCCGCGACGAGCGGGTCCACGGACGGGTCGGCCAGCAGGCCGGTCGCCAGGGGCTCCAGACCGGCCTCGCGTGCGATCTGGGCCTTCGTCCTGCGCTTCGGCTTGAACGGCAGGTAGATGTCCTCGAGCCGCGCCTTCGTGTCGGCCGCACGGATCCGAGCTTCGAGCGCCTCGTCGAGCCTGCCCTGCTCGCGTACGGAGTCCAGGACCGCCGCACGGCGGTCCTCGAGTTCCCGCAGGTACCGCAGCCGCTCCTCGAGCGTGCGCAGTTGCGCGTCGTCGAGCATCTCGGTCGCTTCCTTGCGGTAGCGCGCGATGAACGGCACGGTCGACCCGCTGTCGAGCAAGTCGACGGCCGCCTTCACCTGACGCTCGCGTACGCCGAGTTCCTCGGCGATCCTGCCTTCGATGGACGTCGTCACGGTTCTACCGACTCGCCTTCTCGTACTGGCTGTGCTGGCTGTGCCACGGGGGTGCTCCACACTCCCGTGGGCACCTTCGCCTGCATTGTGCCGGGTCGCCGGGTGCCGTGTCGCGTGACCTCGTCGATGGCGGCCCGCCCGTCACGGTGGACAGGGCCGGCCGGGCGCTGCGGCCCTCGCCGCGGCGCGAGGTGCCGCGGCGGGGGGCCGTGCCGTACGCCCGTGAGGTCAGCCCCGGCCGACGAGGTCGTCCGGGAACGCGCCGGCGGAGGCCGCGGTGAACAGGAACCCGCGCGCCAGTTCGGTGAGCCGGGCCACGCCGTCGGCGCCCAGGTGCTCGTACGGCGCCGCGTCCATCCGGTCCGTGGCCTCCTCCAACTCCTCCCTGAGCGCGGTGCCCGCGTCGGTCAGGTCGCCTTCGGCGTCCAGGACGCCGCGGCTCCGCAGCCGCTCGACCGCCGCGTCCCAGTCCGTGCGCCGCCAGCCGCGCGTGGCGAGGACCCAGCGGGGTGACGTGCCCTTACCGGTCGCGGTGTGACTGACCAGGGCCTCCATCGGGTCGAGACCCGCCGAGAGCAGGGCGGCCAGGTGGCCGTCGCCGCGGTGCTCCCGCAGCAGCGTCGCCGCGTGCCAGTACGCCAGGTGCGGCTCGTCCGGCACCGCCAGGTCGGCGTGGGCCGCGTAGAGCGGACGGGCCTGGCGGGTGCAGGCCTCGGCCGCCCGCAGCGCCAGCCGGGCGGCCTCCGCCATCTCCGGGGAGGTGACGGCCTCCTCGCCCAGTACCCGGCGCAGCGTCGAGTCGGCGGCCCTCAGCCGTGCGTCGAGCGCGGCCTCAGGGGTGATCCGCGACCAGACGGAGGGCAGATGGCGGGCCACCAGCACGTGGTTGAAGTTGTAGAAGGTCGAGGTGACGGTGCCCGCGCCGACGGCGCCCAGGGCCGCGCCGCGCGAGGCGAAGTAGACGGCGCTCGGGTCCTCGATGCCGAGCTCTCCGAACTCCCTGCCGAGGTCGGGGGAGAAGTAGACGCAGGAGTGCATCGGGTTGAGGGCGTTGTGGCAGCGGCGTCCGGCGCGCGGGGGGAGAGTGCTCATGCCCGCACGTTACCGACTGGTTGGTACGTCCGGTACCCCAGGGGTCGCGAGGACCGTACGGCACCGGCCGCCCGGCCGCCGCATGGCAGGAAAGGTGGGAAGCTCGTCATTGCGGCCACCGCCCGGAGCCTCGGAGACTGAGGGACATGAAGCAGCGATCCGTGCTCGTCGTCCTCTTCGACGGCGTCCAGAGTCTCGACGTGAGCGGCCCGGCGGAGGTCTTCGCCGGGGCCTCCCGGTTCCCCGGGATCTCCTACGACCTGCGGACCGCCTCGCTGGACGGCGCTCCCGTGCGCTGCTCCAGCGGGCTCACCCTCGTGCCCGACGGCACGCTCGCCGACGCCCCGGTGCCGGACCTGCTCCTCGTGCCCGGCGGCGCCGGGACCAGGACGCCGGACCCGGCCCTGGTCGACTGGCTGCGCGCCCACGCGCCGTCGGCCGGCCAGCTGGTCTCGGTCTGCACCGGCGCCCTGCTCCTGGCCGAGGCGGGCCAGCTCGACGGCCACCGGGTGACGACGCACTGGTCGGTCTGCGAGATGCTCGCGCGGACTCATCCGGCGGTCCGGGTCGACCCGGACCCGATCTTCGTGCGTGACGGAAGGCTGGCCACCTCGGCCGGCGTGACCGCGGGGATCGATCTCGCGCTGGCGCTGGTGGAGGAGGAGCACGGCAGGCAGGTGGCGCTGAGCATCGCCCGCCACCTCGTCGTGTTCCTGCGGCGCCCGGGGAACCAGGCCCAGTTCAGTGCCCAGCTCACCGCCCAGACCGCCGCCCGCGAACCCCTGCGCGAGGTCCAGCACTGGATCACCGGGCATCCGGAGGCCGACCTCTCGGTGGAGGCGCTCGCGGCGCGGGCCAGGCTCTCGCCCCGCCACTTCGCCCGCGCCTTCCAGGCCGAGACGGGCCTGACACCCGGCCGGTACGTCGAGCGCGTACGCATCGAACAGGCGCGCAGGCTGCTGGAGGACACCACCGACTCGGTCGCCGGGATCTCCCGGGCCAGCGGTTACGGCACCCCCGAGGCGTTGCGCCGCGCCTTCCTCAGGGCCCTCGGCACCGCGCCCGCCGAATACCGGCGCCGCTTCCGCTCCCAGCCCGTCTGACCCTCCGCCCGACCACCCGCGCGACCCACGACCGGGCGGGCCCGGCACGCCCGCACCGACGAGAGGACCCACCATGCAGATCGCCATCGTGCTCTTCGACCGCTTCACGGCACTCGACGCCGTCGGTCCGTACGAGATGCTCAGCCGGGCTCCCGGTGCCGAGACCGTCTTCGTCGCCGAGCGCGCGGGTGCCGTGCGCAACGACAGCGGAAGCCTCTCGCTCGTCGCCGGCCGCACGCTCGCCGACGTACCCGACCCGGACCTGGTGATCGTGCCGGGCGGCCCGGGGCAGAGCGACCAGATGGACAACGAGACCCTGCTCGGATGGCTGCGCACGGCGGACGCCACCAGCACCTGGACCACCTCGGTGTGCACGGGATCGCTGCTCCTCGCCGCGGCGGGGCTGCTGCGGGGCCGCAGGGCGGCCTCCCACTGGCTCGCCCTCGACGCGCTGAGCACCTACGGGGCCGAGCCCACGGGCGAACGCGTCGTCCTCGACGGCAAGTACGTCACCGCCGCCGGTGTCTCCGCCGGCATCGACATGGGTCTCACCCTGCTCGGCACCATCGCCGGCGACGACCACGCCCGGTCCGTCCAGCTGCTGACCGAGTACGACCCGCAGCCGCCCTACGACGCGGGGTCCCCGCACAAGGCGCCTGCGTCCCTGGTCGAGGAGTGGCGTGCGAAGAGCCGGTTCACGGCGTAGTCCCGGTCTCCGTCCGCCCCGTCGTCCAGGTGAAGCGGGGAGCGCGGCGCTCCAGGAAGGCGGCGACCCCCTCGGCGGTGTCGCCGCTGTCCTGCGCCTGCCGGGACCAGTACGCGTCCCGGTCCTCGCGGCCGTCGGCGAACTCCTTCGCCGCCGCCTGCGTCAGCTGCGAGCGCGAGGCCAGGATCCGGGCGAACGCCCGCACCCGGCCGTCCAGTCCGCCCGCGGGCAGGACCTCGTCGACCAGGCCGGTCCGCAGAGCCCGCTCCGTGCCGACGAGCTCGCCCGAGAACAGCAGGTACTTGGCGGCGGCGGGGCCCACCAGCGACACCAGCCGCCGCGTGGAGGACGACGGGTAGACGATCCCCAGCTTGGCCGGGGTGACGCCGAAGGACGCGCCCTCCTCGGCGAACCGCAGGTCGCAGGCGGCCGCGAGCTGGCTGCCGCCGCCCACGCAGTAGCCGCGCACGGCGGCCAGCGTGGGCCGGGGGAAGGCCGCGAGGGCCTCCTCGGCCAGGACGGCGAGGGCCTGCGGCCGCCCGCCGGGAGCGCGGAGGGACGCGATGTCCGCTCCCGCGCAGAACGTGTCGCCCGCTCCGGTGAGCACGAGGACACGCACAGCGGAGTCGGCGGCCAGCTCCCGCAGGAGCACCGGCAGCGCCTGCCACATGCCGGAGGTCATCGCGTTGCGTTTCGCGGGGTTGCTGATGACGACGGTGGCCACGCCGTCCACGACGGTGTGCTCCAGCCGCGGCTCCGTGTGCGCCGGCCGCTCCGTGAGGTCCATGCGCCGGATGCTATCCGCAGGGCTCGAACCTATGATCAAGAAGGGGTCCCGAAGCGATCACGCACCGTCAGGAGCCGCTGATGTCCGGACCCACGGCCGAGGGCAGGAAGCTGAACCGCAGCTTCGGCGCACTGGCGCTCCTGGGCGCCCTGCTGGTCGTCGCGGGGCTCGTCGGCCTCGTCTACACGGCCGTCGCCACGCTCACCTCGATGATCCTCTTCGGCTGGCTGCTGCTCGTCGGCGGCCTCGTCGGCCTGCTGCACGCCGTGCAGGCGCGCGGCACCCCGTACTTCTGGCTCGGTGTGGTGGTCGCCGCGCTGAACATCGCGGCCGGTGTCGTGGTCATCCGGAATCCGGTGGGGACCGCCGAGGCGCTCACGATGTTCGCCGCGCTGCTGTTCCTCACCGGGGGAGTGTTCCGGCTGGTCGGCAGCGTCGTCGTCCGGGGCCCGCAGTTCGGCTGGACCCTGCTCCAGGGTGCCTTCGGACTGCTGCTCGGGGTGCTGGTGCTCGTGGACTGGCCCCACAACAGCCTGTACGTGCTCGGCTGCTTCTTCTCGCTGGCCCTGCTGTTCGACGGGCTGGGACTGGTCGCGATCGGGGTGGGCGGGCGACGCGTCGTCAGCATGGTGACGGAGCAGATGGCGCCCGAAGGGGACGAGAAGTAGTCCATTCACCTGACGCTGTCATACCCAAACGATCAAATTGACTCCTTAATTGACCACTTACGGTCAGTGCTGCGGTCCGGACCATCCTGTTCCCGACACTCGTTACCCGATGGTCAGCGAGGTCGATTCGAGAGCGGGTGCCGGTCCATGGAGAGCCGCGGGAGTGTTCCGGCCCATCCGGTGTCGTACGAGGGGGTGTGGCGCTTCACCGCCCCGGCCGTGGACGCCTCGGTGCCCCAGGCCCGGCACGCCGTGCGTGATCTGCTGAACAGACAGGGGGTGCCGGTCGAGGACGAGATCCTCCAGGGTCTGCTGCTCATCGTCTCGGAGCTCGTCACGAACGCGGTCCGGCACGCGGCCCTGCTCTCGCCCGAGCTCGCCGTCGAGGTGGCCATCGGCGCGGAGTGGATCCGGGTGTCCGTCGAGGACAACCACCCCTACCGCCCCACGGCCCTCGTCACCGACTACGGGCAGACGGGCGGCCGGGGGCTGTTGCTGGTGCGCGAGATCACCGCGGAGGCGGGAGGCACCTGCGACGTGGAGCACACCGCGGGCGGCGGCAAGATCATCTGGGCGGCGCTGCCCCTCACGGCACAGCTCTGACCGCCCCGGCGCCCCCGTAGCCGCGTCACCAGCCCGCGGACGTACCCGTCAGCTCCCGGATCGCGGGCCGCGCGGCGTCCAGCACCGTCATGAACCACGCCGAGAACGGCGCCGCCGCGTGCCGCTCCGCCAGCTCGGCGGCGCTCACGAAGGCCGTCTCCCCGACCTCCTCCGCGTCCGGCCGCAGCTCCTCCTGCGCCAGCCCGACGAACAGGTGGTTGAACTCCTGCTCGACCAGGCCCGACACGGGATCGGGATGGTTGTAGCGGACCGTGCCCGCGGTCGCGAGCAGCGAGGGCGAGATGCCCAGCTCCTCGTACGTACGCCTGGCGGCGGCCGCGAACGGCGCCTCCCCGGGGTACGGATGGCCGCAGCAGGTGTTCGACCAGACGCCGGGGGAGTGGTACTTGCCGAGGGCCCGGCGCTGCAGCAGCAGCCGCCCCTGCTCGTCGAAGAGGAAGACGGAGAACGCCCGGTGCAGCTGACCGGGGGCCTGATGGGCCGCGAGCTTCTCCGCGGTGCCGATGGTGGTGCCGCTCTCGTCGACCAGTTCGAGCATGATCGTGTCTGCTGTGCCGTTCGACGCGCTGTGCGCCGCGGTGGCTGGTGTGGTCGGCATACCCATCCTTCGCTTTGGTTCCCGGCCTTGTGCGCCGGACCCCTCGAGTGCGGTCAAGTCTGCCGTACAAAAGCCGCTTGTCCGCGCTTCGGGGGCTGGCATGTCCGTTCCGCCGCCCGCCCCCGGAGGGCGGTGGAACGGACATCGCCTCAGACGCCGAAGGCTTCCGGATAGTGGATCGTGCCCACCGGGACCTGCGCGGAATCGTCGAGCACCAACGCCATGAACGCCTCGTCGGGCACGTCGAAACCCGGGACGATCCCGAACCGCGAGGCCGGCAGGAAGCCGAAGGCCGGGTAGTACTCGGGATGACCGAGCACCAGAACGAGTGACTCGCCCCGCAGCCTCGCCGCGTCCAGCACCGCCCGCACCACCGCGCGGCCCGCGCCCCGGCGTTGGTGGTCCGGTGCCGTCGAGACCGGAGCCAGGGCGAGTGCGGGCGCGTCCCCGACCGTGCACCGGGTCAGCAGGGCGTGGGCCGCGACGGAACCGTCCTCCGCCTCGGCCACGTAGGAAAGACCGGGCAGCCAGGCGCCGGGATCGTCGCGCAGCGCGTCGACCAGACCGGCCTCGGCGGGCGTCGGGAACGCGGCGGCGACGACGGCGCGCACCGCGTCACGGTCCCCCGGCGCCTCCGGGCGGGTCCGCCAGCGGGGATCATGAGGCCGCAGCACATAGCCCGCGTACCCGTACTCCGTGCCGTGCCGGGCACGCACCGCGAGTTCCTCGCGGGTGGCCTCCAGCGCTCCGGCCATCCCCGGGGCCGAGGCATCGGCACCGGCGACCCGCTCGGCGAGCGGGACGTAGTACTCGTCCCAGTCGTCGTCGGGCTGCACCAGCACCCCGAGCACGTGGCAGCCCGCCGCCACGGCCGCCGCCGTGTTCCCCGCGACGGGGCGGAGCGAGGCCTGCCGGTCCCAGAAGGCGCGGGCCCCCGCCGACGGGGAGTCCGTGGTCCAGGCGCACTCGGTGATCACCAGGCAGCCGCCGGGTGCGAGGAACCGCTGCCAGTCCCTCACCGCGGTGTCGAAGCCGACGATGTAGGCGGAACCCTCCGCCCAGACGAGGTCGAAGGAGCCGTCGGCGGCATCGGGCCCGCCGAGGCCGGCCATGTCGGCCCGTACGGTGCGGATGCGGTCATCGAGCCCCCGGGCCCGTGCGGCCTCGGCGAGCTCGTCGAGGAACGGCTGGTGCAGATCGACCGCCGTCACCCGCGCACCCGCCTCGGCGGCGAGCAGCAGAGCGGCCCTGCCCGGGCCGCAGCCCAGGTCCAGGACGCGCGGGTGTGGCGGCAGCGGGCCCGCGAGCGCGAGGAGACGCCGGGTGGTGGCATCCGATCCCGGGCTCTGCCGGGGCAGCCGGTCGTGAAGGGCGAAGAAGGCGTCGTGCATGGGGTCGGTCAACGTCGGAACCCTTGTGTGAGAGGGCTCCGGCCGGACGGCCCGGCGTCAGCCGAGCGGTCGGCCGGTCACCCGGAAGATGAGGAAGGACCGGTCGCTGCGCGGGGCAGCCGTCGTCGCGACGGTCATCGACCTCAGCTCCTTCACTCTTCACGGGCTCCGGACCCGGAGACACGCGCAGACCCTAGCACCGGGACCGGCCGGTGGTCAGTGGCAGAGCCGCGACTCGTGCTCCGCGTGCCCGCTGGGCTCCAGCTGGAAGGTGCAGTGCTCGACGTCGAAGTGATGTCCGAGGCATCCCTGAAGGTCGTGCAGCACCTTCTCGTGCCCTATCGAGTCGAGCATCTCCTGGTGCACCACGACGTGGGCGGAGAGGACGGGCATCCCCGAGGTGATCGTCCAGGCGTGCAGGTCGTGGACGTCCAGGACGCCGGGCAGCGCCGTGATGTGGGCCCGCACCTTCTCCATGTCGACCCCCTTGGGAGCCGACTCCAGCAGCACGTCGAGAGTCTCCCGGAGGAGTCTGACCGTACGGGGGACGATCATCAGCCCGATCAGGAGCGAGGCGATGGGGTCGGCGGCCTGCCAGCCGGTGGCGACGATGATGCCCGCCGCCACGAGCACCGTGACGGAGCCGAGGGTGTCGGCGACGACTTCCAGATAGGCGCCGCGCACGTTGAGGCTGTCCCGCTGCCCGCGCATCAGCAGGGACAGCGAGACCACGTTCGCGAGCAGACCAACGGCGGCGAACGCGATGGCCAGACCGCCCCTCGTGTCCGCCGGCGTCATGAAGCGTTGGACGGCTTCGAAGACCAGGTAGCCGCCGACACCCAGCAGGAGCAGACAGTTCGCGAGGGCGGCGAGGATCTCGGCGCGTGCGTAGCCGAAGGTGCGGTTGGGGCTCGCGGGCTTGTTGGCGAAGTGGATGGCCAGGAGGGCCATGCCGAGGCCCAGGGCGTCGGTCGCCATGTGGGCCGCGTCCGCGATCAGCGCCAGCGAGTCCGCGAGCAGCCCGCCGACGATCTCCATGACCATGACGCCGAGCGTGATGCCCAGGGCCACCCGGAGCCGGCCCCGGTACGCGGCGGCGGCCGTCCCCGTGGGGGGCGGTCCGCCGTGCGCGTGCCCGTGATCGTGGCCTGCCCCCATGAGACCGCCTCCGTAGACCCGTCGTGTCCTTCGGACAGTCGAACGCCTCTCGCCCGATGCCGCCAGTGAACTACGGGGGGCGGGTACGGGGCAACACGGCACTGAACACCGTTGTCATGTGCCCTGACCTGCGGAAACGTCCGCAGGTCAGGGCGCCGACGTGGTGCGGGGTGCTACGTCGCGGCGCGTGCCCCGGGGTGCAGGAGGCACCAGCCCTCCCAGGCCGACTCCACCATCTCGCGCATCCCGCGCCGGGCCGTCCAGCCCAGTTCCTCCGTCATCCGGGCGGCCGACGCGACGGCCATGGCGGCGTCCCCCGGCCGGCGTGCCTCGATCACGGGCGTCGCGGGCAGACCGGTGACCTCCAGCACCAGCTCGGCCAGCCGGCGCACCGAGACGCCCTCGCCCCGCCCGATGTTCACGGTGAGGTCCCCGCCGGTCCCGGCCGCCGCGTCCCGGTCGAGCCGTCCGGCGACGGCGAGATGCGCGTCCGCCAGGTCGGCGACGTGGATGTAGTCGCGGACGCAGGTGCCGTCCGGCGTCGGGTAGTCGTCACCGAAGATGCGGGGCGCCTCGCCCCTCGTCAGCCGGTCGAAGAACATGGGGACGACGTTGAAGACGCCGGTGTCCGCCAGCTCCGGCTCGCCCGCGCCGGCCACGTTGAAGTACCGCAGGCAGGCCGTCGAGATGCCGTGGGCCCGGCCCGTGGCCCGGACGAGCCACTCCCCGGCGAGTTTGGTCTCGCCGTACGGGTTGATCGGCGCGCAGGGGGTCTCCTCGGTGATGAGGTCGGTGTCCGGGACGCCGTACACCGCTGCCGACGACGAGAAGAGGAACCGCCCCACACCCGCGGCGACCACGGCCTCCAGGAGCACCGACAGCCCCGTGACGTTCTCCCGGTAGTACATCAGCGGCTTCTCGACGGATTCGCCGACCTGCTTCTTCGCCGCGAGGTGCACCACACCGGTCACCGCGTGCTCGGCCAGCACCCGGTCGACCACGGCGCGGTCGGACGCCGAACCGCGCACCAGGGTGATGTCCGCGGGCAGCCGGACGTCGATCCCGGTCGAGATGTCGTCGAGGACGACGACCCGCTCCCCGGCCTCCTTCATGGCTTTCGCCACATGTGCCCCGATGTATCCGGCTCCGCCTGTGATCAACCACGTCATACGCGTCAGCTTAGGCGCTGTCCGGACGCGGTTTGTGGGGCGAGGTGTTGATCGACGATGATGATCGGAAACGGCTCCGCATGATGGCCGGATCGCCCGAACGGACCACAAACGGCCGGTGAACTCGGCCTTCCGTTCATCCGATAGCCTCAGCCGACGTGCCGCCGGCCCACCTCGGGGCCGCACTGTCGCGCGCCGTCCCCAGTGCCAAGGAGTGAGTTCGTCTGTCGACCGCCATCCTCACCGGTGCGCCGGTACCCGGGTCGTCGCTCGAGGACGATCTGAGGTCACTCGGCTTCGAGGTGACTGCCGCCGCCGACGCCTCCGAGGCCGCCGAGCTGCTCGCCGCAGTCCCCGCCAACAGACGCGTCGCGCTCGTGGACCCGCGCTTCGTCGGCCACGTCCACGCCCTCAGGCTCGGACTCACCGACCCCCGGTTCCCCGTCGCCGCGATCCCCGGAGCACTCACCGCACGGCCCGAGGCACGCGCCGCGGCACTGCGGGCCCTGCACCGGACCGTGACGCCCGTCGGAGTGGGCAGCCCCGCCCTGCCCGACGGTGCCGCGACCCCCGCCGAGGACCCCACGGTCCCCGGCCGCCTGGCCGCCGAGCTGGCCGCCGAGGGCACCGAGGTGAAGCGCCCCGAACTGGGCTCGCTCACCGCCGCGGTGCCCACCGGCCCCGAGGACCGCGGCGCCGCGCGGGCCGCGGTGGACGCGGTCGACGACGAGGCGGTACGGCTGCGCAGCGCGGTGAAGGCCCACGACGGCTTCTTCACCACCTACTTCATCAGCCCCTACTCGCGCTACATCGCCCGCTGGTGCGCCCGCCGGGGCCTCACCCCGAACCAGGTCACCACCGCTTCGCTCATCACCGCGCTCATCGCGGCCGGCAGCGCGGCGACCGGAACCCGGGGCGGTTACGTCGCGGCCGGGGTGCTCCTGCTCCTCTCCTTCGTCCTGGACTGCACGGACGGGCAGCTCGCCCGGTACTCCCTGCAGTACTCGACGATGGGGGCGTGGCTCGACGCGACCTTCGACCGGGCCAAGGAGTACGCCTACTACGCGGGCCTCGCCCTGGGGGCCGCCCGCGGCGGCGACGACGTGTGGGTGCTGGCGCTCGGCGCGATGGTGCTCCAGGCGTGCCGCCACGTCGTCGACTTCTCGTTCAACGAGGCCAACCACGACGCCGTGTCCAACACCAGCCCGACCGCCGCGCTCTCCGACAAGCTGGACAGCGTCGGCTGGACGGTCTGGCTGCGCCGGATGATAGTGCTGCCCATCGGCGAACGATGGGCCATGATCGCCGTGCTGACCGCCGTGACCACGCCTCGCATCGTGTTCTACGCCCTGCTGATCGGCTGTGCGCTGGCCGCCTGCTACACCACGGCGGGCCGGCTCCTGCGTTCGCTGACCCGCAAGGCGCAGCGCACCGACCGCGCGGCCGGGGCGCTGGCCGACCTGGCCGACTCGGGGCCGCTCGCGCAGGGCGTCGCCGCCGTGCTCCGCCGCCCGGGCGGCGGCTTCACCGCCCCGCTGCTGGCGTTCGCCGGAGCCCTGGCCGTGGTCGCCGCAGCCCTTTTCGCCCCCTACGGCGGACTGCTGACCGTAGGTGCCGCAGTGGTCTACGCGATCCTCTCCGGCCTCGCGGTCTCCCGGCCGCTCAAGGGCGCGCTCGACTGGCTCGTGCCCCCGGTCTTCCGGGCCGCCGAGTACTGCACCGTTCTCGTGCTGGCCGCCCGCAGTGACGTGCCGCACGCCGTTCCCGCGGCCTTCGGCCTGGTTTCGGCGGTCGCCTACCATCACTACGACACGGTCTACCGCATCCGGGGTGGCACCGGCGCACCGCCCCGGTGGCTGGTGCGCACCATCGGCGGGCACGAAGGCCGGACCCTGGTCGTGGCCGTGCTCGCCGTCGTACTGACCAGCGGTTCAGGTTTCACCACGGCGCTCACCGCGGTCGCGGCCGCCGTGGCCCTGGTGGTGCTCGTGGAGTCCATCCGCTTCTGGGTGTCCTCCTCGGCGCCCGCCGTACACGACGAAGGAGAACTCGCATGATCGGCCTCGTACTGGCTGCCGGCGCCGGACGCCGTCTGCGTCCGTACACGGACACGCTGCCGAAGGCCCTGGTGCCCGTGGACGGCGAGAAGACGGTCCTCGACCTCACGCTGGCCAACTTCGCCGAGGTCGGACTGACCGAGGTCGCGATCGTGGTCGGCTACCGCAAGGAGGCGGTCTACGCCCGCAAGGCCGAGTTCGAGGCCACGTACGGCGTGAAGCTGACGCTGATCGACAACGACAAGGCCGAGGAGTGGAACAACGCCTACTCCCTGTGGTGCGCCCGTGAGGTCCTGAAGCAGGGCGTCATCCTGGCCAACGGCGACACCGTGCACCCCGTCTCCGTCGAGAAGACCCTCCTGGAGGCCCGCGGCGAGGGCCGGAGGATCATCCTCGCGCTCGACACGGTGAAGAACCTCGCCGACGAGGAGATGAAGGTCATCACCGACGGCGAGAAGGGCGTGCGCCGCATCACCAAGCTGATGGACCCGGCCACCGCGACCGGCGAGTACATCGGCGTGACGCTCATCGAGCCCGAGGCCGCCGAGGAGCTCGCCGACGCGCTGAAGGCGACCTTCGAGCGCGACCCCGACCTGTACTACGAGGACGGCTACCAGGAGCTCGTGAACCGCGGCTTCACGGTCGACGTCGCCCCCATCGGCGAGGTGACGTGGGTGGAGATCGACAACCACGACGACCTGGCCAGGGGCAGGGAGATCGCGTGCCGGTACTGACCCGCCTCATCCCGTCCCCCGTCGTCGTCGACATCCGGCGCGGCGCCATGGACGACCTGGCCGGTCTCCTCGCCGACCAGCGGATCTCCGCGTCGGGCAAGCTCGCCATCGCCATCAGCGAGGGTTCAGGGCGCGCCCTGCGCGAGAGGCTCGCCCCGGTGCTGCCCGGCGCCGACTGGTACCCCGTCACCGACGGCACCATCGACTCCGCCGTGCGGCTCGCCGACGGCATCAAGGGCAACCGTTACGACGCGCTGGTGGGCCTCGGCGGCGGAAAGATCATCGACGTGGCGAAGTACGCCGCGGCGCGCGTGGGCATGCCCATGGTCGCGGTCGCGACGAACCTCTCCCACGACGGCCTCTGCTCCCCGGTGGCCACCCTGGACAACGACAACGGACGGGGCTCCTACGGCGTCCCGACGCCGATCGCCGTCGTCATCGACCTCGACGTGATCCGCGAGGCGCCCGAACGCTTCGTGCGCTCCGGCATCGGCGACGCGGTCTCCAACATCTCCTGCGTCGCCGACTGGGAGCTCGCCCACGAGGTGCAGGGCGAGGAGATCGACGGTCTCGCCGCGGCCATGGCCCGGCAGGCCGGCGAGGCCGTGCTCCGCCACCCCGGCGGGGTCGGCGACGACGCCTTCCTCAAGGTGCTCGCGGAGGGCCTCGTCCTGACCGGCATCTCGATGTCGGTCGCCGGCGACTCCCGGCCCGCGTCGGGCGGCTGCCACGAGATCAACCACGCCTTCGACCTGCTGTACCCGAAGCGGGCCGCCAGCCACGGCGAGCAGGTCGGCCTCGGCGCCTGCTTCGCGATGCACCTGCGCGGTGCCCGCGAGGAGTCGCGGCACATGGCGTCCGTCCTGCGCCGCCACGGGCTGCCCGTGCTGCCCGAGGAGATCGGTTTCACCGTCGACGAGTTCGTGCGGGCCGTCGAGTACGCGCCGCAGACGCGTCCGGGCCGCTTCACGATCCTGGAACACCTCAACCTGTCCACCGACCAGATCAGGGACGCGTACGCCGACTATGCAAAAGCCATCCATAGCTGAACTCCGCCCCGTCGTTCACCCCCCGGGCGTGAAGGACCGGCGCAGTGGCGAGCACTGGGCTGGTCGGCTCTACATGCGCGAGGTCTCGCTGCGCATCACCCGGCGGCTGGTGGTCACCAGGATCACACCGAACCAGCTGACCTACGTGATGACCGTCGCCGGCGTGCTCGCGGCGCCCGCCCTGCTGCTCCCCGGCATCCCCGGGGCACTGCTCGGCGTGGTCGCGGTCCAGCTCTACCTGCTGTTCGACTGCGTCGACGGCGAGGTGGCCCGCTGGAAGAAGCAGTACTCGCTGGGCGGTGTCTACCTGGACCGGGTGGCCGCGTACCTGTGCGACGCCGCGGTGCTGGTCGGCTTCGGTCTGCGTGCCGCCGACCTGTGGGGTCCGGGGCGCGTCGACTGGCTGTGGGCCTTCCTGGGCACCCTCGCCGCGCTCGGCGCGATCCTGATCAAGGCCGAGACCGACCTCGTCGGTGTCGCCCGCCACCAGGGCGGGCTCCCGCCCGTCAAGGAGGCGGCGTCCGAGCCCCGCTCCTCCGGCATGGCGTTCGCCCGCCGGGCCGCCGGCGCGCTCAAGTTCCACCGGCTGATCCTCGGCATCGAGGCGTCGTTCGTCATCCTGGTCGCGGCCGTCCTCGACACCGTCAGGGACGACTTCTTCTTCAGCCGTCTCGCGGTCGCCGTCCTGGCGGGCATCGCCCTGCTCCAGACCGTCCTGCACCTGGTGTCCATCCTGGCGTCCAGCAGGCTGAAGTGAGCTCTCCCATGAAACTCGGCGCGGTGATCATCACCATGGGCAACCGCCCCGAGGAACTGCGTGCCCTCCTCGATTCGGTCGCCAAGCAGGACGGTGACCGGATCGAGGTGGTCGTCGTCGGGAACGGCGCCCCCGTCCCCGACGTGCCCGCGGGCGTGCGCACCGTCGAACTGCCCGAGAACCTGGGCATCCCCGGCGGCCGCAACGTCGGCATCGAGGCCTTCGGGCCGTCCGGGGCCGACGTCGACGCGCTGCTCTTCCTCGACGACGACGGCCTGCTGCCGAACACGGACACCGCCGAGCTCTGCCGGCAGGCGTTCGAGGCGGACCCGAAGCTCGGCGTGGTCACCTTCCGCATCGCGGACCCGGACACCGGCGTCACCCAGCGTCGGCACGTGCCGAGGCTGCGGGCGTCGGACCCCATGCGCTCGTCCCGGGTCACGACCTTCCTGGGAGGCGCGAACGCCGTGCGCAGCCAGGTGATCGCGGAGGCGGGCCCGCTGCCCGGCGAGTTCTTCTACGCCCACGAGGAGACCGACCTCGCCTGGCGTGCCCTGGACGCGGGCTGGATGATCGAGTACCGCGCGGACATGGTCCTGAACCACCCCACCACGGCGCCGTCGCGGCACGCGGTCTACCACCGCATGGTGGCCCGCAACCGGGTGTGGCTGGCCCGCCGCAACCTGCCCGCGCCGCTCGTCCCCGTCTACACCGGGGTCTGGCTGCTGCTCACCCTTGTGCGCAAGCCCTCACTGCCCGCTCTGCGTGCATGGTTCGGTGGTTTCCGGGAAGGGTGGACGACGCCCTGCGGACCCCGCCGGCCCATGAAGTGGCGTACGGTGTGGCGGCTGACGAGACTGGGCCGCCCACCGGTGATCTGAGAGGCTCTTCCTCTGAGAACATGAGCCGTATTCATTCGTACGGGGACCCTGTCCGCCTCGGCCGCGCCTGGCTGCGCATTGTGAAGACGAGAGTTCTTAACTGTGAGTGACACGACCCATGACGGAGGGATCGCACTGAGCACCCCACCGTCCGCCGACGCGGGACTCAGTCCGTCCCAGTTGGCCGAGAAGTACGGCCTGACGGTGAGCGGCGCCCGCCCCGGGCTGTTCGCGTACGTACGGCAGCTCTGGGGCCGCCGGCATTTCATCCTGGCCTTCTCGCGAGCCAAGCTGACGGCGCAGTACAGCCAGGCGAAGCTCGGCCAGCTGTGGCAGGTGGCCACGCCGCTGCTGAACGCGCTGGTCTACTTCCTGATCTTCGGGCTCATCCTCGGAACGTCGAGGGGGATGCCGCAGGAGGTGTTCATCCCGTTCCTGGTGACGGGTGTCTTCGTCTTCACCTTCACCCAGAGTTCGGTGATGGCGGGGGTGCGCTCGATCGCGGGCAACATCGGTCTCGTCCGGGCGCTGCACTTCCCCCGGGCCTCGCTGCCCGTCTCGTTCTCGCTGCAGCAGCTGCAGCAGCTGCTGTACTCGATGATCGTGCTGGTCTCCGTGGCCGTGGCGTTCGGCAGCTATCCCAGCCTCTCCTGGCTGCTGGTCGTCCCCGCACTGGCCCTGCAGTTCCTGTTCAACACCGGCCTGGCGATGATCATGGCCAGGCTGGGCAGCAAGACCCCCGACCTCGCCCAGCTGATGCCGTTCGTCATGCGCACCTGGATGTACGCCTCGGGCGTCATGTTCTCGATCCCGGTGCTGCTCGCGGACAAGCCGCAGTGGATCGCGAACGTGCTCCAGTACAACCCGGCGGCCATCTACATGGACCTGGTCCGCTTCGCGATGATCGACGGATACGGCGCGGACAACCTTCCGCAGCACATCTGGATAGTCGGTCTCGCCTGGGCGGTGCTGGTGGGCGTCGCGGGCTTCGTGTACTTCTGGAAGGCAGAGGAGCGGTACGGCCGTGGCTGAGGAATCGCCCCAGGGGCACATCCCGACCGTGATCGCGGACGACGTGCACATCGTCTACCGGGTCAACGGCGCGAGCGGAGGGAAGGGCAGCGCCACCGCCGCGCTGAGCCGCATGATGCGCCGCGGCAAGGGGGAGCCGCGCGGTGTGCGCAAGGTCCACGCGGTGCGCGGGGTGTCCTTCACCGCCTACCGCGGCCAGGCCATCGGGCTCATCGGCACCAACGGCTCGGGCAAGTCCACGCTGCTGCGCGCCATCGCCGGCCTGCTCCCGACCGAGCACGGCAAGGTCTACACGGACGGCCAGCCGTCGCTGCTCGGTGTCAACGCGGCGCTGATGAGCGACCTCACCGGTGAGCGCAACGTCGTCCTCGGCGGTCTCGCGATGGGCATGAGCCGGGAGGAGATCCGCAGCCGGTACCAGGACATCGTGGACTTCTCCGGGATCAACGAGAAGGGCGACTTCATCACGCTGCCGATGAGGACGTACTCCTCCGGCATGGCGGCGCGGCTGCGCTTCTCGATCGCGGCGGCCAAGAACCACGACGTCCTCATGATCGACGAGGCGCTGGCCACCGGTGACCGCAAGTTCCGGGTGCGCTCCGAGGAGCGGATCCGCGAGCTGCGCAAGGAGGCGGGCACCGTCTTCCTGGTCAGTCACAACAACGGGACCATCCGGGACACCTGTGACCGTGTGCTGTGGCTGGAGAAGGGCGAGCTGCTGATGGACGGCGCGACCGAAGAGGTCCTCAAGGCCTACGAGCGGGAGACCGGCAAGTAGTCGTCGCGTCCGCGTGGCCCCCGCCGGAACGCTCCGGCGGGGGCCACGCGCTGTCCGCCCGCGGACGTGTGCGGATGCGGGACGGACCCGGGGGCGAACTCCTCCCGGCGGATGACGTCAATCACCGCGCGTCAGGGGAACGTTGGCGGCGGACGGGGTGTTGTACCAGGGCGCGCTGCACCCCGGCGCGTCCCTGTGAGCTGTACAACGTAAGCTGTACCGGTGCTGATTCGCGGCAATGTGGGGCGATACGCCCCCCGGCACATCACCCGTAGCGCGCATGTCGCACTCGGGAGGACTAACGGCGTGTCCGAAAAGGGATGTTTTGGGTCAGCAGTGTAGAACGGGAGATATGACGGCAACGATGGAAAATCTCCAGCTCCGACGGGGTTTCGCCGTCCCCGCGTCGGGTGGTACGCAGTGACCGGTACCCAGGAGGCGCGCGCCGACGCCGCCACGACCGGAACGCTCGCCAAGGCCGCGGACGAGAACTTCCCCGTGGCCCCCTTCTTCCTGCCCCGCGCCTGGCGGGACGACCTCATGGCCGTGTACGGATTCGCCCGCCTCGTCGACGACATCGGGGACGGCGACCTGCCGCCCGGCGGAGCCGACGCGCGCCTGCTCGGCCTGCAGTCCGGGCAGCAGGCGGACCGGCCGGCGATGCTGGACGCGCTCGAAGCCGACCTGAACCGCGTCTTCGCGAGCGTCGGCGACGGCCCCCGCCACCCCCTGATGCGCGCCCTGCGCCCCACGGTGCGGCGCTGCGCGCTCACCCCCGAACCCTTCCTCGGCCTCGTCGAAGCCAACCGGCAGGACCAGAAGGTCCGCCGCTACGGGACGTACGGCGAACTGCTCGCCTACTGCGAGCTCTCCGCGAACCCGGTCGGGCGGCTCGTCCTGCAGATCACCGGCACCGCGAGCCCCGAACGCATCCGCCGCTCCGACGCCGTCTGCACCGCACTGCAGATCGCCGAGCACCTCCAGGACGTCGCCGAGGACCTCGGCCGCGACCGCATCTACCTGCCCGCCGAGGACATGGCCCGCTTCCACGTCGGTGAGTCCGAACTCGCCGCCCCCTCCGCGGGTGCGGCGGTGCGCTCCCTCGTCGCCTTCGAGGCGGAGCGCGCCGGTCACCTGCTGGAGGAGGGCATCCCCCTCGTGGGCAGTGTCCACGGCAGGCTCCGGCTGCTGCTCGCCGGATTCGTCGGCGGGGGACGCGCCGCGCTCGGCGCCGTCTCGGCCGCCGGTTTCGACGTACTGCCCGGACCACCCAAGCCCACCGCGCCGAGGTTGCTGCGCGAGGTGGGAGCCGTCCTGCGAAGAGCGCACAGAGAGGGGTGAGCCGGACCATGGAGGGACAGACGACGTACATGTCGGCGCCGGTACAGGCCGCATACAGCTACTGCGAGGCCGTCACCGGACAGCAGGCCCGTAACTTCGCGTACGGCATCAGACTCCTGCCGTACGAGAAGCGGCAGGCCATGTCGGCGCTGTACGCCTTCTCCCGTCGGGTCGACGACATCGGCGACGGCGAGCTGGATCCGGAGACCAAGCGCGTCCGGCTGGAAGGCACCCGGGAACTGCTCGACCGGATCCGCGACAAGGCGGTCGAGGAGGACGACACCGACCCCGTCGCGGTCGCGCTCGCCGACGCCGCGCGGCGCTTCCCGCTGCCGCTCGACGGCCTCGACGAGCTCATCGACGGCGTGCTGATGGACGTGCGCGGCGCGACCTACGAGACCTGGGACGACCTGAAGACGTACTGCCGGTGTGTCGCGGGCGCCATCGGCCGCCTCAGCCTCGGCGTGTTCGGTACCGAGGAGGGCGCACCGGGCGCCGAGCGTGCGGCCGAGTACGCCGACACCCTCGGCCTCGCGCTCCAGCTCACCAACATCCTGCGCGACGTGCGCGAGGACGCGGGGAACGGGCGCACGTACCTGCCCGCCGACGACCTGGCGAAGTTCGGCTGCTCCGCCGGATTCCAGCGGGCCACCCCGCCCCCCGGATCCGACTTCGCCGGACTGGTCCACTTCGAGGTCCGGCGCGCCCGGGCGCTCTTCGCCGAGGGCTACCGGCTGCTGCCGATGCTCGACCGGCGCAGCGGCGCCTGCGTGGCGGCGATGGCCGGCATCTACCGCCGCCTCCTCGACCGGATCGAACGCGACCCGGAGGCCGTCCTGCGCGGCAGGGTCTCGCTCCCCGGCCACGAGAAGGCCTACGTCGCCGTGCGCGGCCTGTCGGGCCTCGACGCGCGTTACATCTCGCGCCGTACGACCAGGGGGCGCGCCTGATGGCACGTCCCGCCCCATATGCCTGCGCCGCGCACGCAACCCCGCAGGGTTCCGGCGCGTCCCTGACTGCGACGACACGCCGAAGGGGGCAGCCATGAACGACCGGAGCGCACGCGCCTCCCGCGCGGTCGTCGTCGGCGGAGGCCTCGCGGGGGTCACCGCCGCGCTGCGTCTCGCCGACGCCGGCGTGGACGTGACCCTGCTCGAAGGCCGCCCCCGGCTCGGCGGTCTCGCCTTCTCCTTCCGGCGCGGCGACCTCTCCGTCGACAACGGCCAGCACGTCTACCTCCGCTGCTGCACCGCCTACCGCTGGTTCCTGGACCGCATCGAGGGATCCCACCTCGCCCCGCTCCAGGACCGCCTCGACGTCCCCGTGCTCGACGTCGGCCGGACCGCCGGGCCGCGGCTCGGACGGCTGCGCCGCACCGGGCTGCCCGTGCCGCTGCACCTGGCCGGCGGGCTCGCCGCCTACCCGCACCTCTCGGTCGCGGAGAAGGCGGGCGTCGCCCGTGCGGCCCTCGCGCTGGGCCGGCTCGACCCCGCCGATCCGGCGCTCGACGGCATCGACTTCGCCACCTGGCTCCGCCGCCACGGCCAGTCGGCGCGTGCCATCGAAGCGCTCTGGGACCTGGTCGGCGTCGCCACGCTCAACGCCACCGCCCCTCAGGCATCCATGGCCCTGGCCGCGATGGTCTTCAAGACCGGACTGCTCTCCGACCCGGGCGCCGCCGACATCGGCTGGGCCGCCGTGCCGCTCGGCGATCTCCACGACACCCTCGCCCGCAAGGCACTCGAATCCGCGGGCGTGCGCATCCACGTACGCACCAGGGCCGGATCGCTGTCCCGCACCGAGGACGGCCGCTGGGCCGTCGCGACGGACGGCGAGCGCTTCGAGGCGGACACCGTCGTGCTCGCCGTGCCGCAGGGCGAGACCCACCGGCTGCTGCCCGACGGTGCGCTGGACGACCCCGGCAGGCTGCTCGACCTCGAGGACGCGCCGATCCTCAACGTGCACGTCGTCTACGACCGCAAGGTGCTGCGGAGACCTTTCTTCGCCGCACTCGGCTCACCCGTGCAGTGGGTGTTCGACCGCACCGAGTCCTCCGGCCTCCAGGGCGCGGGCCAGTACATCGCGGTGTCCCAGTCCGCCGCGGGGGGCGAGATCGACCTGCCCGTCGCCGAGCTGCGCAGGCGCTACGTACCCGAACTGGAGCGGCTCCTGCCGGCCGCGCGCGGGGCGGGCATCCGCGACTTCTTCGTCACCAGGGAGCGCACGGCGACCTTCGCGCCCGCTCCCGGGGTGGGCCGTCTGCGGCCCGGCACGAAAACCCGTGTCGCTGGTCTGCAGTTGGCGGGAGCATGGACCGCGACCGGCTGGCCCGCGACGATGGAGGGCGCCGTCCGCAGCGGTTTCAGCGCCGCGGACGCCGCGCTCCAGGCCCTCGGCCGGCCCCACGAACATCCGCTGCAGGAGGCGGCATGAGCAGTACCACCGGAACAAGAGGAGAGTCTGTGACCCCGGCGAATCCGGCTTTCGACACCGTGGCGGACACCACGGACGTCACCGCGCTTCTGGAGCGCGGAAGGGCCCTGTCAGCGCCGGTGCTGCGAGCTGCCGTGGACCGGCTGGCGCCGCCCATGGACACCGTCGCGGCCTACCACTTCGGCTGGATCGACGCCCAGGGCCGGCCCGCCGACGGTGACGGCGGCAAGGCCGTGCGCCCCGCGCTGGCACTGCTGTCCGCGGAGGCCGCGGGCGCCCCGGCGGAAGCCGGCATCCCCGGCGCCGTGGCCGTCGAACTCGTGCACAACTTCTCGCTGCTGCACGACGACCTGATGGACGGTGACGAGCAGCGCCGCCACCGCGACACCGTGTGGAAGGTGCACGGCCCCGCCCAGGCGATCCTCGTCGGCGACGCACTCTTCGCGCTGGCCAACGAGGTCCTGCTGGAGCTCGGCACCGTGGAGGCCGGCCGCGCCACCCGCAGGCTGACCACCGCCAGCCGCAAGCTGATCGACGGTCAGGCCCAGGACATCTCCTACGAGCACCGCGAGCGGGTCACCGTCGAGGAGTGCCTGGAGATGGAGGGCAACAAGACGGGTGCCCTGCTCGCCTGCGCCGTCTCGATCGGCGCCGTGCTCGGCGGCGCCGACGACCGCACCGCCGACACCCTGGAGGCGTACGGCTACCACCTCGGCCTCGCCTTCCAGGCGGTCGACGACCTGCTCGGGATCTGGGGCGACCCGGAGTCCACGGGCAAGCAGACGTGGAGCGACCTGCGCCAGCGCAAGAAGTCCCTGCCCGTCGTGGCCGCGCTGGCCGCGGGCGGGCCGGCGTCCGAGCGGCTGGGCGAACTCCTCGCCGCGGACGCCAAGAGCACCGATTTCGACAGCTTCTCCGAAGAGGAGTTCGCCGCGCGCGCGGCGCTCATCGAGGAGGCGGGCGGCCGCGAGTGGACCGCCGAGGAAGCGCGCCGCCAGCACGCCGTGGCCATCGAGGCGCTGCACGGTGTCGACATGCCGGAACGGGTGCGGGCACAGCTCACCGCGCTCGCCGACTTCGTTGTCGTACGAAAGAGATGATCACCATCCAGATATGACTCGCAGTCGCCGGCGGGCGCCCGATACGGGCGTCCGCCGACGGAGACCCCAGCACAGCAGAGGACCAACTGCACGAAGGGGAAGCCATGACAGCGACGACCGACGGAAGCACCGGGGCCGCGCACCTCCGCGCAGTTCCGGACGGCGATCCGACCGAACCGACCATCGCCGCGGACGACATCCTGGACGTCGCGCGGCAGGCCGCGGAGCGCTCTGTGGAGCACCTCCTCGGCCGGCAGGACGAGCAGGGCTGGTGGAAGGGGGACCTCGCCACCAACGTCACCATGGACGCGGAGGACCTGCTGCTGCGTCAGTTCCTCGGGATCCAGGACCCGGACACCCTCCGTGCGGCCGCCCGCTTCATCCGGGGCGAGCAGCTCGGCGACGGCACCTGGAACACCTTCTACGAGGGACCGCCCGACCTCTCCGCCACCATCGAGGCGTACGTCGCCCTCCGGCTGGCCGGAGACCTGCCCGACGACCCGCACATGAAGCGTGCCGCGGGCTGGGTCAGGGAGCAGGGCGGCATCGCGGAGTCCCGGGTCTTCACCCGGATCTGGCTCGCCCTCTTCGGCTGGTGGAAGTGGGACGACCTGCCGGAACTCCCGCCCGAGCTCATGTTCTTCCCGAAGTGGGTTCCGCTCAACATCTACGACTTCGGGTGCTGGGCGCGGCAGACCATCGTGCCGCTCACCATCGTGTCCGCGAAGCGGCCGGTGCGGCCCGCGCCCTTCGCGCTGGACGAGCTGCACACCGATCCGGCATGCCCGCGCCCGCCCAAACCCGCAGCTCCGGTGGTCAGTTGGGACGGGATCTTCCAGAGACTCGACAAGGCCCTGCACCTGTACCACAAGGTCGCGCCGCGCCGGCTGAGACGCATCGCCATGAACACGGCGGCGCGATGGATCATCGAGCGCCAGGAGAACGACGGCTGCTGGGGCGGAATCCAGCCCCCGGCGGTCTACTCCGTCATCGCCCTGCACCTGCTGGGCTACGACCTCGACCACCCCGTCATGCGGGCCGGCCTCGCCTCCCTGGACCGGTTCACCGTGTGGCGCGAGGACGGCGCCCGCATGGTCGAGGCATGCCAGTCGCCGGTCTGGGACACCTGTCTCGCGACCATCGCGCTCGCGGACGCCGGCGTCAGCCCCGATCACCCCGCGCTCGTGCGGGCAGCCGACTGGATGCTCGGCGAGGAGATCGACCGGCCGGGCGACTGGTCGGTGCGCAGGCCGCAACTCGCCCCCGGTGGCTGGGCGTTCGAGTTCCACAACGACAGCTACCCGGACATCGACGACACCGCCGAAGTCGTCCTCGCGCTGCGGCGCGTCCGTCACCCCGACCCCGCCAGGGTCGAGGCGGCCATCGAACGCGGGGTCGACTGGACCCTCGGCATGCAGTCCCGCAACGGCGCCTGGGGCGCCTTCGACGCCGACAACACCAGCCCCTTCCCGAACCGGCTGCCGTTCTGCGACTTCGGTGAGGTCATCGACCCGCCCTCCGCCGACGTGACCGGTCACGTGGTGGAGATGCTCGCCGTCGAAGGCCGCGCCGGCGACCCCCGTGCCCGCCGGGGCGTCGACTGGCTGATCGCCGAACAGGAGCGCAACGGCGCCTGGTTCGGCCGCTGGGGCGTCAACTACATCTACGGAACGGGCTCGGTGGTACCCGCCCTCGTCGCGGCAGGGGTGCCGGCCGCGCACCCCTCGGTGCGACGGGCTGTCGAGTGGGTGAAGTCGGTCCAGAACGACGACGGCGGCTGGGGCGAGGACCTGCGGTCCTACCGCGAGGAGAAGTGGATCGGCCACGGCGCCTCGACCGCCTCCCAGACCGCCTGGGCGCTCCTCGCGCTCCTGGCCGCCGGGGAGCGCGAGACCCGCTCCGTGGAACGCGGCGTCGCCTGGCTGGCCGAGACCCAGCAGGCCGACGGATCCTGGGACGAGCCGCACTTCACCGGCACCGGATTCCCCTGGGACTTCTCCATCAACTACCACCTCTACCGTCAGGTGTTCCCCCTCACCGCCCTGGGCCGGTACGTGTACGGCGATCCCTTCGCCACCGCCTCCGGCATCGGTGCCGGCACCGGTGAAGGAGCCTGACCCGGTGCAGGGCGCGGAGGATCCGCCCCCCGGCCCGGCCACACCGCTGCTGATCGCCTGCGCGCTCGGCATCGAGCGCCTCGCCCTGCGCACCGGCAGGCGGGGCGACGCGCCGGGCCCGGTGAGCGTCATCAGCACGGGGATGGGCCCCCGGGCGGCGGAGAACGCCGTCCGGGCCGCCCTCGGGCGCCACGGGGCCGGGGGCACGGCGGTCATCGCCTCCGGTTTCTGCGCCGGTCTCGCACCCGGCATGCACCCCGGCGACCTGGTCGTGGCGGAGGAGACCCGCGACGCCTCGGGCACGACGGCCTGCGCGGGCACCGGCGTGCTCGTCGACGCGCTGACCAGGGCGGTGCCGGGCCGGGCCGTCCACACCGGCCCGCTGGCCGGCTCCGCGCACGTCGTCAGGGGCCCCGAGCGGGCCGGTCTGCTGGCCACCGGTGCCATCGCCGTCGACATGGAGTCCGCGGCCACACTCCGCACCGCCCTGCGCACCGGCCCCCGTCCTGTTGCGGCCGTACGGGTGGTCGTGGACGCTCCAGAGCATGAGCTCGTCCGTATCGGCACGGTCCGCGGTGGAATATCGGCATTCCGCGTTCTTCGTGCTGTGCTTCCGGCTTTCCATGAATGGCACCGATCTTTGTTGCTCCCCAGGAGGTGAGCCCAGATGGCCATGCCGCTCCGTCAGTCCATCAAGGTTGCGACGTATCTTTTCGAGCAGAAACTCCGCAAGCGGGAGAAGTTCCCGCTGATCGTCGAGCTGGAGCCCTTGTTCGCCTGCAATCTGGCATGCGAGGGCTGTGGCAAGATCCAGCACCCGGCCGGCGTGCTCAAGCAGCGCATGCCCGTCGCGCAGGCTGTGGGTGCCGTGCTCGAATCAGGTGCTCCCATGGTGTCCATCGCCGGGGGCGAGCCCCTGATGCACCCGCAGATCGACGAGATCGTGCGTCAGCTGGTGGCGAAGAAGAAGTACGTCTTCCTCTGCACCAACGCCATGCTGATGCGCAAGAAGCTCGAGAAGTTCACCCCGTCGCCCTACTTCGCCTTCGCCGTGCACATCGACGGGCTGCGTGAGCGGCACGACGAGTCCGTCGCCAAGGAAGGCGTCTTCGACGAGGCGGTGGAGGCGATGAAGGAGGCCAAGCGGCGCGGCTTCCGGGTGACGACCAACTCCACCTTCTTCAACACGGACACCCCGCAGACCATCATCGAGGTGCTGAACTTCCTCAATGACGACCTCAAGGTGGACGAGATGATGATCTCGCCCGCCTACGCCTACGAGAAGGCCCCCGACCAGGAGCACTTCCTGGGCGTCGAGCAGACCCGGGAGCTCTTCAAGAAGACCTTCGCGGGCGGCAACCGCCGTCGCTGGAGGCTCAACCACTCCCCGCTCTTCCTGGACTTCCTGGAGGGCAAGGCCGACTTCGACTGCACGGCCTGGGCGATCCCCAACTACTCCCTCTTCGGCTGGCAGCGGCCCTGCTACCTGATGAGCGACGGGTACGTGCCCACCTACCGCGAGCTCATCGAGGAGACCGACTGGGAGAAGTACGGCCGCGGCAAGGACCCGCGCTGCGCCAACTGCATGGCGCACTGCGGCTACGAGCCCACCGCGGTGCTCGCCACCATGGGATCGCTGAAGGAATCCCTGCGAGCGGCGCGCGAGACCATCGGCGGGAGCCGGTGACGTCATGACCACTGGAGAACCGGTCGCCCTGGGCCTCCCCGGACTGCCGGCCCGGCCGCTCGCGGTGCGCCGCCCCTCGCGGCGCATCCAGGTCGGGTCGGTGGCGGTCGGTGGGGACGCACCTGTGTCGGTGCAGTCGATGACGACGACGCG